>CAMBBT010000079.1 GCA_945864455.1 Polynucleobacter meluiroseus | reverse complement strand
AATAATTTGGCTCGGCGTCAAGCCAACATCACCCCGCTGAACAATCAAGCGGAAAACATTTAAGCGGGACTCCTGTCCAAGCGCTACAAATGCGCTTACGGCTTCTGTATTTTTCATAATTCGATGATAATAGAATTATTGTGACAGTTCTATGAAATCTAATTTTTATAGCTGTTTTAAGCCATTTCACCGATTTTCATTAATACTCATTCATGACCGACCTTCCTAATATCGATAAAGCGCTCTTTGACAAGCCAATTCTTGATGAAATTCAAGCCAAGGCATTGAAGAACCACCCCCCAAGAATATTGCTGTTGTACGGCTCTCTGAGAGAGCAATCATTCAGCCGCCTTTTAGCAGAAGAAGCTGAAAGATTATTGAAGGCAATGGGCTGTGAAACAAGACTCTTTAATCCCCATGGATTGCCGCAAGTAGATGATGCCCCTGAAACACATCCTAAAGTTGTTGAACTAAGAGAACTTGTAGAGTGGTCTGAAGGAATGGTTTGGAGCAGTCCCGAGCGTCATGGAGCAATGACAGGGCTCATGAAGTCTCAAATTGATTGGATACCTTTAAGTATTGGTGCTGTAAGGCCCTCGCAAGGCAAGACTTTAGCTTTATTACAAGTGAACGGTGGTTCGCAATCTTTTAATGCTGTTAATCAAATGCGCATTCTGGGAAGATGGATGCGGATGATTACGATTCCAAATCAATCCTCTGTACCAAAAGCCTTTTTAGAGTTTGATGACAACAATCGCATGAAGCCTTCGGCTAATTACGATCGGGTAGTTGATGTGATGGAAGAGTTGGTCAAATTCACTTTATTGACTCGCTCGGTTTCGAGCTATTTGACAGACCGTTATAGCGAGCGAAAAGAGAGTGCTGAAGAATTATCAAAGCGAGTGAATCAAAGATCTATTTAATTGGGTTTTTGATGTTATCCCATCTCCTAGACTTATCTTCTTAGAGAAGTGGCTGGATAAAAGCAAACCACCCCCCAATAATCAATAGAACTAAGCTAATTAAATAAATACTTAAAGAGACTTTACGGGTTCGCAAGCATGCCTGCCTCAGTTTGGGATCTATTGGACATGGAGCGTAACGATTACGCCACTGCACAATGCCGCCGATCACCATCAAGAGAGTGCTAATTAAAAAAATGATCTCCTTATTCTCGCTTACCCACACAATCTGAGGAAATACCGCAACGAGCGAAGCTAGAGCTGCGCCCGCCCCCAAACTCACAAGCAATGCAGGCATAGCACAGCAGATTAAGGTGCTAGAACTAGCAAAGAGGGTTAGCAATGAGCTGAAAAATGGGGTTTTAGCATCCTGCAAACTCTTGCCACTCATTTTTTGCCCTTCATCTGCTCTTTAAATTGAGCAACCGTCTGTGAAATAGTTTCGATGCTAACAACGTCATAACCAGAATCAGTGATTTCCTCTTTGATCAACTTTTCATTGAGCGTTTTTCCTTCCTTTGCCTCAACTACCACAACCTTGTTTTTCAAATCAACCAATACTGCCTTAGTTTCATCGAGTTTCAAGAGACTCTTTTCAATACCTTGGGCACAAAAAGAGCAAACCATGCCATTTACAGTGACCTTCATACTGGCTAAAGCTGCTTGACTAAAGCCCAATAATGAAATTGCGAATATAAGATTAACCAGTTTCATATTTTTCATATATGTCATCCTAATAGTTGTACATAAAGTTAAAGCGGAGTTGTCCAGATAAATTAGCACCCGCCTCCACAAAATACCGATTATGGATAACGCGCAGCATTGGCGTGAACTCATACTGATTTGATACAAACGTCATTCGTCTTGCCTCAACTACTATCCAAGGCTGAGCCTGGTCATAGTCCACCTCATAAAACGAAGCCCCCAAACGTGCGGTTGTGATATTGCTAGTGGCTCCTTGCGCTGCATAAATTCGTGCAGATGCCATGGAATAAAAACGAGTGGTTTCATAATCGACCTGAAGACCGGGTGAAGCCATTGCTTTTGATCCTCCGAACGTATTGCCAGTAATTGAGCCTAAGCCACCAATAAACCAAATATTAGCCTGTGCATTCGGTAGATTCCAGCGAGCCACCTTACGGGTGTAGACCGCTTCTGCATTTTGCTGCTTGCTTACAGAGTCATCTGTTTGCATTGCGCTAAGCGAAACTCCAAATGCATCATTTGCCGTAGTGGAGTAATTAGCTGATAACTCCTGATATGTCTTACTAAAATCACCCATCACCATCCAGCTATGTTTATAGCCTAAAGGGGCAGCGCTTAGCTGTGTCACGAATCCCATCGTCACAAAAAATACAAACTTAAGGAATGAAGTCTTTTTCATTTCAGCTTTTCAATGGCAGTAATGTCCAGAGTGCCATCTACGACCTTGATTTGAAATCGCACCTTATCACCCGGACGATACGCATCCAGATTCAACCCTTTTGGTGTACCAAAAGGCATGGTCATTGCATGCATTTTGATACTGGCAATATATTCATGCTTGAGCACAATTCGATCGCGGGAGGGATCAATTCTGACAATCTCGCCATTGACCCATTCTGGGTTTGCAAAAGCAAAAGATGATAGCAAGCAAGTTAAAGCAATAATAATTTTTTTCATATAACTCTCCAAAGAAGGTGAATCCCAAATTTTGGGCAGACTTATCCTAGGGAGTTAAAGAATGGGTGGCTTACTTAGCGCTGGTGTGTCGTAACTGACAAAACTAATATTGCTAACCTTTGATGTTAGCGAATAAGAAATCTGACTAGCAAGGAATTGATATGAGTATGGAGCAAAAGCCATACATAACACGCAAGAATTGCAACCACTGTCTTGGGGTTGATTTTGAGGCGCAGAGTTATCTGTAGCCGATATTTTCAATTCTTGATGGCAAGAGTGAAAAGATTTTTGGGTTTCAACAACAACTGCAGATGGATGTTTGAATGGCATATCCGATACCGCCCAAGCTTGAATGGGCAAGGTTAGGATCAAAAAAATGAGTGCCAGTTTTTTCAACATGAGTAAATCTTAATACTTTTTTTGTTAATTTGCCTCTAATGGAAAAATAGATGCTTAAAAGTCTATAAATCGATATTTTGGTGGCCCCGGGTAACTGGAACTAGCGATACAAAGATTTCTAACCCCCGCCCTAAAGACCGCTCCTGGCAAAATTGGCAAGGTTAAGCTCACAAGATAAAATAGCTGTATAGCCCCTCTGGATTGCTTTCAACCTAGATGCTTGTATGAAAGTGATTTTTTAAGCGCTAATCATCGGTTTACATAACATTGCACAACATTGCATTTCAATAGCTTCATTCACAAGGTGTAAAAGACTATCCTTTCATGCTGCATTCCCCTGTAAGTGATCATCTCCAATACGAGCCTTATCCTAATTTAGAACTTTTAGATGATTGGTTGGTCAGCACGAATAATCTTACCCTCAGCATACTTAAAAAGATGAGGCCGGGTGATGAATGTGTGCCTATTGAAAATACCTTGAACCCCCCTTTTTGGGAGTTTGGTCACCTAACTTGGTTTCATGAGCTTTGGGTTCAGCGTGATGGGCAGATGTCAAAGCCATCACTATTAAGTAATGTAGATCATTTATTCAACTCCTCTGAAATCGCACATCTAGACCGATGGACCATCGCTATTCCGCCACTAGATGCACTACTTGAATATAACGTACGAGTAATGGATAAGACCCGGCAACTTCTTACAAAGTCTATTGACATGAAGAAGGCCTACTTTATTCAGCTATCAATCTTCCACCAGGATATGCATAACGAGGCTTATGCCCATATGTGGCAAACCTTGGGCTATCCTGCGCCATTCGAAGTATTTTCAAAAATTAATCCGATTAGGAAGGAGACTCATTCGTATATTCATTTTCCAGAAACAACTCTCATTGCGGGCTCTGAGCGTAATAGCGGCTTTCTTTTTGATAATGAAAAATGGTCTCATACCATCCAACTATCGGCCTTTAGCATTGCAGACCAAGCTGTTAGCAATTCGGATTATTTAGAGTTTATTGAATCTCCCACAAATCAAGCGAACTTCAATCCAGTAGCGCCTCCAGTTCACTGGAAAAAAGATGGTGGAAGGTGGTATCAGCGCTATTTTGATCAATGGCTCAATTTTTCCGAGAATGAGCCTGTAAGACATATTTCTTTTAGCGATGCCAAAAGCTTCTGTGATTGGCATCAATTGCGCCTACCAAATGAACATGAGTTAACCCTTTTAATGAATCAGTCGCCAGCACAATATCAGCCTTCCCATTTATGGGAGTGGGCCGCTAGCCCTTTTTTACCGTTTCCCGGATTTTCACCTGATCCCTATTTTGATTATTCGAAACCTTGGTTTGATGGCAACTATCAGGTCTTAAAGGGCTGGAGTATGTTTACCCCAGAACGCTTAAGACGAAATGCATTTCGTAACTTTTACCAACCCAATAGAAGTGATCATTTTTGCGGCTTTCGTACGTGTTTACTCTAAATTGAGTAAGCTCTTGTATTCGCATCTTTTGCCTTTTTTTCTGAATATTTAATCTGATGACTACTCCCTATAACGGCCGTCTTACCTCTTTATCTCATGGCGGAGGCTGTGGCTGCAAGATTGCGCCTGGCGTCTTAAGCGACATCCTCAAGTCTTCACCGATACGCAATCTACCTGCCGCGCTATTAGCGGGTTCGGATAACAATGAAGATGCGGCCGTATATCAAATTAATGAAAATCAGGCGATCGTTGCTACGACCGATTTCTTTATGCCTATCGTTGATGATCCCTTTGAATTTGGTCGCATAGCTGCAACCAATGCAATCTCCGATATTTATGCAATGGGAGCTCAGCCTCTTTTTGCACTCGCGCTTTTGGGTATGCCTATTAATGTCTTACCTTTGGAAGTTATACAGAAAGTCACTGCTGGCGGCGAATCGGTCTGCAATGATGCTGGCATCATGATTGCTGGTGGTCACTCGATTGATACGGTAGAGCCAATTTATGGCCTAGTAGCCATTGGTGTAGTGGATCCAAAAAAACTAAAGCGTAATAATGGCGCTCAAGTAGGCGATAGCATTATCCTCAGCAAACCATTAGGCGTCGGCATACTTTCTGCAGCCCTAAAGAGAGAACTTCTCTCTGAAGCAGGCTACAAAGAGATGATTGCTCTGACTACCAAGCTAAATAAGCCTGGTGTTGCACTCTCTGGGCTAGATGGTGTTCACGCCTTAACTGATGTGACAGGCTTTGGCTTAGCGGGACATTTACTCGAGATGGCTAGAGGTTCTCATTTAATGGCGCAGGTGAGCTGGGGCGCTATCCCAGTAATTGAAGAAGCTATTGAGCATGTTAAAGCGGATATCTTTACCGGCGCCTCTACCCGAAATTGGGCTGGCTACGGCAGCGAAGTCAAGCTCGCGAGTAACTTAGCTCTCTGGCAACAAAACCTACTAACCGATCCACAAACTAGCGGCGGCTTACTGATTTCTTGCGTGCCAGAGCAAGAGGCAGAAGTCCTCTCAATCTTAAATTTAGATGGCTTTACTAGCGCTCAGAAAATAGGTCAGTTTGTAGCGGGCAAAGGTTTGTCTGTCGCCTAAAGAATTCATTTAATGAAAGATACTTTGACGCAAGAGTTGCTGATCAGCCTTAGCGCTGATACGCCATCAATATCGCCAAAGTTTTTTTACGATGTCATTGGCTCACATCTTTTTGATGTCATTACGCTTCTGAAGGAATACTACCCGACTCGTACTGAGAAATGGATCATGGATACCTATCAGCGTGATATTGCTGATGCCATTGGTCATTGCGATGTTTTACTTGATCTCGGTGCTGGCAATTGCGCGAAAGCAAGCAGGCTTTTCGATGCCGTTAAACCAAAGCAATATAGGGCGCTCGATATTTCAAAGGAGTATTTAGAATCTGCTGTTGCTGATCTGCAAAAACAATTTCCGCAGATTGAGATGTCAGCTCATGCTGTCGACCTAAGCTTACCCCTAGCCTTTCCTGATCTTCAAAACCTTCGCAAAATATTTTTCTATCCTGGCTCCTCGATTGGAAACTTTGATCCTGATAAGGCTGATCAATTTTTCATCAATCTTGTAAATGAGTGTCAGGGTAATGGCGGACTTCTCATTGGCATTGATTTAGTAAAGGATGTTGAGACCCTAGATCTGGCTTATAACGATCCATTAGGTGTTACGGCCGCATTTAATTTAAATGCCCTACTCAATGTCAATCGACTAATTGGTAGTAACTTTCAAGTTCAAGATTGGGAGCACTACGCCTTTTTTAATACCTCTTTGTCACGTAT
>CAMBBT010000078.1 GCA_945864455.1 Polynucleobacter meluiroseus | reverse complement strand
ACCTCTTGCTCACTTGGCATCGGGGGTTTAGCTGGGTTGTTTGAGTCTGCAGTCAAGAACTCAAGTAGCTTATGAAAGTTTGTGCCCTCTTCTAAAATGTCTGGGTCAGGTTCTTCTTTTGCCACTTGAGTAGACTTTACTGTGGCGCCGCTCTCAATATCTCGTAATTGTTGCTGGTGACTCAGTTTTGCCTGCGCCCAAGAAATCTGGAAATCTTCAATACTAAAATTCTCGTAAATCACAGCGCTTTCCTTGAACTTATTCGACCCTTTCACTTTATCGCCAGTAGTAGGCGCGGCTGCCTCAATAGACTCTAAAGTTGGCAGTTTGCCAAATTGAGCTCTGGCATACCAAGATTTCTGATCTAGGCCAATGGGATTATTTACAGAGGGCTCTTTTGCTACGCCGCTGATCCACAAACCTTGCTTAGCTCTGGTCATTGCCACATAGAGTAAGTTCCAGTTTTCATTCTGGCTAATAAGCTCTTCATCCTCCCGAATTTGACTGCGCGGCGAAGTTAAACCTGACTTGGTATACATCGACAGATGCGATGGGCTTCTCTCATTTGGTGACCACTCTAATAAAACGCCAGAATGATCAGAAGCGCCAACCGTATGATTAGCATCCAAAATAATCACAAAGGGAGACTCCAGTCCTTTTGCTCCATGAATCGTCATGAGGCGAACGCGCTTATGCTGATCCTCTTCTGACATCTCGCTATCTTCATCTATCTCTGCAAGCTCTACTTCAGCTTCAAGCTCCACATCACCCTCATCCGGTGTTTCGTCGTCATCGCTACGACGCATGGCATTAATCTCATCAATAAAACGACTTAAGCTCGGATAACGGCCGCCATCTTGATTCAAAGAGAGTTCTAAAAAAGCATCCAAATTAGCAACTATCTGTGCACGAGCTAAAGGCTGAGCGCTCACTCCATAGGCAAAACGCAAATTGCTTTCTTGATAAATTTGATCCAACAGGTCATGTACTGGTAAATGCTTTGCTAGTACACGCCAATGCTCTAAAAAGCGTGCAGCTCTTTGTGCTGATGCGTCTTGACTATCTTGCAAGGTATCCCACCAGGAGCGATATTGATTATTTGCTTTAGTAATAGCCAGGTTCTGCATTTGCTGCTCAGTAAAACTAAAGATTGGGCTTCTAAGTACTTGCGCAAGCGGTAAATCATGGCGTGGCGATAGCAATACAGTGAGCAAAGCAATCAAATCATCAATTTCAAGTGTGTTTAATAAGCCGCCAAGCCGAGAGCTGTCATAAGCAAGCTGTGCTTCACGTAGCGCTCTCTCAAACTGCGGTAAATATTTACGGCGTTTGACCAGTAATAGGAAGTCACTCTCTCTAGCAGCACGCCAAAGCTTATGCCCATCTTGCTCATCCATCA
The DNA here is from genome assembly GCA_945864455.1 of Polynucleobacter meluiroseus. Taxonomy (GTDB): domain Bacteria; phylum Pseudomonadota; class Gammaproteobacteria; order Burkholderiales; family Burkholderiaceae; genus Polynucleobacter; species Polynucleobacter meluiroseus_B. The sequence continues at coordinate 4,940 of CAMBBT010000078.1, read as the reverse complement.
CCTGGTGCGTTACCATCACCTGATGAATCAGCTTGCTAATCTCTTGACCCTCAAAATAGCGTTGCATAGCTGCAACCGTTTGGTTCACATCCGTAATAGGCGCATCAAATGCGTTGCCTGCTCTAGGGGTGAGCTCTTCTTTAACATAAGGGATAAGGGGTAATAGCGCAGCCTCACCCTCTTTTGCATAGCCTTCATTTGGCAGGCCCTCTTGTAAAGGCTCCCACAAGGTATCTTGCTCATGAAACTCATAGGTAGGTGGCAATTGCGACTGAGCAAAAGTAGCATTCACGGCCGAGTTAATTTTTTTAGCATTGCGACGGGTTGTGTCTTGATCAAGCGCAACAGCATGCAGATGGGTTTTTAAGAACTCTTTGGCACTAGCGAATAGGCGAGGATCTGCTCTGCGAAAGCGATAAATGGATTGCTTTGGGTCGCCTACGATAAAAACACTGGGCTTACTCTCATCATTGCCATAGCCGTCTAACCAAGAACGTAGAATTTGCCACTGCAATGGATTGGTATCTTGAAACTCATCAATCAGGATATGTTGATATTTAGCATCTAAGCGCGCTTGCAAGTAAGCTGCATGCGCACTATTTCCCATTAACTGACTGACACCAATTTCTAAATCATCAAAATCTCGCACACGCATGGCTTCTTTAGATGCAGCAGCATGGTCCATCATGCGCTCACTCATGGCAAACCAAGCTAGGTTTAATTCATAAACATCTTTTTCAGCTTGCCAGGCTACATAGTCAATAAACGCCTGTGCCCAGGCTTGCTTATAAGCAATATGCCCTGGCTCAAGATGACTTAAGCCTTCATTTTGGAGATAGGTCTTCACTGCTCCAAGGGCTTTATTGTTATTGGAGCGAGATTCACTAACGGCGTTTAAAAATACTAATTGCAGATTTTCGGCAACTTCCATGACATCAGCGCCGCGCTGCATGCACTCTAGAGCAGAAACTAAGCGTGGCAAGAAATCACTCTCTTGGATACTGCTATGAGCAAAGCAACGAATCAAGAACTCAAAATCTACTCTTGCCTGAGGCGCATCCCACATACCTAACAAAGGATTTTCTAGATTGAACCTGGGTAAAAATTGCTTGAAGTGCTCAATCGGGGTAATGCCTCTTTCTTTGCAAGCCTGTATAAAGAAAGTCCAGGCGCCGCGTTGCTTCATCAGGCCATAGTTACCCATTAAGAACTTTTCTGTATTACTTGCGCCTAAGTGCTTAAGAAGGATGTCATAGTGCGCTTTGAGATCTGGTGGAAGATCACCCCACCAATCGTCCAAGCATTCCTCTAATAATCGTTTGCCATCCTCGCGCAAGCTAAAGCCGGGCTGCACTTCTGCTGAAATAGGAGCAGCATTTAACAATCTCCCAAACCAGCCATGGAAGGTATCAATCACAATTGACCGAGGGCTAGCAAGCACCTTGTTATAAAGTGCCTTGGCTTGAGGCAGCAATACTTTCGCCTGCTTGTCATCTAAACCTCTTTTGCATAGCTCATCTAATAGCGCTGCATCACTCATCGTTGAAAATTGCTCTAGCAGACTATAGAGCCGATCACGCATTTCTTGCGCGGCTTTGCGAGTAAAGGTCAAGGCTAGGATTTCTGATGGTTTAGCGCCAGCAAGTAAAAGCCGAATCATGCGGGCCACTAATAGCCATGTCTTACCGCTGCCAGCACAAGCAGAGACGATGATGGATTTACGAGGATCACATGCTATGGCGTTATCAAACTTTTTCACCACATCCCCTTCCTGCAAATTCCTCTTGCCTCACAGTACTTACAAACACCATCTGGTGCAAAAGCAGTCATCTCTTTTCTAGACCACAGATTTTGCATATCTTGAGTAATTTGTTGGTCAAACTGAGGCATCAAATCGGGCACACCCTCTACCTCTAAAGATCGCATTAGTTTTTTATCTCTCTTAAGATCGACTTTAAGTGAGGTCCATTGGGCATGATTGATCTGATGATTCTGAAGATGTGCGTTAGTAGGATTTTCATTGACAGCACGGGCATAAATCAGTAGCTGCGGATCATCCAAAATATGTTCAGCACGCTTTTTAAGCCTAGTCATCGACTGATTTTTATAATCGATCACCTCTGCTTGTTGCTCGTCTTGAATATTGATATCAAAACGATCGGCGCGCCCTTCAATTCGAATCATACGATTCTCGCCATCAAAGTCGATAAAATACAAATCAAAGCCAACCTTCAGTTCAGCATTTTGATAACGCCATCCTTGAGCTTCTCTTTGGAGTTGCCAATCTATAAAGCTGGGGATTTGTTTTTGCCAATCACGTAAGGTGCCTAGTACCCTACCGTCACCCTCAATAAGTCGTTTAAATTCTTTTTCGGAAATGGCAGATAGCTCGCGCTCCATCCATAAACGACGAGCCTGGGTATTTTGGGTGTTCTGGATAATTGGTGACCTGACTTTTTGCTCTTCAGTCTTGAGTGCCTGATAAAAATTCCGTAGCAAAGCGTGAAGTGATTGCCCTGCTAAAGAAGCATCAAACCCATCTTCAAATACTTTTGCTTCTCGTAGACCTAATAAACTGCGGACATAATATTTATAGGGGCAGTCTCTCAAAGCCTTATAGGCACTAGGGCTCATAGACAGCGGTAAAGGTAAATGTTGATCTAGCGATGCAACTGCCTTTTGTAGTGGTCTTGCTTTTCCAACATAAGAGTCAGGCTCAGCAATGACTGCTTTCCAACGAGGCAATTGCGTTTGCAAACGCTGTATCCATGCTGATGGCCTTAGCGGCTCGCCACTCTTACTTTTACTTTGCCAGAGCAAATCAACACTTGGGCAAGAAACTAGTAGTTGCGAGAAATCACGCGCTTGCTGAATATACTGAGCATTGATAGTAGATATTTTAAGTAGGCGATTGAGTGCATCTGAGAAAAATAAGGGCGGCTCGGAAAATGCAGGTAATTGCTGCTCATCACAACCCACTACAACTACGGCATCAAATTGACGAAGGCGTGTTGAGCTTAGCGGCAAAATACTTAAGTTTGCTTGCGCCTCTTTGCCAGCTTCTTCGTATGAGGCCTCTTCTAGAACGGATTTAATCAAACTAATCCACTCCGGTAGACGCATTGCAACGTTTTGATAATTGCTGGAGCGCAAATCAAAGGTATGAATCACCTCTAATAATTGCTTGCCTGCAGCATCCTTTTCTAAAGCGGGGGCCATTCCGGACTCTTGCAAATTTTGTTGCAGGAGTCCGTATGCATTTGAACAATTGAGATCTAACTCTTGCCAGGCATAGTGCCGCTCTCTAACAAATTGCAGCAGTTTTAATAAGGCCTCATTGGGAGCAGTCTCATGAGTAGCTGCATAGTCATTGGCTCGCTCAATGGCCATATAAAAAGTTTCCCAGCCCGACTTGGCCTGACTAGCAATCAAGATATCTTCGAGCTGCGCCAGTAATCCAATGCAAACTTCAGGAGGCTTTTCAATACAAGCAGGAATATCTAAAAATGGATTTTGCAAAAATTCTAATAAAGCACTGGCTGTTGGCCCCTCCTTGGGAGCGCGAATGAGCTCTAGCCAACTATTGATCGCTGCTGCTGCTCGCGTGGTATCTATCTTCCAGCCAGTTTCATCACGAATATTTAAGGCTGGACCTAAACGCGCCAACAACGCTCTTACCCGTCTTGCCGCCAGACGATCTTGCGCCACTAAGGCAATCTTCGTTTTACCTGCAATTAAATATGATTCAATTGATTTAGTTGCAGCCCAGGCCAATTCTTCAAAACGTCTTGCTGAAATTAAATGCCAATCTTGATAATGGGCTGCATGAATATTGCTACTCAGTTGCTGTTCTTGCTCTGCATTAAGCTCGATGAATTCTCCTGTAGCACTTTCTCCGACAAGAGCCTCGGACCATAAAGCAACTGACTGCCAATCTAATGCAGCCCCTATCACGGGAGCTGATTGCGCATAGTCATTTAGGTACTTATCCATGACCTCTTGATCAATCGGTTTGGTATCTGCGGTCTGAACCCAGATCAAGGGGCGAGCCTGATGCTGATTGGCTTTTGCTAAATCTAAGTGGGCAGCCATCGCCAAATGCTTGCGAATGACTGGATCCCCAATGTTTGTCAGGTAACGCCAGAAAGTTAAGAGCACTGCAGATTCTTCATCGACCACATTACGTGAGAGCCCTACATAAGCTTTAGCAATAGCCTGATCTAAAACGCGCTCTACTTTTTTAAGCCAGGCTTCGGTATCAAGCGTGTGGGTTTGTAGCAAGTCATTTAACTCGCCTTGTAATTGCGGCACGACCACTTCTGATAATGAGTCGCAGGCATCAATAACAGCTTGCGCTAATCCCCATGCACCTGCTTCACTCTCGGCCTTAAACCAGCTTTGCAACACTTTGTGTTTACGCAAATTCACAAAGACCGATAGCCATCTCTCTAAATCTGTTTGTTTTTTTGGAAACTTCCATGCGCCTGGTGCTGCATCTAACCAATCAGCAAAGCTAATGACTTGCGGCAAGAAGGCGATGTTATGGGACAGATCCTTTGGTCGGTTTTGCTCTAAGGCTGCCCTCAGCCCAATCAGTGGTCCAGCTGTACTGAGAACTACTAAGGGGCGTTTTTGGGTTTGTTTCGCACAATCCCAAATACCTTTGGCCAATTGGGTCAACGCACTTGCATTAGGCGTAATAGCCCACTGTTGTGGCTGCTTTTGGTCAGAAATGGCGGGAAAAGGCTGGGACATTAATGGAGTAATTTATCTAGTTTGAGCAGAACGTTCGGCTTATTGCTAATATAAGCTTTGTAACGCCACAATTAAATAACTCACTAAATAAGTCTAAATAAGGAATTTTCATGAGTGCCGGTATTAAATACGTAACTGACGCTTCTTTCGAAGAAGACGTCCTCAAGTCCGACAAACCTGTTCTC
>CAMBBT010000077.1 GCA_945864455.1 Polynucleobacter meluiroseus | reverse complement strand
CCGGATATGGGTGATCCTGGAGGGGACTCTCTAAGCCGAATTGATGAGCGTAAGTATGGCGAAATGATCATGCGCCAGATTCGTCCTGACCCTGATTTTTCTAATGATCTACCGATCTATGATTTTCTAAATGCGATGGAGCGCCGCTTATTACAGGCTGCTAAACAATTGCAGCTTGGTGGTGCCAATGAGCAGGGTAGTGGTGCCTATAACTTTGAAGTCTTTGCAGTCAAAGACAGCAGTATTAATGCATTTGCTTTACCAGGCGGATTTATTGGCTTTCATACGGGATTGCTTGTAAGTGCGGAGACGGATTCAGAAGTCGCCTCTGTCATGGGCCATGAAACTGGACATGTATTGCAACGTCACCTTGCGCGCCAAATGGATAAGCAATCCACTAACACCATGATCGCCATTGCAGGTGTGGTACTTGGCGCATTAGCTATGTCTCGTAACCCTTCGGCAGCTGCCGGTCTGATGCAGGGTGGTCAGGCAATAGCTATCGACAATCAGCTGGCTTATTCCAGAGATGCTGAACGTGAGGCAGACCGTGTTGGCTTTCAGATTTTGGAAGCCAGCGGATATGACGTCAATGGTGCCCCTGGATTTTTCCAACGCTTACAAAGAGCTACTGGCGTAATGGATAAAGGCGTTCCTGCCTATGTACGCACCCACCCTTTAACAACCGATCGTATTGCTGATATGCAAGATAGGGCGAGGAGAGTGGCTGCGCGTAATGTTCCTACTGCAGTGGAGTTTTATTTCATTAAAGCCAGAGCGCGTATGGAGCAATCAGGCACTTCGAGTGGCATGTATGATCTTAAAAATACTTTTGAAAGCTTGAGTAAGCAGCCTCAAGCTGGCAAACAAATGGAGGGTGTTTATGGTTTGGCACTGATCGCTCAGCGCCAGGGGAAGATAGAGCAAGCAGAAACCTATTTACAGCAAGCTCGTAATTTGGCCCAGGCCTCCAGCGCCCCAGGCTCACCAATTCAGAGGCAAAGCTTATCTTTGGATATCACTGCATCTGAATTGGCCTTAGCCAAAGGTAAGGGTGCAGAAGCTTTGCAAATAGCACAAGCTACTTTGCGTGCTTATCCTCAGTCTTATGCTGCTGGTGCTGCGATGATCAATGCGGATTTAGTGCTCGGTCGCACTAATGATGCGATTACCTGGCTCAAAGCCCGCACCCGCTTGCAGCCTAATGAAATTGTCTGGTGGAGTTTACTGTCAAAAGCCTACGATCAGGCTAAGAATGTACCAATGCGTCATTTTGCTTTGGGTGAAAAATATGCTCTTGAAGGTGCTTGGCCATCAGCAATCGAACAATTAAGGATCGCTCGTTCAGCAGGCGGGTCTGACTACTATCAAGGCTCTAGTATTGATGCGCGTTTACGAGAAATGCAAAGACAGTATCAAGATGAGCTCAAGGAGCAGGGAAAAATACCAAGTTAGGAGTGCGATTGATCGCTTGGCTTTGCAATGAATTGATAGCGAGCAGCAAGCTCTTCAGAATAAATTAGATCTATAGGTAATTGTTTACCTTGCCATTCCCAAGAACCGCTAAAACTACAAGCTACTTCATGCAACTTTGCTAATTGGGAGAATTGATCTAAGTCATGATCATGTAAAAGCGCTACAGTCTGACATTCTTCATTAGAAAACTGCTCTTTATTTTTCTCTTTGTAAGTAAGTTGATTTACTTTTCCAAGGATGTAAATATTGCCGTTTTCATCGCTTAAAGCCCCGCTTGCTTCGATTGGGTTGTTGCACTGTGTAAGCAGTTCAAGGCCACTCTCACTTGGTATGATGCGGGCTATCCAAGGCGTAGCGTCGAGCGTGATAAAGACACGCTGTGGACCATTCTGAAAAAAGTATCTTCCTTGCTTGTCGCAGGCATAGTTTCTGGAGATAAATTCATTTAAGGATCTGTGAGTAATCACTTGACCAGGTAGTTTGTGTTGCTGCGTGAATTCATCACGCATACGCCATTGCCCTCGACGATCTAAAGCAAGCCAACCAAAGCAATCCGGCACATTAGGCCACTTAATGAGCGACCGTAATACTTGCTCATCCATGTTGATGTTTAATGCAGACCGTGGGGTGTAGAGGGGGCGTCAAAAGTGTCTTCAGTCGAGCGACTGGCATGTAGGTGTGCGATGCGCCAGCCTTGACTATCTTGCAAGAGGACTAATGTGATATTGAGGAAAAATTCAGCTTCTACTTGATCGGCTCTGAGGTGAACTGCTTCTGTAGTGTCGTAAATCGTAGCACCTGGGATCGTGTGGCTAATACAAGCAATCGGTTCCAAAAATAATGGTTGCTTAGATAAAAGTCTCTCTAAGCCTTTCCGAATTTCAGCATGGCCGCTGAGACGATGACCTTCGGGTAGAACGCAGGTAATAGAGTCATCATCAAGCCAAATATCTAAGGCAGCTTTGACATCACGATTGCGCAGCGCCTCTCGCCAAGCATCTGCGACTTCATCGGCATTATGAAAGAGTCTTGCAAGTTTGGTCATAACTTACTTTTCCAGTAATTATTTCAATGTATTGAGTGTAGCTAATACTTGTTCCGGCAGTATGTCTTTTAAGCAGCGCAAGTGACCCAAAGGACAAATCCTTTTGTGGCATGGGCTGCAGGGCATATTGAGCCAAATAACCTGAGCCTTATCTGATAAAGGCGGCGTGTGGGCTGGATCGCTAGAGCCAAAGATGGCAACTTGAGGAATCTGTAGGGCTGCTGCTACATGCATGAGTCCAGAGTCATTACTCACTACCGCCTTACTCATGCCAATCAAGGCAATTGCCTCATCTAGAGAGGTATCACCACACCAGTTATGAATCTTGCCTACTTGCTTTGCTTGGGAGGTAATTTCTTGGCCAAGATCATGATCACTTTTGCTGCCTAAAAGAATGATTTGATTATTTGAGTTTTGCGTAATGAGTTTTTGTGCCAACGCCGCAAAGTGTTCAGTAGGCCATCTTTTAGAAGGACCATATTCTGCACCAGGGCATATTGCATAAATAGAGTCGCTATTGATGTTGGCGTCTTGCAATTTTTTTTCTACAGACTGTTTTGCTGAAGTAGAAACATTGAGTTTAGGAACTAATTGACCAAGTGGAGGTGAGTAATCATCTTTTAGCAGTTGGCTCAGCGCTAAGTAGTGCTCGACCATGGGTGGGCGATTGATTTTGCTTGGATTATCTAAGGCTAAATTGATCAGACCAAAACGCAACTCGCCGCGATAGCCAAGCCGAAAGGGAATATTGGCTAACCAGGGGATGAGAGCAGATTTAAAACTGTTAGGCAATACAAAACAGGCTTGATAGTTTTTACCCTCAATTTCTTTAGCGAGTTGCTTGCGTAAGTTCCATTGCAGTTTTTTGTGCTCAAACTTCGCTTCAATGACTTCATGTACTTCTGAGCAGGCGCGATAGATAGGCGCCACCCAATGACTTGCCAGAACATCTATTTTGGATTCTGGATAAAGTACCTTGAGATTGGCCAGAAGAGCTTGGGTGCTGACAGCATCTCCAATCCAATTTGGGGCAATGATCAGAATACTTTTCATATGTTGTATCCCGAGTCAGCACCTCATGGTGAGGCGCTGATAAGGCTTAGTGTCCGTGTGGCTCGGTACCAGGAATAAGCTTATATTCAGCGCCACAATATGGGCACTTTGCTTCCCCGGTTTTAGTGATGTCCAAGAAAACTCGTGGATGAGAGTTCCAGGCTGGAGTTTGATTGGTGGGGCAATGCAATGGCAGGTCCTTGCCATCCACCATCACAACTTGAGCTTGAGTCATCTTTTTCCCTGGTTACTTAACGTAAGTGAGCCAAGATTTATATTGATCATTTCTACCGTACACCGCATCAAAATACGTCTTCTGAATTTTTTCAGTAATCGGACCACGCTTGCCATCACCAATGCTACGGTCATCCAGTTCGCGAATCGGAGTTACTTCAGCGGCGGTGCCAGTAAAGAAGGCTTCATCTGCAGAGTAGATCTCATCACGAGTAATGCGTTTTTCACGCAACTCAAGTCCGAGGTCTTTTACGATATCGATAATAGAATCACGCGTAATGCCGTCTAAGCATGAGGCTAAATCTGGCGTATAGACGATGTCATCATTGACTATAAAAATATTTTCACCAGAACCTTCTGAAACATAACCCTCGGTATCAAGCAATAAAGCTTCGTCATATCCATTGGCCGTGACTTCTTGGTTGGCCAAAATAGAGTTGATGTAGTAACCAGAAGCTTTGGCGCGTACGAGTGAAGAGTTCACAAAGTGGCGTGTAAATGAGGAGGTCTTTACCCGAATACCTTTATTGAGACCATCTTCGCCCAAATAAGCACCCCATTGCCAAGCAGCAATAGCTGTATGGATGGTATTGCCTTTTGGAGAGATGCCTAACTTTTCCGAGCCAATAAAAATGATAGGGCGGATATAGCAAGCTTCAAGCTGATTGCTGTTAACTACATCAATAATTGCCTTGGTAATCACTTCTGGGCTGTAGGGCATGTTCATTTGAAAAATCTTAGTGCCATTAAAGAGGCGTTTGACATGCTCCGGGAGGCGGAAAATCGCTGTACCTTGGGGCGTTTTGTAGGCACGGATGCCTTCAAATACACCCATTCCGTAGTGCAGACTATGGGTTAAGACGTGAATATTGGCCTCACGCCAGGGAACGAGCTTCCCATCGGACCAAATAAAGCCATCGCGGTCGGACATCGACATTTTCTCTACCTTTTTGTATCAAGTTAATCGGTGCGCCGAGGGAGGGTTTATGGCCCTAGACCCAAAATGCGTCCAAGTCCCTATTGTAGAGCAGGCAGGGCTGTAGGGTGCCTGAGATCCTTTGGGGTATTTGGGCCAGACGATTTAGAATGGAGTATTGCTCATAAACCACCACATTTGCCCAATCCCATGCCGGAAGCCTTATTTCAAGTTAAACGTTTAAGTGAATTAGCCCAAGCGGGCCAATTGAAGGGAAAGCGGGTGCTGATTCGCGCCGACCTCAATGTGCCCCAAGATGAGGCAGGGCATATTACTGAAGACACTCGTATTCGGGCCTCGATGCCTGCCTTGCAGATGTGTCTCGATGCTGGTGCTGCAGTAATGGTGACTTCTCACTTAGGGCGGCCTACCGAAGGCCAATTTAAATCTGAAGATAGCTTAGCGCCGATCGCCGATCGCATTGCTACTTTGCTACATCGCAAAGTTCCGCTCATTAGTAATTGGGTCGATGGAGGATTTAAAGTACATCCAGGCGAAGTGGTGCTCTTGGAAAACTGCCGCTTAAATGTGGGTGAGAAAAAGAATGATGATGCGCTAGCAAAAAAAATTGCTGCTCTATGTGATGTTTATGTCAATGATGCATTTGGTACTGCACATCGTGCTGAGGCAACTACTTATGGCGTAGCTAAGTTTGCACCAGTTGCTTGCGCTGGCCCATTAATGGCAGCTGAGTTAGACGCCTTAAGTCGTGCATTAGCAAATCCAAAACGCCCACTGATAGCGATCGTTGCCGGCTCTAAAGTTTCCTCTAAGCTTACTATTTTGAAGGCTCTCTCTGAGAAAGTCGATGAGTTGATTGTGGGCGGAGGTATTGCTAATACCTTCATGCTTGCTAAAGGTTTGCCAATTGGTAAGTCGCTTGCTGAGCCAGACTTAGTGAGCGAAGCTAAAGAAATTATGGATCTCATGGAAAAACGTGGTGCACATGTGCCCATTCCTGAGGATGTCGTCGTTGCAAATGAGCTCTCTCCGCTAGCCCGCGCAAACCGTGTGCCGGCAGATCAAGTTGCTGAAGACGATATGATTTTAGATATTGGACCTAAGACGGCTGCTCGTCTTTCCACCATGCTGGCGCACGCAGGCACGATTGTTTGGAATGGGCCATTAGGCGTATTCGAAATTGATCAATTTGGTGGCGGCACAAAAATGCTGGCTGCAGCAATTGCACACTCACCAGCATTCTCAATCGCTGGAGGTGGAGATACATTGGCGGCAATTGCTAAATACGGTATTGAGAATCAAGTGGATTACATTTCAACTGGCGGTGGCGCTTTCTTGGAATTCCTCGAAGGTAAAACGTTGCCAGCCTTTGCAGTACTTGCAGAAAGAGCGAAAGACTAAATATGTTAAGAGCAACAAAAATTATTGCAACTCTAGGGCCGGCATCTGAAAAGCCTGAAGTATTGCGCGATATGATTCGTGCGGGTGTCGATGTGGTACGGATGAACTTCTCACATGGCACTGTGGCAGATCACAAAGCACGCCATGATTTAGTCAGAAGTATTTCTGCTGAAATAGGTAAAGAGGTTGGCATTATGGCTGATCTACAGGGCCCTAAGATTCGTGTAGGAAAATTTGCAGATAGCAAGATTCTTCTCAAAGAGGG
>CAMBBT010000076.1 GCA_945864455.1 Polynucleobacter meluiroseus | reverse complement strand
GTTGGGGCAGGGGTCTTTGTCCTGGGGGTGGGTAATGCCTGGATTATTGCAAGTTATGACTTTCCTGGAAAAAAAGTATTTGAATGGGCGTTAATTCTTCCATTGGCTGTACCTACCTATGTTATGGCTTATCTTTTCGTAGATCTCCTACAATTTTCTGGCCCCATTCAGTCAACGCTGCGCATTTTTCTTGGTGCGGATGCCTTATGGTTTTTCCCTGATCCGAGATCTATGGCGGGTGCAATATGGTCCTTTTCTTTTTGCTTATTTCCTTACGTGTACCTCATTACCCGTACTGCTTTTTTAGAGCGTAGTCGACGTTTGATTGAGGTATCTGAAACTCTTGGCTACAGTCCATTTCAAGGTTTTGTGCACCTAGTGCTGCCTATGGCAAGACCCGCTATTTTTGCTGGTATGGCATTGGCTTTAATGGAGGTATTGGCTGATTTTGGTGCGGTCTCTTATTTTGGCGTCCAAACTTTTGCTACTGGTATTTTTAAGGCCTGGCTTTCTTTTGGCGATCGTCTAGCAGCGGTTCAGTTGGCCTTAGGATTGTTAGGTTTTATTTTGCTCATCTTCTTTGTAGAGCAAAGTAGCCGCTCAAAATTACGCTATTCTTCGTCCTCGCAGGGCAAGTCAGTCACAATAAGACTGAATGGTAAGAAGGCTTTTTTTGCTTTTATATTTTGCGGTACAACCTTACTGTGTGGATTCTTGCTACCTGCATTTGCGCTCTTGCAACTGTTATTTAAGCAAGGATTCTCTGTTGATATTCGTTATTTGGGTTGGCTAAGCAACTCCTTTTCAGTTTCTTTACTGACTGCCTTACTCTCTGTAGCACTTGCAATCTTTTTTGCATATTTAGTGCGAGTACATTCTCAATTGGGTTGGGTCAATCGTTTACTCAGCTTTGGTTATGCATTACCTGGCGCTGTACTTGCAATAGGCATACTTTCCTTTTTGGAAATATTTCAAATAGCTTGGTGGATGTCCGCTAGCTTGCTAGTCTTGGTATATGCCTATTTAGTCCGTTTTTTATCTTCGAGCTTGCAAAGTGTAGAGGCGGGGCTTTCCAGAATTACACCATCAATGGATGGTTCGGCAGCTTTGCTTGGTCTTTCTAAGCTACAGATTCTCAGGAGGGTGCACATCCCCTTACTTCAACGTAGTCTCATGACGGCTGGCCTATTTGTCTTTGTGGATGTGATGAAAGAATTGCCGGCAACACTACTATTACGACCCTTTAATTTCGATACCTTAGCTGTTGCTACCTACCAATTGGCTGCTGATGAGCGTTTAGCAGAGCTTGCTTTACCTTCGCTAACCATTGTTCTAGCAGGGCTTTTTCCTGTTTTATTACTTTCTAGGATTATTGCTAAATCTTAATTGATAATCATTCGTATTTATGATAAATTGAGACTTATCTCTTTTTAATCGTTTACACGTGATGACTATGCAACAACTCTCAAAAAAACTGAGCCTCCCTTTTCTGCTCATGGCGCTCTGGTGCATGGGTTCAGCTCAAGCCCAATCAAGCGCTAAAGAATTAAATCTATATTCTGCTCGTCATTATCAAACAGACGAAGCACTCTATAGTGGTTTCACTAAAAAGACCGGCATCAAAATTAATCGCATTGAAGCAGATGACAACGCCTTAGCAGAGAGAATCAAAAGCGAAGGCACAAACAGTTCAGCCGATGTTATTTTGATGGTAGATGCAGCAAGATTATGGCGCGCTCAGATTGATGGTTTCTTTAAGCCTATCAATTCAAAATACCTAGATAGTCGTATTCCAGCTAATTTAAGATCTAAACCTGATGCAGAAGGGTCTTCGTGGTTTGGACTTTCAACGAGAGCGCGCCTTGTGGTTTACAACAAAGCGAAGGTCAGTCAACAGGATGTCGATACTTATGAGAGCTTGTCCGAGCCCATCAATAAAGGTAAGGTATGTACGCGCTCTGGTGCACATCCTTATATGTTGTCATTGATTGGCGCCATGATTGAGCGGCGTGGTGAAGTGGCTACAGAAGAATGGGCCAAAGGAATGGTTGCTAATATGGCTAGACCGCCAAGAGGTGGTGATACAGACCAAATTAAAGCAGTTGCTTCAGGTGAGTGTGGTGTGGCCCTAACGAATTCTTACTACTTAGTGCGACTATTAAGATCATCTAAACCAGAGGATCAAGAGATTGTGTCTAAGATTGGTTTTGTCTGGCCCAATCAAAGAACTACTGGAACCCATATCAATATCGCTGGCGGCGGTGTTGCTAAGAATGCGCCTCATCCAAAGGCGGCCATTCAGTTTTTAGAATACCTAGCAAGTGACTCTGCCCAAGAATATTTTGCAGACGGAAACAACGAATGGCCAGTTGTCAAATCAGTCAAGATTAATAATGAAGGCTTAAAGCTTTTAGGTTCATTTAAGGCTGAGAATATTTCTGTTGCTGCTATTGGTAAAAATCAAATTGCGGCTCAAAGACTTCTGGATCGGGCTGGGTATAAATAAACGTCTCAGCATGCTTTCACTTTTCCTGAGGATTACAAAATAGCGAGAACTTGGCCACTTTATTATTCAAGGGGATGGGGAAGAGAAACCTACAGATCTAAATATCTATATAGCGTTATTAATAACCTGGGCTTGTAGAATTTTGTGGTGCGCTTTCGGGCTTATTATTATTTTTATCTTGTACATTAGATGGTTGCCCTAATGGTTTTGGCTGCTTATCTGAATCACCACATCCGAATAAGACTAAGGAAATGAATGTGATGAAGATTAGTTTATTCATAGCTACCCCTCCAATAGTTCACGACTCACAATCCTAATCCCAATCTTCTGACATACATTTTATAGAATACCAAAAATATACACCTTAAACGCATTATTTAACTTATTGTTTTAGCTCATTTCACCTTCCGGTGGTTTTTTTCATTTAGTTTGGTTATTATAGAATGGCTAATTATTGCTAAATTAGCAATGCAGTTCGAATAAAACCCCCAGGAGAACACATGAATAAATCAGAATTAGTAGAAAAGATTGCCAATGACTCAGATATTTCTAAAGCATCTGCAGACCGGGTTCTTAGTGCAGCAATTGAAACAATCATCAAGGCCGTTACTAAAGGTGATGATGTTCAGTTAATTGGCTTTGGTACTTTTAAATCTGGCAAACGTGCAGCGCGTATCGGCCGCAACCCACAAACTGGTGCTGAGCTTAAGATCCCGGCAGCAAAGACTGTTAAGTTTGGTGCAGGCAAAGCATTTAAGGATGCCGTTAATAAGCGTAAGTAATTACTAGATTAGGCATTCTCGGCCCTGGTGGCTTCTCATCTGGGCTAACAAGAAACACTAAAACCACCTTCGGGTGGTTTTTATTTGGTTATTCATCATTATAAGAGTAAGGTGAGTCAATATTAGGACACCTAAAAATGATTGGGGAGCATGCTTTAGATCAGTGCTTTAGCCGTATGCAACAGTAGACCGCTTTTTTAGCAATCTGATATCTAGTGCCCTGGCAGTAGGTAAACCCTTAGTCACAATCAAGTGCGTAGCTCAATGACGCTCTATTCATTTGAGGATATTTATTTTCATTGCTTAATTACTTTAAAGCTGGCTTACTAAATACATGCGGAAAATAGAAGCTTTATATTTCTTATATCGAATTGAACTAAAGTCAATTCTTTTAAGCATCAGCATATGATGCTGACAACTCAAATTAGAATAGACAATATTTTTTTTGAGCACCTAGAAACTACAGTACGCAATATTACCTCTGTACATCAGTCAATATTCTTGCTTTGCAGTGCTATTTTTGTGATTACTTTTAGCATCACAATTTATTTAATTATTAAGCATCGAAGAGGATTAGGCCTAAACAAAAAACATTTTCATAAAAGTGTTTATATCGAGATTATGTGGGCACTTATTCCGTTCCTCATCATTTTTTTCCTAGTATGTCCAATTTTTGTGACTATTTTGCGATGAGTAAATGGGGGAGAAATTACCGCACCGCACCACAAAAACTCAGGAGTTTGTAAGAATCGTAGGGGTTAACACTTAAATAGACGTTTATTTTTAAATTTTTACTATATCTTTAATAAAAATTATAAGAACTTTATTTTTGATGAGAGGTTTCATTTCTAGATAGAGAAATCCCAGAGTTCATGGCGTTGAAGTAGCTTAAATCCTAAAGGGCGGAATGCTCTAGGAGCGAAAGGCTTTATGGCTCTTGCAATCATCATTGCATTACTTGTCATTGGCTCTGTTCTTTTTCAATTCTTGAGTCCCTGGTACTTCACGCCAATTGCGTCGAATTGGGGTGCCATTGATGACACTATCGGCTTGACATTCTGGATCACAGGCGCCGTCTTTGTCATTGTTAATCTATTTGTTGTTTACTGCATCATCCGTTTCCGTCAGCGTAAAGGCAGTAAAGCGGAATATGAGCCCGAAAATAAGAAACTAGAATGGTGGCTCATTGGTATTACCACCATTGGCATTGCCTCCATGTTAGCCCCAGGATTATTTG
Organism: Polynucleobacter meluiroseus; assembly: GCA_945864455.1. Classification (GTDB taxonomy): domain Bacteria; phylum Pseudomonadota; class Gammaproteobacteria; order Burkholderiales; family Burkholderiaceae; genus Polynucleobacter; species Polynucleobacter meluiroseus_B. The sequence continues at coordinate 1,907 of CAMBBT010000076.1, read as the reverse complement.
TATGGGCTGACTTTGTGCATGTTCCATCTAATGCCAGCCTCTTTGAGGTTGTTGGTAAGCAATGGAACTGGAGTTATCGCTTTCCTGGTAAAGACGGCAAGATGGGTCTAGTTGATACTAAATTTATCTCCGAAAAGAATCCTTTTGGTATCGATCCAGAGGATCTCAATGGGCAAGACGATATCTTGGTTGCTAGCCAAGAGGTTCATCTGCCCTTAAATAAACCCGTGAAAGCCTTACTCAGGTCTGTTGATGTATTGCATAACTTTGCGGTACCACAATTTAGAGCCAAGATGGATCTTGTGCCAGGCATGATCACTTTTATCTGGTTTACTCCAACCCGCCTTGGGAAGTTTGATGTTCTCTGTAATGAGCTCTGTGGGGTAGGCCACTATGTCATGCGTGGCAAAGTCGTGATTGAAAGTGACGAGGCCTACCAAGCTTGGCTAAGCAGCTATCCTACATTTTCTCAAACTCAAACACAAAAAAATGGTGATGCTACTGCTGGTCAAGCACTTTATGCAGTCTGTTCTGCTTGCCATGGAGCTCAAGGAGAAGGTAATAAAGCTTTAAATGCACCTAAGCTAAGCGGACAAGCAGAGTGGTACTTGAGTCGGCAGCTAATGAACTTTAAGCAGGGCGCACGCGGTGTCAAGGATCAAGATGTTAATGGCAAAGTGATGGCAGCAATGGTCTCTAACTTAGGCTCTTCTATTGACATTGCTAATGTCAACGCCTATATCCGAACGCTACCTGATACGCCTGCTCAACATACGATCCAGGGCAATCTTGGCAAAGGAAAAGATTTATACAACAGCACTTGTGCGGCATGTCATGGCCCCAATGGAGCAGGGGTAGAGTCAACTAAAGCCCCAAGACTTCAGAACATGAGTGACTGGTATTTGGTGACCCAATTAAATCATTTTAGGGATGGTGTTCGTGGAACCCATCCGAAGGATTTATACGGACAACAGATGTCATCCGTTGCCTCATTTTTAACGCAAGAACAAACTATTAACGATCTTGTTGCCTATATTGGAACCTTGAAATGAACCATTTACTCATGAGGAGATATTGATGGAACACGTTGCGCATGACGCATCTAATTTTGCGCCACCGTTGGAAGTCAAAGAGATGGAGCTTTACCATCCCAAAACATTCCTCGGTAAGTACATCTGGAGTCAGGATGCTAAGGTAATTGCGATTCAGTATGGCATTACTGCGATGGCAATTGGTTTTGTAGCGCTAGTGATGTCATGGTTAATGCGTTTACAGTTAGGCTTCCCAGACACATTCTCCTTTATTAACCCTAGTAATTATCTTCAGTTTGTGACCATGCATGGCATGATCATGGTCGTTTACCTCTTAACCGCCTTATTCTTGGGGGCGTTTGGTAATTACCTCATCCCACTCATGGTTGGTGCGCGCGATATGGTATTTCCATACGCTAATATGCTGAGCTTCTGGATCTATTTGTTTGCAGTATTACTTCTCGTTGCTAGTTTTTTTGTGACTGGGGGACCTACTGGTTCTGGCTGGACTCTGTACCCGCCCCAAGCGATTTTGCCAGGGACGCCTGGTGCTACCTGGGGCATTATTTTGATGCTTGTATCTTTAGCCTTTTTTATTATTGGCTTTACGATGGGTGGCTTGAACTACGTAGTCACTGTTTTACAAGCGCGTACACGTGGCATGACCATGATGCGTTTGCCTTTAACAGTCTGGGGCATTTTCATGGCGACCATATTGGCGCTCTTTGCTTTTCCAGCGCTATTTGTGAGTGCGATCATGATGCTCTTAGATCTCACTTTAGGCACCAGTTTTTTTATGCCCGCTTTAGTGTCAATGGGCCAACAAGGTGAGCATTCTGGTGGCAGCCCCTTACTATTCCAACATCTATTTTGGTT
>CAMBBT010000075.1 GCA_945864455.1 Polynucleobacter meluiroseus | reverse complement strand
CATGCAACTGCCACCACCAATGAAATGAATGGGAGGCGCGATGGTAGAGGTAACCTACCAGATCTAGAAGCACTAAGTAGACTAAGAAACTGACTAGCGGTATTGAAGTAACACCGGGCCACCAAGACTCCACATTAAAGCGTTCAAAGCGGAAGTCATGCAAGATGGAATCCATCTGAAAAAAGAAGCCCGACAAAGTAATAAAGATCAAACCATGAAAAATACCGAGTCGATGAAATAAGGTGTAGATCACGTCTGACCAATTGGCTTTAGAAAAACGTTCTTGCATCTCCGCGGGCGCTAGGCGCTCCCAGGTTCTGAGTACAACAATGATCAGAAAAATCTGAATGCAGCCAAATAAAAACCAATCGATACCATCAAAAATATCTTCTGCCCAAGCCATCAAATCCAATTGATATAGAACTGGCCCAAGAATTTTGGCAAACAAAAACTCCTGAACGCTGCCATAAGCGCTAGAGATTGCTGAAGTGATTGTGCTCAAGTCCATGCTTTATTTTGACTTATTTGCCAAATTTTTGTCCGCCTTGGGTAATATCCCAAAGCAAAAGCCGCGACTCTTGAGATTAATAATCAATTGTTCCAATACCGCCGGAGCCCAAGGATCCTTTCTGGACCAAATGCCTAAGTGGGCCATGGTGATATCTCCATCCTTGATTTCGCGACTCGCTTTATCCAAAAGCGCACTATTGGGGTACTTATCAGAGTTCAACTCATCACCCAAAAAGCCAGATGGTGCCCAGCCAAGATGTTGATATCCACACATATCCCCCATCCGAATCAAATTTGGTGAGGTTTTACCACCGGGAGCACGCCAAATCTTTTGCAATGGCTGACCTGTTAACTCTGCAAAACGGATGTCTACCTTGCGAATTTCTTTACACATGGATGCTTCGTTATAAAGAACTGCCGTACCAGCCTTAGGCCCAAACTGAGACTTCACAAAGACTTCGCCTTGGGGTCCATCTTTTACAAAGTAAGTGTGATCGTAGGTATGACTGCCAAAGTGATGCCCTTCTTTAAGCCGCTCTTGCCAATAGGCTTTCCAAGCATCGTCCAAAGCAAAATCGTTTCGGAAGGTCTTTTCATTGGAGAGGAAAAAGGTCGCTTTGACATCTTGGCGCTTGAGTATCTCAGCCACTTTTTCAGCAACTGCCATATTGCCGGTATCAAAGGTCAGGTAAGTGGTTTTATTACAGCTAGCTGTTTGGGCACTAAAGCTGAGGCTACTGAGCACTAGTACAGTGATGAGATGAATAAGTTGCTTGCACTTCATGGTGAATATTATTCCCAGGAAGCTCTAGGGTAAAAGAACACACCATGCGGAGATTTGCCCACTGGAATCACCGTCATTAATTTCATGGAGGGGATATCAATCACACCAACTTTTTTGGCAAAGCGTAGCGTGACCCACAAGGTTTTACCATCAGGCGTAATTTCCATATCATCCGGGCCAGCAGGCAGACCTGTGATATCACCAACCTTCTCCAGGGTTTGCATATTGAGTAGGCTAATAGAGGATGCAATGCGGTTAGTCACAAAGACATGCTTCTTATCGCCTAGTGGGCGAAAGTTATGGGCGCCCTTACCTGTGAGGATGCGCTTGACTTCTTTACGCGCCTTCCAATCCATCACCTGGACGTAATCTTCGCCAGTAATGCCTACTAATAAATACTGGTCACCTGGCGTCATCCATAAGCCAGCAGGTACTTTTCCTGTAGGCATCACCCACAGCACACTTTGTGTTTCTAGATCAATTGCTGCAAGCTCATTGGAGTCTTGTAATGTGATAAAAGCAATTTTGCTATCTGCTGTAAATGCAATATGACTTGGTGTCTTTGCCAACTTGACTGTTTTAGCTAGCTTGAGATCAGCGCCATTGGCTGCATAAATATCCACACGGTCTAAACGATTGCCGTTTGCTACAAACCATTTGTTATTAGGTGAATAACCAATTTGGTAAGGGTCAATGATGTTCGGAATTCTGCCTGTGAGCTCACCGGTTGTGGGATTCATTAAAACAATGTCATTACCCATTGCATTGGCAATGAGTAAGGTTTTTTGATCTGGGGTCATCATCAGATGATGAGGCTCCTTGCCGACATTGATCGTCTTGATGACTTGGCGCCTTGGCATATCAATCAAACTCACTGATGCTTCGCCTGAATTGAGAATCACCGCCACTGTTGGCTGATTGGCTGCAGTTTGCGCAATGGCAAAGTGGTTTGCTGAGAATAAGGTCAATATGGAGGCAGTCGCAAGAATGCGAAAACCTCTAATCGTGATAAATGTGTGCATTTCGCTATTGTAAGCAATCAGGGCTTGATTAAAGACCTCTAAAGCCTGATGGATTTGACCTAGCGCAAGCTAGCTAAAACCTTTTCGAGTCGCTTTAAGGACATTGGGCTTGGTGTTTTGAGCTCTTGAGCATATAAAGCCACCCTCAACTCCTCTAACTGCCACCGAAAATCCTGCAAAGCTTGATCCTCGGTCATCGCATAGGAAGCAGATCCTTTGCTTCCTTGTAATAACTTTTGCCAAGGCCTTGCAACTGACTCCCAATCTTTTTGGCATTGGGCATCGCGACTGGGATTAGAGCGTAACTTATCGATTCTCATGGCAATCGCTTTGAGATAACGCGGCAAATGCACAATCTGTCCATAAGGAATTTGGGCAAGAAACTTCGGAAATACTAAGCCTTGCATTTGGGTTTGCATATCTGCATAGGCTGCAGCTGAAGATGCTTTGGCACTGGCCATCTTCTTTTGTAAATCAGCATGGGCTTGTAATGCATTTAAGGTATGACGTGAGATCTCTTGAGCGATCAGCGCTAATCGTGGTTTGCCAGCTTGTAAGCGTTCTGTAAATTGCACTACATTGACTGGTAGTGGCTCGCTCATAAACGCACGCTCTAGTGCAAGATTGAGGATCTGCTCAATTAATCCATCTACTGAACCAATATTGATAAAGAGCAATCCTAGCTCTCGAATACCGGGCAATTGTTTTTGCAGCGCCTTGAGTGTGTCTTTATTACTCAGAGCAAACAGTCGGCGCAATCCGAGCTGGTGCTGCTTTCTGGCTTCCAGCAGATCGTCAAAGACTTCTAGATCACAGTAGTCTTCTCGATCAACCAATGCGGGATAACCAAATAAGGTTTTATTCCCTTTTTGAATCTCTAGAGTTTCTGGTAACTCACCGAACTCCCAAGAGCGATAGCCGCCCTGCTCCACTGAACGGGCCTTCTCGGTAGATTGAGTGCTAGCTGTCTTGCTAGCTGTCTTAGAAGGCTCAAGCCCAAACTCCACTTGCGCTGTCTCTTGGGCAATTTCCTGAAAAGCACTGCGGGCAGTTTGTCCATACTCAGCTCGAAGGCGGACGAGATTTCTTTCGACTTCAAGTTGACGACCATGCTCATCAATGAGTCTGAAGTTCATTGATGAATGCAACGGGAGTGATTCAGGTCTAAAGTCGGTACGCTTAATTTCTAGGCCACGCTCTTTGCGAATATCACCAATCAAGCAATCTAAAAAGTCGCCTACACCAAACTGTTTTTCATCTAACTGGCGCTCTAGGAATGACTTTGCATAATCAGGTAGTGGCACACAATGACGGCGCAATTTTTGCGGTAAGGATTTGAGTAGTAGATATACCTTCTCTTCACACATACCCGGCACTAACCATTCGCAACGACGCCCGTCTACTTGATTCAGTTGTGTGAGCGGCACTACTAAAGTAACGCCGTCTTTTGGGCTGCCAGGCTCAAAGTGATAGGTCAGATTGAGCTCCGCGCCACCCACCATCATTTTCTTAGGATAGCGATCAACCGTAATGCCTGCAGCTTCATGGCGCATCAGGTCGGCTTTTTCAAGTCGTAACTGACTATCTAGGTCGGGCTGTTTCTTAAACCAGGCTTTGAGTCCTTCGCGATTACAGACCTCTTTCGGAATGCGTGATTCATAGAAAGCAAAGAGCAAATCATCATCTACTAAGACATCGGGGCGACGTGAGCGATGCTCTAGTGCTTCGATTTCTTTAATCAGGCGACAGTTATGCCCGAAGAAGCCAAAGAGCCCAGGATATTGTTTTTTGGCATCAGCCTCTATTTCTCGATAGAGGGCTGGCGTATCCATCCGTCCAAACATTTCTTCTTGAACTAAGGCTTGGCTAATAAATAAATTTCTGGCCTCTTCTGGATCATGAGGTTCGAAGCGCACTCGTCGACCATGATAGATAGGCAATCCATATAGGGTGCCACGTTCAAATGCCATGACTTCGCCTTGACGATGGTCCCAAAAGGGGTCACTTAAGGATGTGATGAGGCGATGCGCGGCAACCTTCTCCACCCACTGGGGTTCAATCTTAGCAATCGTACGCGCATACATACGAGTAGTTTCTTGTAGCTCGCCGGCCAATATCCAAGCCCCTGCCTTTTTACCAATTGTTGAGCCTGGCCAGATGAATGGCCGGATACCGCGAGCACCTACATAGCCACCAGTCTTGCTATTGCGGTCTTGAGACTTTTCATCTTCTTCTTTTTTAGCAACATAACCAAGCAACCCTGTGAGTAGAGATAAATGGACTTGCTCGTAAGTAGCTGCAAGACCATTTTCTTTCCAGCCCTTTTCCGCCAGCATGGTATGTAGTTGCCCATGCACATCACGCCACTCACGTAAACGGCGGGGTGATAGAAATTTACTTCTGCATAAATTTTCTAATTGACGATTGCTATGCTTATGTTGCAAAGCATCTTGATACCAATTCCACAGCTTGACGAAACTCAGAAACTCCGAGCGTTCATCCGCAAATAGAAGGTGCGCTTGATCTGCAGCAGCGCCTTGGTCCATCGGTCGCTCACGCGGGTCTTGGGTTGCCAGGGCCGAAGCAATGATGGCCACTTCCTTTAGAGCGTTCTGCTCTTTAGCAGCCAATAACATTCTGCCAATCCGCGGATCAAGCGGTAAGTCTGCTAATTGCTTACCAATTGGCGTGAGCTTAAAGCTATTGTTAATGTCTTTGCCATCGGTGGCATCGGTAGCATTAGACTCATCAAACTCAATTGCACCCAATTCATCAAGTAGTTGTACGCCATCGGTAATGGCTCTGCCCAATGGCTTATCAATGAAGGGAAAATGCTGGATCTTCGGTAAGTGCAACGAACTCATCCGCAGTAGTACTGCTGCTAACGAGCTGCGCAGAATTTCTGGGTCAGTAAATTTGGGGCGGCTTTGATAATCAAGCTCGCTATACAAACGAATACAAATACCGTTTGATACTCGGCCGCAGCGCCCTGCTCTTTGATTTGCCGCCGCTTGTGAAATCGGTTCAATCTGTAATTGCTCTACCTTATTGCGATAGGAATAACGCTTGACTCTGGCTAAGCCGCTATCAATCACATAGCGGATGTTCGGCACGGTTAAAGAGGTCTCAGCTACGTTAGTTGTCAGGATGATGCGGCGCCCATTACCGGGGCTAAAGACTCTTTCTTGCTCGGCCACCGATTGACGGGCAAATAAACTCAGAATTTCTGGATGAAAGCGTTGTTGCAGAACATGATCCTTACGCAGCGCCTCTGCGCAATCCCGAATCTCTCGCTCGCCCGGTAAAAATACCAAGACATCCCCAGCGCCTGATGTGCCCTCACGCCAAACACTGGCGATTTCTTCTGCGACTGTTTCGGGAATTTCTTTGGCGGCTTTAGATTCTTTTTTGCCATCAGGCTTAGAGTCAGGCTCCAGTGGACAATACCGCTGCTCTACCGGAAAGAGACGTCCACTCACTTCAATCACGGGGGCCACTTTGCCATTGATCGTAAAGTGATCTGAAAAACGCTGGGCATCGATCGTAGCTGAGGTAATGATCAGTTTGAGATCAGGCCTCTTGGGCAGTAGCTGCCTCAGATAGCCCAATAGGAAGTCAATGTTTAGACTACGCTCGTGCGCCTCATCGATGATGAGCGTGTCATAGGCCTTGAGTTGAGGATCACGTTGGGTCTCTGCCAACAAGATGCCATCAGTCATCAGCTTGATTGAGGCGGTATGACTTGTCTTGTCTGCAAAGCGCACTTGATAACCGACATCCTGACCAATGGGCGAGCCCAGCTCTTGGGCAATTCGCTTGGCTGTGGCAGTAGCTGCTATCCGGCGTGGTTGGGTATGGCCAATCAACTTACCGCCGTTGATGGTGCCTCTACCCAGGTCCAAACAGATCTTGGGTAACTGAGTAGTCTTACCAGAGCCTGTCTCTCCACAAACAATCACCACCTGGTGGTTCTGCAAGGCATCCTTGATGATTTGCCTTTGGCCAGAGACAGGTAATTCTTCCGGAAAACGGATTTCCAGCCTGCGTGGGGTGTTGGAAGCAGGCACAGGCTTTGGCATTGCTTTGGGTTTTTGTTGGTTTATGGGCTCTTGCACCCTATAATTTTCTCACTATGCCAACAA
>CAMBBT010000074.1 GCA_945864455.1 Polynucleobacter meluiroseus | reverse complement strand
TACCCAAAGAACACTTAAAAGAATTTAGGAAGATCAACATGCCTTGGACTAGAGATGAGATGGCAGCACGTGCTGCCAAAGAGTTAAAAGATGGTTATTACGTAAACTTGGGAATCGGGATTCCGACCTTAGTGGCCAATCATGTGCCTGCAGGCATAGAAGTGTGGCTACAGTCTGAAAATGGTTTACTGGGTATTGGACCATTTCCAACGGAAGATCAGATTGATGCTGATTTGATTAATGCCGGAAAACAAACCATTACAACTTTGCCTGGCTCTTCCATTTTTTCATCAGCCGATGCGTTTGGCATGATTCGTGGTGGAAAAATTAACATTGCATTTTTAGGTGCGATGCAGGTGAGCGAGCAAGGCGATATTGCCAATTGGATGATTCCTGGCAAGATGGTTAAAGGCATGGGTGGTGCAATGGATTTGGTCGCAGGTGTAAAGCACGTGGTTGTCTTGATGGAGCACGTTGCTAAAAAGAAAGACGGCACAGAAGAGCTCAAGATTTTGCCTAAATGCACATTGCCATTAACCGGTGTGGGTGTGATTAGTCAGATCATTACTGATCTTTGTGTTTTGGATGTTACCCACTCTGGTTTGAACTTAGTTGAATTGGCTCCTGGCGTGACTAAAGAGGAAGTGATTGCCAAAACTGGTGCCCCTGTCGATACAAGCGGTTTTTAACCCTTTTTATCGTTTAATGAAATAATGGGATCTCCATGTCGGGATCCCATCATTCACATTTACCGAGACCAAAAACTCAGATGAACTCTGAGCTCGATCCTTCCCTACACGCTCATAAAAAGGGCGATGCTCGGCACACCCATAGCAAGCAAGTTTCAAATCAAAACCTGCTTTTGATTGCCCTTGTTCTTACTTTGGGTTTTGCAGTAATTGAGGGCGCCGCCGCTTATTTTGCTAATTCTTTAGCTTTAATCTCTGATGCCGGTCACATGGTGACCGATGCTGCCGCTCTAGGTTTGGCGCTCTTTGCGCAAATTATTTCTCGTCGTCTGCCTTCACCAAAACATTCTTTTGGTTTTGGTAGAGCAGAAGCCTTAGCTGCTTTTGTGAATAGCCTCGCAATGTTAGCTTTAGTTGCATGGATTGTGTTTGAAGCGATCAGCCGCTTCTATGATCCACATCAAGTTGATGGCTTGACAGTCACTGTAGTGGCTAGTATTGGCCTTCTCATGAATATTGTGGTTGCCTGGGTACTGTCGCGTGATAAGAAAAGCGTGAACACCCGCGCCGCCCTTGTTCATGTCATGGGTGATTTACTGGGATCGATTGCTGCTTTGATCGCCGGTATCGTCATTCAGTTGACTGGATGGATGCCAATTGATGCGATTCTTTCCATCCTAGTTTCTCTTTTGATTCTTAAATCAACGATTTCTATACTCCGTGAGTCTTATCACTTCCTGATGGAGGGTGTGCCGCTACATATTGATTATTTGCAGGTAGGAAAAGACTTGAGGGGAGTGCCTGGCGTGTTGGCAGTGCACGATCTACATGTTTGGGAGATGACCCCCAGTTTTCCAGCATTGATTGGTCATATTGAAATTGCTGACATGCAAGAGTGGCCGCAAATCATGTCTCGTATCAATGTCATGCTTTTAGATCAACATGGCATTGACCATGTAACTTTACAGCCCGAGGAATTAGGCGGCTTGGATGAGCATACTCATGATGAGAGCTCAGTAGCAGTTAATCACCAAGGTGACACCTTCTATGTGCAGTGTATTGATGGTGACAGCACTCATCGGATGGCTTATCACGCCTGGGGTAATCCCAGAAATCCAAAAGTATTGCTATGCGTGCATGGACTGACAAGGCGGGGGAGCGATTTTAAGACTCTTGCTGAAGCAATGTGCGAGGACTATTACGTGGTTTGTCCAGATATCGTTGGCAGGGGAGACTCTGATCGCTTAAGCAATCCAATGCAATATGCGGTTCCACAGTATGTTGCTGATATTGCTCAGCTCGTAAAAACGCTGGGTGTATCTCAAGTTGATTGGCTGGGAACTTCAATGGGTGGTTTGATTGGAATGGTTTATGCAGCAATGCCGAACTCTCCAATCCGTAAAATGTTGATTAATGATGTGGGGCCAAAAATTGAGGCCCAAGCTATTGCGCGTCTAGGCTCCTACGTAGGCCAGCCTTTTTCATTTGCTAACCGTGCTGATGCCTTAAATAGGCTCAATACCATCTGCGCTAGCTTTGGGGAGCACACCCCCGATGAGTGGGAAACTTATAACGGCCCTATGCTGATTGAGCGCAATGGTTTATGGATCATGCATTACGACCCCGATATTGCTGTGCCGTTTGCTTCTGTAAACCCCCTCATGGCTAAAGCGGGCGAGATGGCGATGTGGCATGCCTTTAAGCAAATTCATATTCCGATGTTGATCGTGCGTGGCGCCCAATCTGATTTACTCTCCGCGGATACTGTTGCCCAGATGTGTAAAGTAAATTCATATACTCGTAGCATTGAGATTCCCAATGTAGGTCATGCACCTGCATTTGTGAAAAAAGAACAAATTGCTTTAGCACAAGAATTCTTTAGCTAGGTATTGGTTGCCAATGGCAAATGTTTCTAGCAAACCAATATACATTGATGCTTGGTATGGCGAGCCGGCAGAAGCTCATGCTGCTGGTGTCTTGCAAATACTCCAAGGCCTTAATTTAGATGAGGCAACATTAACTGCTGCTAGCAATATTGCGCGAACGCATGGCAAAGAAGCCCTGACTAAATTGATCGGCGAAGAGTCTGCCAAGTTATTGATTAGTTACCGAGGCTTACGCCAGGCGCAGGCGAAATTGCTGCGTGTTGATGGTGGCTTAAGTGTCGCAGGCCAAGAAGAGATGCTACGCAAGATGCTCTTGGCTTTCGGTGATGATCTTCGTGTAATCCTCATTTATTTAGCCTCCCGTCTGCAAACATTGCGCTGGGTTGCTCAAGAAAAAATGTCAATGCCTATCGCTTGGGCACAGGAAATTCTGAATATTGATGCTTCCCTGGCGAATCGTTTAGGTATCTGGCAAATGAAGTGGGAGATGGAGGACTTGGCATTTAGAGTCATGTCCCCAGATACCTATCGCGACATTGCAAAGATGTTGGATGCTAAAAGGATGGAACGCCAGTCATTTATTGATCGGATTGTTCTACAACTTCAAGAGGAGTTGAAGCTAGCGCATATTCATGGTGAGGTTTTGGGAAGACCAAAACATATTTATAGCATCTGGAAGAAGATGCAAGGCAAGTCATTAGACTTTGCTGATCTCTATGATGTCAGGGCATTTCGTATTTTGGTTACGGATGTGAAATCTTGCTATGCTGTATTAGGCATCGTGCATAACGTCTGGCAACCAGTGCCGCGTGAGTTTGATGACTACATCGCACGCCCTAAACCAAACGGCTATCAATCACTCCATACAGTAGTGATGAATGAGGATGGCACAGCCTTTGAGATTCAGGTGCGTACTCAAGATATGCATCAACAAGCAGAGTATGGTTTAGCAGCCCACTGGCGTTATAAAGAGGGTGCCTATATTGGCATGGCTACTCCACCCAATTCCACCAAGGCAAGTAAATCCAGATCTATCCATCAACCAGGCACCGATAGCGCAGAAGTTGCCTATGAAAGACAGATTGCCTGGGCAAGACAGTTGATTTCTTGGAAAGAGGATGCCTGGGAACAACTTAAGCATCACGAGATTGATGATCACATCTACGTACTCACGCCACTAGGTAAAGTCATCTCGCTAGAAAAAGGTTCTACGCCAGTTGACTTTGCCTATGCCGTACATACCAACTTAGGTCATCGTTGTAGGGGTGCGCGCGTCGATGGTGCAATGGTGCCCCTAGAGACGGCATTACAAAATGGTCAGACGATTGAGATTATTGCAGTCAAACATGGCGGACCATCGCGCGATTGGATTAGTCCAGATAAAAATTACTTACGCTCTCACAGAGCACGTTCGAGAGTGCGCTCTTGGTTTAATGCCCTTGATGATGAAGAAACTGGACTTGTAGCAAAGTCTGTAGAAACGAAAGCTGAATTAATCCCAGAAGAAAAAGTTGCTACGCCAGAAATTGTTCTGCGTAGTAGTACGAGAAAAACTGGACAAGGTAGCGATGTCTTAGTAGTGGGTGTAGATTCTCTACTCACGCAATTAGCGCGTTGCTGCCGGCCAGTCCCGCCGGATACGATTGCAGGGTTTGTGACACAGGGCAGAGGTATTTCCATTCATCGCCGCTCATGTAAAACCTTTAGAGGGCTTTTAGAAAGAGCCCCTGAACGTGTGATTCAAACTACCTGGACTGCAACGACCCAATCCACTAGAGATCATGATCAAAAGCGAGTATTCCCAGCAGATTTGGTAGTGACTGGCTTAGATCGTCAAGATCTCATGCGCGAGCTATTCGAGATTCTGACGCGGCAAGGAGTGCACGTCATTGATTTGCGTAAATCCGCTAAAAAGGGCCTAGCCCAGATCCTTTTAACGGTGGAAGTGCAGGATTCTGAAGTCTTGCGCGCCGTTCAAAATAGTCTAGAGGAAGTTAAAGGAGTCACCCAAGTGCGTCGCCGGTGATAAACTCTATGACTGTATAGGCTCGTAGCTCAGCTGGTTAGAGCACCACCTTGACATGGTGGGGGTCGCTGGTTCGATTCCAGTCGAGCCTACCAACGAATAAGACCCAAAAGGGGATGCCTAAGAGAGGCAAACCCAAGGCGCGGATGCCCATAAGCTGCCGCGCTTTATTTTTAGGTCATAGTAGTAAAACGGAAGTTCAGTAAATAAGATGGAGTCATCATGCTAGTTGTTACTCTGCCCGATGGATCAAAACGTGAGTTTGAGGCCCCCGTTCGCGTAGCGGATGTTGCCCAAAGTATCGGCAGTGGTCTCGCAAAAGCAGCCTTAGGTGGCATTGTTGATGGCAAGATGGTTGATACGACTTTTATGATCGACAAAGATAGTCAGCTCGCCATCATTACTGACAAGAGCCCTGAAGCACTTGAGATTGTGCGCCACTCGACAGCACATTTATTAGCATACGCTGTAAAAGAATTATTTCCAGAGGCACAAGTAACCATTGGTCCAGTGATAGAGAACGGTTTTTATTACGACTTTTCCTACCACCGCCCATTTACACCAGATGATTTGGTGGCCCTTGAAAAGAAAATGACTGAGCTCGCTAAAAAAGATGAGCCAGTAACACGCACTGTCATACCAAGAGATGATGCCGTGAAGTTTTTCAAAGATCAGGGCGAACACTACAAAGCAGAACTGATTGCGAGCATTCCGCAGGGCGAAGACGTATCGCTCTATGCTGAAGGCAAGTTCACCGATTTATGTCGTGGCCCCCACGTACCCTCTACTGGAAAGTTAAAGGTATTTAAGTTACAAAGTGTTGCTGGCGCTTATTGGCGTGGCGATAGTAAGAATGAGATGTTGCAGCGTATTTATGGCACAGCCTGGCTGCGCAAAGAAGATCAAGATGCGTATTTACATATGCTCGAAGAGGCAGAGAAACGGGATCACCGACGTCTCGGAAAATTACTTGACCTCTTTAATTTTCAATCTGAGGCTCCTGGCTTAGTTTTTTGGCATCCTAAAGGCTGGTCAATCTGGCAAGAAGTTGAGCAGTACATGCGGCGTGTGTATCAGCAAGATGGCTATCTAGAGGTGAAAGCCCCCCAAATTTTGGATCGCGCTCTTTGGGAAAAATCGGGCCACTGGGAAAACTATAAAGAAAATATGTTCACGACTGAGTCGGAGAATCGTGCTTATGCCTTAAAGCCAATGAACTGTCCTGGCCATATACAAATCTATAACTCTGGCTTGCATAGCTATCGTGAGTTGCCATTACGCTTTGGTGAGTTTGGGCAATGTCACCGTAATGAGCCATCAGGTGCATTGCATGGCTTGATGCGGGTGCGTGGTTTTACACAAGACGACGGCCATATTTTCTGTACTGAAGATCAAATTCAATCTGAAGTAGCAAACTTTGATAAAGCGGTCAGAGCTGTTTATCAAGATTTTGGATTTACTGAAGTGGCTGTGAAGTTGGCCTTGCGTCCTGCTAAGCGAGTTGGCGATGATGCCATCTGGGATAAAGCTGAAGAGGCCCTGCGTGGTGCCTTGAAGGCTTCTGGTCAACAATGGGAAGAATTGCCAGGTGAGGGGGCTTTTTACGGCCCTAAGATCGAATATCACCTCAAAGACTCTATTGGCCGCACTTGGCAGTGCGGCACCATTCAGGTAGATTTCTCAATGCCTGAACGTTTGGGTGCTGAGTATGTGGCAGAGGACAATAGCCGAAAGACCCCAGTCATGCTCCATAGGGCAATTGTGGGCTCTTTAGAGCGTTTTATCGGTATTTTGATCGAAAATCACGCTGGAAATATGCCAGTTTGGCTTGCCCCAACCCAGGCTGTAGTCCTCAATATCTCCGGAAATTCTGCTGCCTATGCACAACAAGTGCAGCAATCGCTGAAAAAACAAGGGTTTAGAGTCGAATCCGATTTGCGGAATGAGAAAATTACGTATAAAATACGCGAGCACGCATTACCGTAGATCCCGTTGTTGT
>CAMBBT010000073.1 GCA_945864455.1 Polynucleobacter meluiroseus | reverse complement strand
AGGGAAGTACTGAATCTCTTTTACCAAACCATTTACAGCACTGCGATTGGAGTGCACGTTAAATACATTCATGAAAACACTAATTTTGAGCGCTTCACGACCAGCATAGGGATCATTGGCTTTTTCTACTACGACAATTCGACCATCGGCTGGAGACAACACTAAATCACGACCCATTGCAGGAATACGCTGAGGATCGCGGAAAAACTGTAGAACAAAGATAAAGATAATCCAAAGTGGCCATGACCATGCGATACCACCTAAAAAGTGGACCAATAAAGTCACAGCTCCCACTAGCGCTAAATACGGCCAACCTTCTTTTGCAATAATGGGATGTGGATACATCATCTTTGTTCTAAGCCTTTTATGGAGCTACGATTATTCAAATGCTTAGTTCTTGGTTTGATCTACTAACTTGTTCTTCGCAATCCAAGGCATCATCGCACGCAACTTAGCGCCAACGATTTCAATTTCATGCTCAGCATTCAAGCGACGACGAGACATCAAGGTAGGAGCACCTGCTTTGTTTTCCAGGATGAAGCTCTTTGCGTATTCGCCAGTCTGAATATCTTTTAAGCACTGACGCATTGCGTTCTTGGTTTCTGCAGTCACGATACGTGGGCCTGTCACATACTCACCATACTCCGCATTATTAGAAATGGAGTAGTTCATGTTCGCGATACCACCCTCGTAGATCAAGTCAACAATTAACTTGAGCTCATGCAAACATTCGAAGTAAGCCATTTCTGGGGCGTAACCAGCCTCAACCAATACTTCGAAGCCAGTTTTAATGAGGTCAACTGCGCCACCACAAAGAACAGCCTGCTCACCAAACAAGTCAGTTTCAGTTTCTTCACGGAAGTTTGTTTCGATGATGCCGGCACGACCACCGCCGTTAGCTGTTGCATAGGACAAAGCAACATCACGGGCAGAGCCAGATTTATCTTGATACACAGCGATCAAATGGGGAACGCCGCCGCCCTGTGAGTAAGTACCGCGCACAGTATGACCAGGAGCCTTCGGAGCAATCATGATCACGTCCAAATCAGCACGCGGCTGAACTTGACCGTAGTGAATATTAAAGCCATGGGCAAAAGCGAGTGCAGCACCCTGCTTAATATTGCCATGGACTTCTTTAGCGTACACATCACCAATTTGTTCATCAGGCAGCAGCATCATGACAATATCAGCATCTTTCACTGCTTCTGCAACTTCTTTTACTGTTAAACCAGCATTAGCCGCTTTACTCCAAGAGGCGCCACCTTTGCGCAAGCCAACTGTCACATTCACGCCAGAGTCTTTAAGGTTCAATGCGTGTGCATGGCCCTGTGAACCATAACCAATAATGGTGACTTTTTTTCCCTTAACGAGGGACAAGTCGGCGTCTTTATCGTAAAAAACTTTCATGCTATTTCCTTGTATTGAAAAATATATATTTGCTACTTAGTAAAAGAAAAAATTAAACCTTGAGAATGCGCTCGCCACGTCCGATACCAGAGCCGCCTGAGCGCACTGTTTCTAGAATCGATGCGCGATCGATCGACTCAATAAAGGCGTCTAACTTAGCGCCATCGCCTGTTAATTCAATAGTGAAGCTCTTGTCTGTCACATCAATGATGCGGCCGCGGAAAATATCGGTTGTGCGCTTGAGTTCTTCGCGCTCTTTACCAACAGCACGAACCTTGATCATCATGAGCTCACGCTCAATGTGAGGCCCTTCAGTTAGATCAAATACCTTCACTACTTCAACGAGGCGATTTAAGTGTTTGGTAATTTGCTCGATAACATCATCAGACCCAAAGGTGACAATCGTCATGCGGGACAAAGAAGAGTCTTCGGTCGGAGCCACACTTAAAGCCTCAATGTTGTAACCACGAGCTGAGAACAAACCTACTACTCTTGATAATGCGCCTGGCTCATTCTCAATCAGAATGGAAATAATGTGTCGCATTAAAGGTCCTCACTCCCCAACAGCATTTCAGTAATGCCCTTGCCTGCTTGAACCATTGGCCAAACGTTTTCTTCTGGATCGGTTTGGAAGTCCATAAACACCGTGCGATCTTTCAGACGAATAGCTTCTTTGAGAGCGCCCTCGACATCAGACTTCTTCTCAATCAACATGCCAACGTGACCATAGGCTTCAGCCAACTTTACAAAGTCTGGTAAAGAATCCATGTATGAGCTGGAATAACGCTTGTTGTAGGTGAGCTCCTGCCACTGACGAACCATACCTAAGTAACGGTTATTCAATGAAACGATCTTGACTGGCGTGTTGTATTGCTTACAAGTTGAGAGTTCTTGTATACACATCTGAATTGAACCCTCGCCAGTGATAGCGAAAACATCCTTATCTGGGAATGCTTTCTTGATACCCATGGCATAAGGCAAGCCTACGCCCATGGTGCCAAGACCACCAGAGTTAATCCAACGACGAGGCTTATCAAACTTGTAGAACTGGGCAGCCCACATTTGATGTTGACCAACGTCAGAGGTAATGAAGGCATCGCCGCCTGTTAGCTCATATAACTTCTGTACAACATATTGCGGCTTCACAATCTGCGAAGCTTCATCGTACTTTAAGCAATCTTTTTTGCGCCACTCATTAATCTGTTCCCACCATGCGGCAACTTTCTCACCGTTTTTACGGGGGCCGGCGGCCTTGAGTTGCGCAGTCATTTCCTGCAGCACCTCTTTAAGGTTACCAACAATCGGAACATCAACCTTCACGCGCTTAGAAATCACAGAAGGATCGATATCGATATGAATGATTTTGCGTGGATGACTTGCAAAGTGGACGGGGTTACCAATCACACGGTCGTCAAAACGCGCACCAATCGCAATCAACACATCACTGTGTTGCATAGCCATATTCGCTTCATAGGTGCCGTGCATACCGAGCATGCCTACAAATTGCGGACTACTTCCCGGAAATCCACCAAGACCCATCAAGGTATTGGTTACTGGATAACCCAGTAAGTCAGCAAATTCTTTCAGTTCTGGCGCTGCATCAGCCAGAATCACGCCGCCACCGGTGTAGATGAAGGGACGCTGTGCTTCTTGTAGCAAAGTAATTGCTTTACGGATTTGACCGCTATGCCCCTTTACTACAGGGTTGTAGGACCGCATCTCCAAAGTTTCTGGGTAAACGAAAGGACCTTTAGCAGCAGAGATATCTTTTGGGATGTCAATCAATACCGGACCTGGACGACCTGTCTGTGCAATATGAAAGGCTTTCTTCAAAACCAATGGCAGATCTTTAACATCTTTTACCAAGAAGTTGTGTTTAACAATTGGGCGAGTAATACCAACCGTGTCAGCTTCTTGAAAAGCATCTTCACCAATCGCATAGGTTGGCACGTTACCGCTGATGATCACCATTGGAATCGAATCGGTATAAGCAGTTGCAATTCCGGTAACCGCATTGGTTACCCCTGGACCGGATGTAACTAAGGCAACACCAACCTTACCGGTTGCGCGTGCATAACCATCGGCTGCATGAACCGCTGCTTGCTCATGGCGAACAAGAATATGTTCAAACTTGTCTTGTTTAAAAATTTCATCGTAAATAAAGAGAACGGAGCCGCCTGGATAACCCCAAACGTATTCAACTCCTTCTTTGTGCAAAGCCTGCACAAGCATCTCTGCACCAATCATTTCTGGAGGCGCGGCTGCAGTATTTGGATTTGCTGAGTCTTTATTAGCTTTCGTAGCTAAAAATTCGGCGCTGCTTGTATTCATTTTCTTTCGTCCTTTGCAATTTTCGGCAAAAAATTGTTTAGTCTGTTCTATCCCTTGCTTATGGCCTGAGTTCGAACGGCGCTGCTACCGGAAAAACCACTTCGTAAATGAGAATCTAGGTAGTAAGCCTTCTATTCTATAGCAATCCCCTAAAATAGCCCAATTCCTACTGATTCAGGTCTAATTCATCGCATGGCATCAGCCCAAGAACTATCTGATTTTCTGAGCAGTGTTGAGAAGCGCGCATTTAAGCAGGCGATCTATGCTGTGCGTGATGAAGATGCTGCCTTAGATATTGTTCAAGACGCCATGATCAAGCTGGCAGAAAAATACGGCGATAGGCCAGCTGCTGAACTCCCCTTGGTATTTACTAGAATCTTACAAAACCGGATCCACGACTGGTTTCGACGTCAAAAGGTCAGAAACACTTGGGTCACCCTGTTTTCAAACATGGGTAAGAAAACCGATGAAAACGATGATTTTGACCCTTTAGAGTCACTTTCAGCCCCAGATGATAGTGAAATTCACCAAGATGGGGCACAAAAGCTCGAACGGAGTCAGCTTTTACAGACTTTGGAGTCAGAAATTGCTAAATTACCTGTACGTCAACGAGAAGCCTTCCTGATGCGTTATTGGGATGAGCTAAGTATTACTGAGACCGCTAAAGCAATGAGTTGTAGTGAAGGAAGCGTCAAAACCCATTGTTCTAGAGCCACACAAACCCTAGCTAAAGCATTGAAATTAAAAGGAATTACACTGTGAAAGACCTTAATAACCCACTTACCGAGATCCAAGCAGACCAATTTGGCCGTGCTAGCGCTGCCCTGCTGAGCCAGAGCACGCAAAATCTGTCCGCTGGTATTAAAGACCGCCTATATGCAGCCCGCATGAAGGCGCTTTCTGTCAGAAAAGCAGAAAAAGTGCTGGTTCAAAAACCAGCATTGGCTGGTGTTGCCGGTAGCTGGAGCTCTGGATCGAACGGGGTGTGGGATACAGCAGGCTGGATAGCGCCACTAGTGGTCTTAGTTTTTGGGCTCATTGGAATTGCTCAATGGCAAAGTGACTCACGCATCAACGATATCGCTGAAGTAGATGCAGCACTATTGTCCGATGACGTGCCACCAGACGCTTATGCAGACGTTGGCTTCTTGGCCTTTCTTAAAAATGGCCTTCTATCTGACTCTGGCGATGACGCTACAGACTCAGTGCAAAGCAAATAATCCTAAAACATTAGATGTTACGTATACCGAAGTCATTCATTGCTGGTACTTCTGCAGCACTGGTGATCTGTGTATTGGGCTTAAGTCCCTCTAGCGCTGTAGCGCAATCTGCGCCAAGTGCCGCCCCTGGGAAGACTGCAGCGACTCCAGCAAAAAAACCAGATGGTACATGGGAAAGCTTAAAGCCTGCACAACAACGAATTCTGGCTCCACTGGAAAGTGATTGGGATTACATGCTGCCCGATAGTCGTAAGAAATGGATTCAGGTAGCCAATATCTATCCCAAGATGAGTGGGCAAGATCAACAACGTTTGCAATCACGCATGGCTAGTTGGTCAAAGCTCTCTCAAAAAGAACGTCGCCTTGCCCGTGAAAATTATTTAAGTAGTTTGAAGTTCCCTGCCGAGAAAAAAGCAGAGGCTTGGACTGCTTATCAAAAACTGAGCGACGAGCAAAAGAAAAAGTTAGCCGATACACAAGCTAAGAAAAAGCCAAGTGCAATCAATGCGCCTACGCTACAGCAACATTCAGTTAACCTCAGTGGCACCCCAGCACCGCCTACACCTAATCCCAGAGGTATGCCTACTGCAGAAGTAGCGCCCGCCCCCGAAAGCAGTTCATCTAATAACTAGATTTTTCAATTTATCCTAAAGCAGTGCTATGACGCCCGCTGAACTCAACGCATTACCCTCCCCAAAATTTTGGCGCCGCGTTTCATGTTGCCTGTATGAGCAATTGGTACTACTTGGAGTGATCGCACTGACTTTTTTAGTGCCCAATCTTGCTCTAGGCGTTTTGTTGGGAGTTTCACTGCCAAACTGGCTTAGCTTTTTGTATCTCTATGCCGTATTGGGAATTTACTTTGTTTGGTATTGGACAAAGTCCGGCCAAACATTGGCGATGCAAACCTGGCGCATTCGCATGATTGATCAACAGGGCTGCACCCTCACAAGACGTCAAGCCTTATTGCGCTACCTCTATGGCTCTCTCTGGATCATTCCCTGCGTTCTATTACAGTGGGCTTTTCATTTAGAGGAATGGCAAATTCTTGAAATGCTCTTTGCAGTAGCGCTTTTTTTTTGGCCTCTCACGATTTATTTGGACCGCAAAGATCCAATGCAACGTCAGGCTTTGACTGATCGGTTTGCAGGCACTCGCCTTGTGGAATTACCTAAAAACTTAGTAACTCTCTCTTAAGCATTCAATCGCAGTAGCGCGCTGAATTTTTTGTCCAAAGCGATACCCTGCAGCCTGGCAAGCAATCACACCAAAAACAATTCCCATGAAGAGTGCCTGCGTAAAGGCATTAAATTCAATTTCCATGACATAGCGCCCCAGAGCCCAGGCAGCCAGTCCGGCTGCAAGCCCAGCTAAGGTACCAGCAACCAGACCAATGACCAGTAGCTCAACCCGAGCAATACTTGCCAATGTTTTACGCGATGCGCCTATTGCCTTTAACAATGCTGCATTTCTGAAGCGTTCATCTTGAGTAGCAGAAATTGCAGCCATAAGAACTAATACTGCTGCGGCAATAGTAAAGGCAAACAATAAGCCCAATGCAGCGGAAAGTTTATTCAAGACATCTTGTATTTGCCTTAAAGAAGCCGATACATCCACGACCGTAAGGTTGGGATAAGCTTGACTCATCTGAAAATCAAGGGCTTCTTGCTCTGGGGATTGATAGTAGGAAGTAATCCAAGAATGTGGCAAAGTGCTTAATTGGGCGGGCGGCATAATCACAAAGAAATTCACCCGCATAGAACCCCAGTC
>CAMBBT010000072.1 GCA_945864455.1 Polynucleobacter meluiroseus | reverse complement strand
GCCATGAAGCTTGCAGTAGAAGCGGCTATTGAGTTAGAAAAAAAACCTGGTGTATTGGCAGCATCTATTTTGGCAGGATTTAGTCTTGCAGACTTTAAAGACGCTGGCATGTCCGTGATCGTCATTGTTGACGAACTGAGCCCATCCTCTAATGAATTGGCTAACCAATGTGTAGATAAATTACGAAACATGATTCTGGCGCAGTCTGGTGGATTTATTTATGACAGCTCTCCAATCAGCGCGGCACTGCAAAAAGCAAGCGAGCTTGCACAATCGCCAGGAATAGGTCCTGTACTACTACTAGATCACAGCGACAATGTCATGTCAGGTGGACCATGTGACACTACAGATATTTTAGAGGCCGCCCTCCAATTTGGCTTAAGTAATATTGCATGTGGCCCATTTGCAGATCCCGAAACTGTCCAAATGCTAATTAAAGTAGGCGTTGGACAAAAAGCCAATATTGAATTAGGTAATAAGTCAGGGTGGACCTATCGAGGTATTAGCAAGCCGCCACTGAAGCTCTCAGGAACTGTGAAAGCAATGAGCGATGGACAGATTCAGGTGACTGGGCCGATCTTTAAAGGATCCATATTGTCGATGGGGCCAAGTGTTTTATTTGAGACTGCGGACATGCAAATTGTCATCAGCTCTAACCGTGTAGAACCCTATGATGTTGCTGTCATGACGGATTTAGGTATTGATCTTAAGTCTAAGTCGTACGTGTTACTAAAATCACGTATGTATTGTCGACCAGTCTTTTTTCCTCTCAGCAAGGGTTTTGTTGAATGCGATTCTGACCAAGGTGGCCCAACCAGCTCAAATTACGCTTGGTTTGACTTTAAGAATATTAGACGTCCAATCTATCCGCTAGATTCAGAAATGAATCCCCAATAAGCGGGATACCAATATGTTGTCAATTTTTAGTCTGAATGAGTTCATTGCGCTATTAGTCTTTAGTGCGGCTATGTCCTTCTCTCCAGGTCCAAATACCATGCTCACAACAGCCATCGCCACCAATGAGGGAATACGTGAAACGATCCCATTTGCATTAGCAGTGCCGGTGGGATGGCTTGTCATCATGCTGAGTTGTGGCTTAGGTATTGGGGCCGTTATTACTGAAATCCCTAGCCTGAGGCTGAGTATTAAGTTGCTCGGGTGTGCGTACTTAATCTGGCTTTCTTATAAGCTATGCAGAACTAAACAATTACAGCAGCTAAATTCTGCAAAACTGAATATCAATTTCCTTCAGGGCGTTTTACTACAGTTTTTAAATATTAAAGTATGGCTTTTAGCAATCACTATCACGGGTACCTGGATTATTTATGCCGATGGCAAGCCCAGCAGCAACCCGAATGAACGACTTGCACTAGCTTGCGCAGTAGTGATGTTTTTTGCCTTCACCAGTAATATGACTTATGCGCTGGCTGGCGCCCTATTTCGAACCTGGCTGGGCACTGGCAATCGCCTGGAGATCTTTAATTACTTCCTGGCACTCGTATTGTCTGCTACCGCTATCTGGACTTTAAGTATTTAACTTGAAGTGGCAAGCAACAAAATGTCCTGGGGACATTTCCTCTAAAGTTGGCTCTTCCACTTTGCAACGCGCTTGAGCATAGATGCAGCGTGTGTGGAAGTGACAACCACTAGGACGATTAATTGGGCTTGGAACGTCGCCACCAAGCACAATTTGTTTGCGCTGCTTTGTTGGATCAGGAATAGGCACAGCAGAAAGCAATGCTTCAGTATAGGGATGGGATGGTCGCTTAAATAACTCGTCTGTTACTGCAAGCTCAACTACACGCCCTAAGTACATCACCGCAATTCGATGGCTGATATGCTTTACGACAGCTAAATCATGGGCAATAAATAAATAAGATACTCCAAATTCTTGCTGTAAATCACCCAATAAGTTGATTACTTGGGCCTGAACCGAAACATCTAAGGCTGAGACAGGTTCATCACACATGATGAGCTTTGGTTTCACCGACAACGCTCGGGCAATACCCAAGCGTTGGCGCTGGCCACCAGAAAACTCATGGGGATAGCGCAACATCTGATCAGGGCGCAGACCCACTAATGCAAATAGTTTACTCACTCTATCCCGGCCTTGCGCTTGAGAGAGTTTTTCAAAGTTACGCAAAGGCTCAGAGACAATATCGGCGGCACGCATGCGTGGGTTTAGTGAAGAATACGGATCTTGAAAAA
This sequence comes from Polynucleobacter meluiroseus, assembly GCA_945864455.1. Classification (GTDB taxonomy): domain Bacteria; phylum Pseudomonadota; class Gammaproteobacteria; order Burkholderiales; family Burkholderiaceae; genus Polynucleobacter; species Polynucleobacter meluiroseus_B. Next base: position 4,596 of record CAMBBT010000072.1, on the reverse strand, counting down.
CCGCTTGGATTTCTTTACGGAAGGGTCTCATCTCATTTCGAGAAAGCCCATCAATTCTCTCGCCACACCAAAAAATTTCACCGGCAGTAGGATCAATCAATCTCAGAATAGTTCTGCCAACGGTAGACTTGCCGCAGCCACTCTCACCAACTAGGCCCAATGTTTCGCCTTCATAGATAGAGAAGCTCACGCCGTCAACAGCATAAACATAACCTGCAATACGGCTCAGCAAGCCCTTACGAATGGGATAGTACTTAGTCAGATTTTTAAGCTCTAAAAGCTGTTTTTGTTGCTTACTCATGTAATATCCATTGATACAGCTACTGGATTCCAGCACGCTACTGAATGTTCATTACCATAATCCTTGAGAGCCGGAGATTCGAGCAAGCAACGCTCACTTACTTCTGGGCAACGAGGAGCAAAGGCACAACCAACAATCTCAGTTCTCATGGATGGAACCATGCCAGGAATTTCCACCAAACGTTTAGAGCTCGTATCATCAAGGCGTGGCATTGAATTTAAGAGACCTAAGGTGTAAGGGTGCATAGGCTTAGTGAATAAATCATAAACACTAGCCTCCTCTACCTTACGACCAGCGTACATCACTACTACCCGTTGCGCCATTTCTGCTACAACGCCAAGATCGTGCGTAATTAAAATAATTGCGGCACGAGTGCGATCTCTGAGCTCACGCATCAGGTTTAATATTTGCGCCTGAATAGTGACATCCAACGCTGTTGTTGGTTCATCAGCAATCAAGATCTCAGGGTCACAAGCCAAAGCCATGGCAATCATAATTCGTTGTCGCATGCCTCCTGAAAGCTGATGCGGATACTCATTCATTCTTCTCTCGGGCTCTGGAATATTAACTAACTTGAGTAGTTCTAAAATGCGATCATGCGCTTCCTCTTTGTTGCAATGTCGATGTAACTCTAAAACTTCACCAATTTGCCTGCCAACTGTGATGACTGGATTTAAGGAAGTCATAGGCTCCTGGAAGATCATCGAGATCTTATCTCCACGAATATCACGCATTTCATCTTCAGAGAGCTTTAGCAAGTCCTTGCCGTGATATAAAACAGTTCCAGAAACAAATTTTCCCGGGGGAGACGGTATGAGTCGCAATAATGACAAAGAGGTCACGCTCTTACCGCAGCCTGACTCTCCAACGATAGCTAAGGTTTCACCCTCTGATACTGAGAAGGAAACACCATCTACAGAACGAACAACGCCATCGCGCGTATAAAAATAGGTTCGTAAATCTTTAACTTCTAATATCGTTTTTCCAGTAGCCTGACTCATAAATTACATTCTCCTGGAAAGACGAGGATCTAAGGCATCACGCAATCCATCACCCAAATAATTGACTGCAAGTACAGTCGCCGATAGAAAAATAGAGGGAAATAAGATCAGGTAGCCTGCAATTTGAAATAGGCTTCTTGACTCGGCCATGATATTGCCCCAGCTTGGGATATTTGGTGGAGTACCTGCGCCAATAAATGACAGAATGGCTTCTGTGATCATTGCGGAAGCACAGATATAAGTCGCCTGAACCAATAGGGGTGCAGCAATATTGGGAAGAATGTGACGTAGCAATGTTTTTACCAAGGGGGTGCCCGATGCAGCTGCAGCCTCAACGTAGGGCTGCTCACGCAAGCCTAAGACTAAGCTGCGGACCAAACGTACTACTCGAGGTACTTCTGCCAAGGTAATGGCGATAATCACGTTTTCAATGCTGGCCTTAGTTAAAGCCATTAAGGCAATCGCTAACAAGATCGATGGAATAGACATCAATCCATCCATAATCCGCATCACAATCGCATCTAGCCAGCGCACAAAACCAGTAATCAAACCGATGGCTAAACCAATCACGGTACTTAACAAAGCTACTGAAATTCCAACGGTAAGAGAAACGCGAGAGCCATACATCACACGGCTATAAACATCGCGCCCTAGAGCATCAGTACCAAACCAATACTCCCAGCTTGGTGGCTTCAAGCGATTTAATGGAGCGACTGCCTGCGGATCTACCGTAGCCAAGAGTGGCGCAAAAATAGCGATGAAGGTCATTAGCAACAGTGTTGCTGCACCAATCACTGCAAATGGATAGCGCTTATATAAAGCGGGCAACTGCACACTCATAAATAAGCGTACCTTGGAGATCAGCACCGACCAATCTACTGCATTCAGAGCGTTGCTATTGATCATAGAGCCTAGTAACGAATACGAGGATCAAAAAAGACGTACGACAAATCAATCATTAAATTAATCATGACGTAGGTCGCTGAAAAAATTAATATCACTCCTTGAATGATGGGATAGTCACGACGCAAAATGGCATCGACGGTTAATCTTCCGATACCAGGGATAGCAAAAACGGTTTCAGTGACTACCGCACCTGAGATCAATAAACCAATGCCAATACCAATCACCGTAATAATAGGTACAGCCGCATTTTTAAGTGCGTGATGAATCATGATGTCTCGCTCTTTTAAGCCCTTTGCTTGAGCTGTACGAATATAGTCTTGTGACAAAACATCCAAAACGCTGGCACGAGTAATACGGGCAATCAGGGCTGCGTAAACTGTTCCCAAGGCCAAGCTAGGCAAAATTAAATGTCGGAACCAAGGCCAAATACCCTCACTGATCGGTCGATAACCTTGAACTGGCAACCACTGTAACTGCAATGAAAAAAGGAGTATCAATAGATAAGCAAGAACAAAGACCGGTAGAGAAAATCCAAGTACCGAAAATCCCATGATGGCGTGGTCTAACTTGCTCTCTGCACGGGCTGCTGCAATAGCGCCCAAAGGAACAGAAGTCACAATAGCCACAATTAAGGTGCAAATTGTTAAAGATAAGGTGGGCTCTACCCTCTGAGAAATTAACTTAGATACAGGCAGATTATTAAAAATAGAGGTACCTAAGTCGCCATGAAGAAGCGCCCAAACCCAATTACCAAATCTGACTAAAAAAGGTTGATCCAATCCTAAGGATTGACGAATGCGCGCAATATCTTCTGCGGTGGCAACATCTCCTGCAATCACTGCCGCAGGATCGCCAGGAGTGAGATAGAGAAGTGAAAAAACAAAGAACGCAACGACAGCCATGACAACTATCGTTGCGCCCAAACGCCTTACTATGTATGAAAGCAAAAAATAACCCCTACACTCTTAAACAAAAAGGAAATTATTTTTTCTCCACATTCCAAAGAAATGCCATTGGCGCCACAATGATTCCAGATAGATTCGTTCTGTAGGCTGTTGGCAAGATAAATTGCGCAGTAGGTATGTATGGCAAGAACTCAAATGCACGGCCCTGTACCGCTTCCGCTGCCTTTTTAGCTGCGCCTGCGTTTGGAGCCTCAAAAAAGGCCTCACGCAATGTCTCTATCTTAGGATCTGATGGCCAACCAAACCATGCCTTGTCACCATTACCACGAATTGCAAAGTTCACACCAGGGTTAAGAAGGTCAGGACCAACCAACCATGTATGGAAAATCGACCAACCACCCTTATCAACTGGCTCTTTAGAAGTGCGGCGAGTAATTAAGCTACCCCAATCGCCCGCTTGCAACTCTACGTTCAAACCTAATTTACGCAGCAACTCAGTTGTCAAAAGTGACTGAGACTGAACAATAGGTTGATCAGCAGCTGAAATAATGACGATCTTTTCACCTTTGTAACCAGATTCTTTGATCAGCGCTTTAGCTGCCTCGAAGTCACGCTTACCGGTCAATAAAGATGAGCCAACACTGCTCGCCAAGGGTGTGCCACAAGTAAAGTAGGAAGCGCAGGACTTACCGTTATCTGCGCTACCAGCAATACCTAATACATAATCTTGTTGATTTACAACCATTGCAACTGCACGACGCATTTTTTCATTATTAAATGGTGGGTGTAAGAAGTTAAAACGAATCATCCCCATTGAGCCCAAAGGATCAATGTTTTCCACCTTCACGCTACTATTTTTAGCAAGCAGTGGAATGAGATCCGGTGGCATCTGTTCCCACCAGTCAGCCTCGCCATTACCCAAAGCATTGGCTGCAGTAGCTGCATCAGGGATGTAGAGCCACTCTACGCGATCCACTTTTACAACCTTGCCACCAGAGGCCCAAGATGGAGCTTCTTTGCGTGGCACATAGTCAGTATTCTTTACATAAACCACTTTGCTACCAGGAACCCACTCATCCTTAACCATCTTGAACGGACCTGAACCTGTAGGGTCAGTGATATTCGTAAATGCATCTGTCTTTGCAATCCGCTCAGGCATTATGAATGGAACGTTTGAGGAAGGTTTTCCTAGCGCATCCAATACAAATGCAAATGGCTTTTTGAGCTTAAGAACAAATGTTTTGTCATTCGTAGCAGACCAAGACTCGGTGGACTCAGCCAATTTTTGCCCAAGTCCATCGCGTTTAGACCAGCGATCAATAGAGGCAATGACGTCAGCAGACTTCACTGGAGCGCCATCATGGAACTTCAATCCATCACGTAATGTGAAGGTATACGTTTTTTTATCAGGGCTGACGGTGAACTTATCAACCATCTGCGGTTTGATCTCAAACTTGCTATCCATAGCAAACAAGGTGTCATA
>CAMBBT010000071.1 GCA_945864455.1 Polynucleobacter meluiroseus | reverse complement strand
TCAATTCCACTATTAACAGCAGCCAAAGCATTAGCAAGCCCCATGCCACGAGTATTGTGAAAATGCAAAGTCAATTGCAGCTTTGGATATTTGGCTTGCACTGCATCGCAGACAGATTGCACTTGCGCTGGATTAGCCATGCCCGTAGTGTCGCAGACAGTAATGCCACGCACACCAACAGCAGCAAAGCGATCAACCCAGTCCATTAATTCCATCAAAGAAGTCATCCCCGACATAGGACATCCAAAGCTAGTAGATAAAGAAATGTTCACGGCAGTATTGTTGGCGTGTGCTAAATTAATCACAGTGGACAATCCCTTGAAAGAATCTTGACAACTCATTTTGAGATTGGCTTGGTTGTGCGCTTCACTCACTGACATGACCAGATTGAATTCATCTACACCGACGCTCAAGGCGCGCTCAGCGCCTTTGAGGTTTGGGATGAGGGCGGTGTATTCAACGCCTGGTACACGCTCAATACCTCTCATGACTGCCTCAGCATCGGCCAACATAGGGATAGCCTTAGGGCTAGTAAAAGAACTCACTTCAATCTTGGCATAACCAGCACGACTGAGGCGATTAATTAATGCAATTTTTTGCTCGGTAGGTACAAATACACTTTCCGCCTGAAATCCATCTCGTGTGACTACCTCTTGAATATAGATTCTTTTCAGGTTTTGAGAGGATGGGGTGTTTGTCATATCAGTAGATCGATTTTGCGCTCCAAAACGAGCTAAGTGTCTATTTTAAGTAAGATTTATATATTTTTGCAGGATCGAACAAAATGGCGAGAATCGTTTATAGTTAGACCCATTATTAATCATAGGAGATCCTTCCATGGCATCAATTTTGACCTCATTGGGACGTACTGTTTTAGCTGGATTCGTACTCCTCATTCTCATTATCTTCGCCTTGGGTGGTAACTTTAGCTCTCTTGAATTGCCTTTCATATTCCGTTGGTTACATGTGATGGTTGGTGTGATGTGGATTGGACTGCTCTGGTACTTCAACTTCGTGCAAATTCCTTCCATGTCTAAGATTCCTGACGAGCAAAAGCCAGCGATTAGTAAAGTAATTGCCCCAACCGCATTGTTTTGGTTCCGTTGGGCAGCACTCCTTACTGTGCTTACTGGTTTGATCGTAGCCATCTTAAGTGGCTATGCACATCAAGCCTTCACATTACAAGCGCCATTTCGTGCAATCGGTTTAGGTATGTGGATTGCTTTAGTAATGGCATTCAACGTTTGGTTCATTATTTGGCCAAATCAAAAGCGCGCTCTTGGTATCGTTGCTGTTGAGCCGGATATAAAAGCAAAGTCAGCGCGCGTTGCAATGTTAACTTCACGCATCAATACAATACTTTCAGTACCAATGCTGTTCTTGATGAGTGCTCAGTCACACAATACGACTTGGTTTGTAGCTGTTTCTTAAGCGTTTCTCCTGCATTAAAGAAAAGGCCCGCATTGCGGGCCTTTTTATTTCGTCAATATCAAACACTATCAAGAATAGATCACTGGAGTATTGGTGGTAGTTCCTTGGTTAAAGTTGCCCGTTGTGCCGTAGCGGTACCCATTAATGCAAATCCCAGTAATTTACCGTCAGCGGCTTCAAAGCGAGCCTCAATCCCACCTTCAATAGCGGTAGTTTTCCATTGGCCATTAACACCTTTAGCTGGCGGAGAAACCACCGTTGGTAGTGCCGGAGTTTTTACCATAACAGGCATCGCAGGGTAGCTGAGTGCTGTGACTTGTCCAAGAAGTGTTGGCGCTAATGCTCGTGCAGCCTGCATGATGGGCATGACATAAGGGAGGACCAGGCCATCAACCTCTGCACAATCGCCGAGCGAGTAAATATTGCTAGCGCTAGTTTCAAGATCGCGATTCACCTGAATACCCACTCCAGTTTTTATTCCCGCGGCTTTAGCTAAATCCAATCTAGGCTTCAAGCCAACAGCAGAGAGAGTGACATCACAAGAAATCGAATTACCATTTGCTAGCTTAATTTCTAGGGCATCACCATTGCGATTGACGGTTTGAACAGTGGTGGAGAAGTGCCAGCGGACACCAGCTTCACTCAGTTTATTTTGGAGCTCTTTGGCTGCCGCTTCAGGTAATAGACGACCAAGCACTTGGGGGGCAAGATCAATCACATCGACCTCATAGCCGCCTAACACTAAATCATTTGCAAATTCGCAGCCGATGAGACCCGCTCCAAGAATAGCTACTTTCTTTTTGCCTACAATGGCGTTGCGAAATTTTTCATAATCTTCTAAATCATTCACAGTGAGAACTTCACTTGCGGCATTGCCTTCCAAAGGTATCCGGATTTGATCTGCGCCAAGGGCTAGGACCAGCTTTCTATAAGAGATTGGGCCTGCACTGGTTTGTAGTTTTTGTGCGGCAGTATCGATTGCACTCACATCAGTCTCAGAGAGGGTAAGGATGTCCAGCTGTGATGCCATACCTTCCGATGCAGTGGTAATAAGTTGACTAGCTTCTTTCTTACTTGCAAGAGCAGTAGAGAGCATCGGCTTGGAATAAAAATAGCCAGGCTCACGCGTGATCAAGGTGATCGGTGCAACTTTATCGAGTTTACGAATTTCACGAATCAGAGTGTACCCGGCCAAGCCACTGCCAATGATGACAATGGCGGATGAACCAAGTGTGTTTTGAGTCAAAGATAAACTCCTAATGAAAGCAAAAAGATCAATAAAGCCACAATAGTGGCAGCGCTTAGCTTATACCTGAACCATTTCAAAGTCAGATTTTGCTACACCGCAGTCTGGGCATTCCCAGTTCTCTGGAACGTCTATCCACAGAGTTCCGGGGGCAATACCATCCTCTGGCAAACCTTTTGCCTCGTCATAAATAAAGCCGCATACGATGCATTGCCAAGTTTTCATATTGATCTCCTTAATATCAGACCTTTATTTTAAATTTAATCCCACTTTTTTTCTTGGAATCCTTAATTCTGGAGAATTGAACGTAATTCATGAATTCTTGTTGCAGTGGTCGATCACAGCAAGCGCAAGCGGCGCTGGTGGTGGCGTTGAGCTAGACGAGGAGACTTTAGAGAAAGGTGTGGCTAACGTAGCTGATGGCCGTATTACTATTGACTATCGATATAGCTTTGGCCTTAAAGGTGAGAATTTACTTCTTGTCTTCAGGATCTTTCAGGAGATCGTAGTGGTTAGCAACCAGGAGCAAAGCAATAGAGGCACAGCCCATGGCAAAGAATTGCCACTGATGCAACATCGCAGTACCAATTACAGTCATTAATATCGTCCAGCCAATAGCCATTTTCGCTTTTTTAGATAAGGGCTTCATCTCTTGCCAACTCCTCAGCTTGTGTTTTAACTTGATTGAACATACGACGAAGTGTATCGTCCCACAGCATAATGTTGCCATAAAGCTGTTAATGCATGAGCGCCAATCAAAAAGTAAAGGATATTGCCTAAAAATTCATGAATTCCTTCAACTCGTTTTTTCATCTCTAGATTAGAGCTAACTAGTTGAGGCCATACCAAAGCAAAGAAATTGATTTCCTTGCCACCACATAACCATAGCGACTTTATGGGTAACCCTCTAATTTAGCCTGACTTTGGCGCTGAGTTCGCTGGCTAGACCCCTTTTATCAACTTGTGACAGTCTGAGAGCCTCGGCTTCAAAGTCGAGTTGGCCAGGATGAAATTCATCATCATTTTGAAGGTCGATTACATAAGTCCATACAAGCTCACGACCATGCTTTTTAAATACATCAACAACACGTTTCATATCTACCGCCTTTATGGTGATGCTAATTACTGCCTTGGGAAGAGCTTTGGATCTTCGTCTGTGTAATTTAAAAAGTTCCTGGGTACAAAATATCTTTAGTCACGTTCTGGATATCGCGGTGTCCAGTAAATGCCATAGTGATATCCAATTCATTTTGAATGATTTCCAGACACTTGGTAACGCCTGCCTCGCCCATAGCGCCTAAGCCATACAGAAAGGGCCTGCCAATCATGGTGCCACGTGCACCTAAAGCCCATGCTTTTAAAACATCTTGGCCAGAACGAATGCCGCCGTCCATCCAAACTTCAATATCTTTGCCAACCGCTGCCACGATTCCTGGCAGCGCTTCAATACTAGAGATAGCGCCGTCTAATTGTCGACCACCATGATTGGATACGATTAAGGCATCAGCACCAGTATTTGCTGCTAGGCGAGCATCTTCCGCATCTAAGATTCCCTTGATGATGAGCTTTCCGCCCCAGAGTTTTTTAATCCACTCTACATCGTTCCAACTTAACCCTGGATCAAATTGCTCGGCGGTCCAAGAGGAGAGAGAGGACATATTGCCTACGCCGGTTGCGTGCCCAACAATATTGCGGAACGTTCTGCGTGGCGTCATCGCCATACCAAGACACCAGCGTGGCTTGCTTGCCATATTGATCATGTTAGCGATCGTCAGCTTCGGCGGGGCGCTCAGACCATTCTTAAGATCTTTATGGCGTTGCCCCAAAATCTGTAAATCTAATGTGAGAATAAGAGCCGAGCACTTGGCAGCTTTAGCGCGTTCAATGAGACGCTCGATAAAGCCACGATCTTTCATGACATAGAGCTGAAACCAAAATGGCTTGGTAGTGTGTTCTGCTACATCTTCGATAGAGCAGATGCTCATGGTAGATAAACAAAAAGGCACACCAAATTTTTCCGCCGCTTTAGCCGCCAGAATTTCACCATCAGCGTGCTGCATGCCGGTGAGTCCAGTAGGAGCAAGTGCTACTGGCATTCTGACTTCTTGACCTACCATCGTCGTTTTCGTGGTTCGATTAGTCATATCAACGGCTACACGTTGACGTAGTTTTATTTTCTGAAATTCAGATTCATTAGCGCGGTAAGTGGATTCGGTCCAAGATCCTGAATCAGCATAGTCATAAAACATCTTGGGAGTGCGTTTTTTGTGGAGCACTCTTAAATCTTCAATATTGGTAATGATTGCCACAATGTATCCTTCTGTTGAATGCCTCTTATATGGGGCATATACCTAATTAAGCTCTATCTTAGCAATACCTGGGATTTGTTTCTACAATGCTAGATTATCCATCTTGGGGTCCTTGAATGGCTCCCTATTTTTGATCTTTCTGAATGCCTCAACTAAACCTCGCAACGACTATATATCTATTGACAGCTACCGCCTTATGGGCTGGTAATGCGATTGCAGGTCGTGTTTTGGTTGCTAGTGGGGCTATTTCGCCAATCACCTTAAGCACAGTACGTTGGGGCCTAGCAGCATTAATATTACTCCCCTTGGGCTGGCGAGTTTTTGCTCCTAGTAGTGCTTTATGGATAAATAAGAAGCGCTTTCTACTTTTAGGTTTATTTGGTGTCGGTAGTTATAACGCTCTGCTATATCTCGCCCTAGAGACTTCAACAGCTATCAATGTCACTTTAATTGGCGCAAGCATGCCTATTTGGATGTTATTCATTGGCGCTGTTTTTTACCAAACTAAACCTCGTTTGTTGCAGGCAGTGGGTGCAGTTGTTTCACTCTTCGGCGTTGCAATTGTATTAACGAGAGGCGATTTATCGACTTTACTTTCAATGCAAATGGTGCTTGGTGATCTTTTAATCATGCTAGCTACTATCACGTGGGCTTTGTATAGTTGGATGTTGACTAGGCCTGGTTCAAGCAACGAGCGTGAGTGGCCTTGGGCACAATTTTTAATGGCACAGGTATTTGCAGGTTTGCTGTGGACAGGATTTTTTGATGGTTTTGAGATCGTCGCTGGTCAGGCGTATTTGGAGCTTAATCTTTGGACTGTTTCCTTGGTTCTGTTTGTGGCTCTTGGCCCTTCATTGATTGCTTACCGTTGCTGGGGCTTAGGTGTCAACGGTGCGGGACCTACAGTTGCTGCTTTCTTTGCTAATTTCATTCCATTATTTACAGCAATTTTTTCTGCTGCCATGCTGGGTGAGCCGCCTCAGTTATTTCATGGCCTAGCGTTTGCTTTCATTGTGAGTGGAATTATTATTTCCTCGAGAATAAAGAAGGGGTAAAAGTAGTAAAGAGGTCAAAAAAGCATTTTCTAGGGTGGTTTTTGGGGGTTCACCCAAAAAGCCGCCTAAATCGGTATCATTTAGGTCTATTCACAGAAATCCCTAGGAAACTGCTATGCCAGGTTTACTCCCCAACGTTGATCCAGATGGTTTATTAGAGTTCTCAGTCGTTTACACTGACCGCTCCTTAAATCACATGTCCGAAGAGTTCAAGCGTGTCATAGTTGATATTTCAAGCGTCCTGAAGGATGCCTACAATGCCAGCTCTGCAGTCATCGTTCCCGGTAGCGGTACTTTCGGAATGGAAGCCGTGGCACGTCAATTTACTAATCAGCAAAAATGTTTAGTGTTGCGTAATGGCTATTTTAGCTATCGTTGGACACAAATTTTTGATCTAGCCAATATTACCAATGACATTACTATTATCAAAGGCCGTCAGTTAGAGCCGTCTACTCAGGGCGTATTTGCACCAGCACCGATTGAAGAGGTAGTAGCCTTCATTAAAAAAGAAAAGCCAGCAGTCGTTTTTGCTCCTCACGTTGAAACTTCAGCAGGCATCATCCTGCCAGATGACTACCTCAAGGCAGTGGGTGAGGCTGTGCGCTCTGTAAATGGTTTGTTTGTATTAGATTGCATCGCCTCAGGTGCAATGTGGGTTGACATGAAAGCCTGCAATGTAGATGTGGTGATCACTGCACCACAAAAAGGCTGGAGCAGCTCTCCTTGTTGCGCACTAATCGCTCTTAGCGACAGGGCCCGCGAGAAAATTGATGCAACTCAAAGTACTAGTTTCTCCATAGATCTTAAAAAATGGTTGCAGATCATGGAAGCTTATGAAAAGGGTAGTCACGTATATCACACGACGATGCCTACGGATGCGCTCAAGATCTTGCGCAATGTCATGAAAGAAACCCAAGCGCTGGGTTTTGCGGCGCTCAAAGCAAAGCAAGTAGAGCTGGGCACTAAGGTTCGTGACTTATTAGTATCTAAAGGTTATCCCTCTGTTTCTGCTAAGGGCTTTCAGTCTCCTGGCGTGGTAGTGAGTTACACCAAAGATCCAGATATTCAATCTGGTAAGAAGTTCATTGCGCTCGGCTTACAAACTGCTGCAGGGGTTCCCTTGCA
>CAMBBT010000070.1 GCA_945864455.1 Polynucleobacter meluiroseus | reverse complement strand
GTGGAGGTTACCGCGTTTCACCGTAACTAAATACGCTCGTCTCTGTGGCCCTATTCCTCACGTCGCCGTGGATGGCCGTTAGCCATCACCCTTCCCTATGGAGTCCGGACTTTCCTCCCCCTCAATAAAGAGGCGGCGATTGCCCAATTGACTCTGCGCCTGCAGTCTAACGCAGTCAGAGCAAATTGGCTTGTAAAAAAGTAGACGTGTATTTAAATCAGTGACCAGGCGATAGTTTCGCCAGCGCGGAGCGGAACAATCGTGTCTTTACCTAGCGGCAACACAGCAGGAATCTTTTGTGCCTGCTTAGCGAGGATAATTTTTTTACTATTACGCGGCAAATGATAAAAATCGGGGCCAAACAAACTAGCGAAGCCTTCCAATTTATCCAACTTAGTAACACTCTCAAATGCTTCAGCATATAAACCCAAGGCATTGAATGCGCTGTAGCACCCTGCACAACCACAGGCTGCCTCTTTATCTCCCTTAGCATGCGGTGCACTATCGGTTCCCAAAAAGAAACGAGGATTGCCACTGGTAGCCGCCTCTAAGAGAGCAACGCGATGCTCTTCGCGCTTTAACACTGGTAAGCAATAATTATGTGGACGAATACCGCCAGAAAAAATCGCATTGCGGTTCATCAGTAAATGCTGTGGCGTAATCGTAGCCGCTAAAGTGTTACGAGGTGCCAGAGCATCACGCACGTAGTGCGCAGCTTGCTTGGTAGTAATGTGTTCAAACACAATCTTCAGTTCTGGAAAATCTTTACGTAGTGGCTCAAGTACTGTATCTATAAAGACTGCTTCACGATCAAAGATATCGATAGCAGCATGAGTGACTTCTCCATGCATTAAGAGCGGCATCCCAACTTCCTGCATGGCCTCAAGCGCTTTGTAGCAATGCTTAATATCAGTTACTCCAGCATCACTATTTGTTGTGGCTCCAGCAGGATAAAGCTTAAAGCCGATAATTCCTTCAGCCTTAGCCTTACGCACTTCATCGGCCGAAGTATTATCAGTCAGGTACAAAGTCATTAAAGGCTCAAAATGATTGATGCCAAGAGATTTCAAGTTAGCTTCTATCCGTGAGCGATAGGCCTTTGCCAATTCCACTGTAGTCACTGGCGGCTTTAAATTTGGCATGATGATCGCACGTGCAAACTGCCTCGCAGTATCAGCTAATACATCTTTCATGACCTCGCCATCACGAATATGCAAGTGCCAGTCATCTGGAGCAATTAGTTCAATTTGTACAGGGCTATTAGACATAATTATTGATTGAGCAAAATGATACGGAAATCATTCACATTCGTCAGTGTAGGGCCAGTTTCCACTAAAGCGTCTAATTCTGCAAAGAAGCCATAGCAATCATGGGCGGCCAAGAAGGGCTCTGCTAATAGACCCTTATCAGCACTAGTCAGGCGAGTGTCCCCTGTAAACCACGCGCCTGCATTTTTTTCACTGCCATCAATACCATCAGTATCTGCAGCCAAAGCTGCCAACTGAGGCAAATCTTTCGAGGCGGCAAAGAGTGAGAGTAGATACTCGCTGCAACGACCACCGCGACCTTTAATGCCTGCAGGAATCGTGACAGTACATTCTCCGCCAGAAATGATTGCCAGAGGCTTGTCACCTTTAGCTAAATGCTCACGAGCTAGATTTGCTTGCGCACGCCCAACCTCTTGCGCTTCACCAGTAATCGTATCGCCCAGAACAATCGGCTCATAACCTTGGCTACGAACATAGTCTGCTGCTGCTTCTAAGCTTTTATAGGCTGTAGCAATCACATGATTTGCTACTTGAGCGCCCACCAAATCAGAATCTTTGAGAGTCTCTGGCTGCTTCCCCACAAGACCTTGCCTTAGATGATTCAGGACTGATGCTGGAATTTCATCTTCATCCAAACGATACTTTTCAAAGATAGCTAAAGCATCTTGATAAGTCGAATAATCAGCTGCACAAGGTCCACTAGCAATATCTGCTGGTGAATCACCGGTCACATCAGAGATCAGCAATGCCTCTACGCGTGCCCCATGAGCAATGGCAACCCTTGCTAAGTTACCACCCAAAATTGCAGATAAATGTTTACGAACAATATTCATTTCCTCTATCGGAGCACCACTTCGCAAAAGTGCCTCAGTAGTCTTGCGCATGTCATCAATCGAGATTCCTTCTTGAGGCAAGGTCAGTAGACTTGAGCCACCGCCAGAAACTAGCGCAACTAGTACATCGCCTGGCTCCAATTGCTGGGTTAATGCATAGATTGCCTTGGTACCATTCATACCCGCTTGATCGGGCAACGGATGACCGGCTTCAATAATTTGGATATGGCTAGTTGGCGCTGCATGTCCGTAGCGCGTCAGCACTACGCCCTCTATCTTTACTTGAGGCCAGTGTGTCCTTGCATACAACTCGAGTGCGCTGGCCATAGAAGCGCTAGCCTTGCCAGCGCCCACTACTAAACATCTGCCTCTGGGCTCTTGTCCAGCAGGGAATATCTTGGCCAAATATTGCGGAACGATGACTTGGGGATCAGCCACAGCCACAGCAGCTGCAAAGGCATTTTTTAGAATATTTTCTGTAGAAGTTAGCTGATTATTTTGTTGAGTCATCAAGCTATTCTAATCAATAGCAGCACGTTCTTGCATTTGCCACATCTCGGTATATTTACCTTGGGCTGCTAGCAACTCTAAATGGGTTCCCCGCTCCACGATTTGCCCATGCTCCATCACCAGAATTTGGTCCGCATGAATAATGGTTGATAGCCTATGTGCAATGATGAGAGTGGTACGATTTTTAGCCAAACTCAGCAATTCTTCTTGAAAAGCCCGCTCGGTTTTAGAATCTAAGGCAGAAGTTGCCTCATCAAAAATAAGCATCGCCGGCTTTTTCAACAAAGTTCGCGCAATCGCCACGCGCTGTTTCTCGCCTCCGGAGAGCTTTAAACCTCTCTCGCCCACTTGGGTATCGTAGCTATCTGGTAAGCGCTTGATAAAGCCATCAATCTGAGCCGCCCTTGCTGCCTCGTACACCCCTTCAATAGACGCTGAAGGATCGCCATAGGCAATGTTATAGCCGATAGTGTCATTGAATAAGACGGTATCTTGCGGAACGATACCAATCGCTTTACGCAAACTGGCTTGAGTGACATCCTGGATATTTTGTCCATCAATCAAAATTTTTCCAGACTGCACATCATAAAAACGAAATAGCAATCTGGCTAAGGTACTCTTGCCTGCGCCACTTTGTCCAACCACAGCAGTAATCGTTCCTGCTGGAATATTAAAACTCACATCATGGAGGATTTCTCGTTTGGCTTCATAGTGAAAAGATACATTCTCAAAACGGACATCTGGCCCAAGGTTATGATCATGGATGTGCATTATCTGGGCATCAGGAGAATCCGCAATCTCTTTATCAGTATTCAGTAAAGAGAACATACGCTCCATATCCGTTAGTGACTGCTTGATCTCGCGGTAAATCACACCCAGGAAATTGAGTGGAATGTACAGCTGAATCATTAAGGTATTAACAAGTACGAGGTCTCCAAGAGTCATGCTACCGTCTACTACACCCAGCGTAGCGCGCCACAGAATCAAGACTAGCCCAATAGCAATGATGGTTTGCTGACCAAAATTGAGAATCGCTAAGGATTTTTGCGACTTAACGGCAGCAGCCTGATAGCGTACTAAATTTTTGTCATAACGACTTGCTTCAAAAGCTTCATTTCCAAAATACTTTACTGTCTCAAAGTTTAATAAAGAATCAATTGCCTTCTGATTTGCCTTGGAATCCATATCATTCATGGTCTTACGAAAATGGGTACGCCACTCTGTTACTACAACAGTAAAAACAATATAAAAAACCAAGGCACACAAAGTAATTGCTGCAAACCAAATATCATATGAGTAAGCCAAATAACCTAACACCAAAATGAACTCAACCAGTGTTGGTAGGATGCTATAGAGTGAGTAAGAAATCAGCGACTGAATACCGCGGGTGCCGCGCTCTATATCGCGACTGACGCCTCCGGTTTGGCGAGCCAAGTGAAAGCTTAGTGCTAAAGAATGTAAATGCTCAAATACCTGCAGCGCAACCTTACGAACTGCGTTCTGAGTCACCCTAGCAAAGAGAAACTCACGCAACTCAGCAAACAAGGAGGCGGACATTCGGAGGAGCCCATAAGCCAGAATGAGTGCTACTGGAACTACAAGTAAGGCTTGTGGAGAGTCTATCCTGAGGTTTAAATCGTCAATTAAACGCTTCAGCAAAATAGGGATGCCTAGATTGGTAACCTTAGCAGCAACCAAGCAAGCTAGAGCAATTACAACTCTAAATTTATATTCCAGTAGATAGGGAATTAAATCACGAATGACCTTCCAATCGCTTCCCTGTGCAGGCTTAGAACCCGTTCCTGAATGCTGGTGCCCAGATGAAGGTCTCATCTTCTAACCTTATTCCTTATTCTCTGAGAAAAATTTCAGAATAGCTTCGCCATTGCTTGGAGAAAAACATTTCTGCGCAGCCTTTTCAAATGGCAGCCATTCAAATGCTACATGCTCTCTTGGGGAAAGTTTGATAGGGGTATTATCCGGAACTTGTAATGCAAACCAATGTTCAGTATTTCTGGTGACACCAGGAGCATAACGAAAACGCCAATCTGGATAAATTTCGTATTCAATTTGATGATGCATATTACGCAAGGCGCCCACAGGCAATTGGTCAACAGCAATACCTGTTTCCTCAAATACCTCGCGGGTGGCTGCTAATGCCAGATCCTCATTCAGAGCATCAAGGCTACCAGTCACAGATTGCCAGAAATTGATTCTATCTGCGCGCTCTATTAATAAAACATCCCTATTCGATTTATAGATAAGGACTAAAACCGAAATAGGAATTTTCAAGATGGGGCATTACTTTGCTTGTTTAAGCAGCTGGAGCAGCTTGGCGTAAACGAATGTGTAATTCACGCAATTGACGCTCATCTACCGGGCTAGGGGCCTGGGTTAATAAGCATTGAGCACGTTGTGTTTTAGGGAAAGCAATCACATCACGAATTGATTCTGCACCCGTCATCATCGTCACAATACGATCTAAACCAAATGCAATACCACCGTGCGGAGGCGCACCATATTGAAGAGCATCTAATAAGAAGCCAAACTTAGCTTGTGCTTCTTCAGGACCAATCTTCAAAGCACGGAATACCTGGCTTTGAACTGCTTCTTGGTGGATACGCACAGAGCCTCCACCAATTTCGCTGCCGTTGAGAACCATGTCATAAGCTTTTGCTAAACACTTACCCGGATCAGTCTCCAGATACTTCATATGTTCGTCTTTAGGACTTGTAAACGGATGATGGCAAGCAACCCAACGCGCTTCACCTTCATCGTAATCAAACATGGGGAAATCGACTACCCACAATGGTTTCCATCCTTCGGTAAAGAGACCATGCTCTTTACCCCAAGCAGAATGGCCAATGCGCAGGCGTAAATTACCGATTGCATCATTCGCCACTTTTTCTTTATCAGCACCGAAGAAAATAATATCCCCGTCCTTAGCGCCAGTGCGTTTTAAGATACCTTCAATGGCTGCGTCATGCAAGTTCTTGACGATTGGAGATTGCAAACCATTGCGGCCTTCAGCAACAGAGTTCACCTTGATCCAAGCCAAACCTTTAGCGCCGTAAATACTCACGAACTGAGTGTAATCATCAATCTCGCTACGGCTGATCCCAGCACCACCAGGAACACATAAGCCCACTACCCGGCCGCCCTCTTGGTTAGCAGCGCCTGAGAAAACCTTGAAATCGACATCTTTCACCAAATCAGTCAATTCGGTGAACTCAAAGTTCACCCGCAAATCTGGCTTGTCAGATCCAAAGCGTGCCATACCTTCTGAATAAGGCATGGTTGGGAATGGCTTAGGTAGTTCGACGTTCATGGTCTTTTTGAAAATATGACGAATCATGTTTTCAAAGAGCTCGCGAATCTCTAGCTCTGTTAAGAAAGCAGTTTCACAGTCAATCTGTGTAAATTCAGGCTGGCGATCTGCACGTAAATCTTCATCACGAAAGCATTTAGTAATTTGGTAGTAACGATCAAAACCAGCAACCATCAATAGTTGTTTAAATAACTGCGGAGATTGTGGCAATGCAAAGAATTGGCCATCATGAACACGGGATGGAACTAAGTAATCACGAGCACCTTCTGGCGTACTCTTCGTCAACATCGGAGTTTCGATATCAATAAAGCCAGCCTCATCTAAATAGCGGCGGCACTCCATTGCAACGTTGTAACGCAAACGTAAGTTCTTTTGCATTTGAGGACGACGCAAATCTAATACTCGATGAGTAAGACGCGTTGTCTCAGATAAATTCTCATCATCAATTTGAAATGGCGGAGTGACAGAGGCATTTAAGATCACAAGGCCATGACAAAGGATTTCTACTTTTCCGCTGACTAAATCATTATTTTCAGTGCCAGCAGGACGTGCGCGTACAAGACCTTTAATCTGAATGCAGAACTCACTTCGCACTTGCTCAGCTAAAGCAAACATCTCGGGACGATCCGGATCGCATACTACCTGGACAAAACCTTCGCGGTCACGTAAGTCAATAAAGATCACACCTCCGTGGTCACGCCGGCGATTCACCCATCCAGCAAGGGTAACTTCTTTACCAATCAGTGAATCAGTTACCTGCCCGCAGGTATGGCTTCGCATCGACATAACAATTTCCTATAAATCAAAGATGGCGTGGTGGCTGGGGTGTAGTCAATCCACTAGAACTATTGGGAGGCACAGAGCCCATGGAAACGATGTGTTTCAAAGCTTCCTCTACGCTCATATCGAGCTCAATGGTTTGTGAGCGCGGCACAATCATGAAAAAACCAGAGGTAGGATTTGGAGTAGTTGGCAAGAATACGTTTACATAACCCTCACCTAATTTAGCAGTCACTTCTCTTGCGGGAGCGCCCGTTTGAAAAGCGATCACCCAAGAATCAGCGTGGGGGTAACGAATCAATAAAGCCTTACTAAAGGCCTGACCACTTCCAGAAAATAAAGTCGATGAAACCTGCTGAACACTCGAATAGATCGAACGCACAATCGGAATGCGATTAACAAACTTATCCCAAAGCTTTAACCACCATTGACCAGCAAAATTAATCGCAAGTACACCAGTGAAAATGATGACTGCAATCACAATCAATATTCCAACACCTGGAAGGTCGCGGAAATGCTGAAAATCTA
>CAMBBT010000069.1 GCA_945864455.1 Polynucleobacter meluiroseus | reverse complement strand
GTTTTGGATTTCACTGCACTAACTGTTGTCCAACCAGCTCTTGGATATTCAGATTGAAAGAATGCATAAATATCTGTGGGTGTTTGTACACCAGATAACAATACACGACCTACCCAGTTGTCACCACGGCCAATGATTAAAGAATCTGAGCCAATAATTTTTGAGGCAGCTGGTAAGGGCATATCGCCTAGCAGTTGAGTCTGAATTTCTTGAACCTCATTAGCCGTTCCAGTGGGAGAGTCCCCAGAGCTAGCGCAAGCGCCTAGAAAGGCGGAAAAGAATAAAGCAAGTATTTCAACTTTAAGAGTATGAATTTTGATCATTTTTCGCATTACCTATTTAACGAGTATTGCTTACATTACTTAAAAGTATTTTAGGGGATACCCCCATTTCGTCAAGCGAAATTACTGGAGGCGCGTGAGGGAATCGAACCCCCGTACGAAGCTTTGCAGGCTCCTGCCTAACCACTCGGCCAACGCGCCAGATACTTAAATCAAAAATGGGAAGCTTTTCAGGGCTTCCCATCGAACTTGGAGCGGGAAAGGAGGTTCGAACTCCCGACCTATACCTTGGCAAGGTATCGCTCTACCAGCTGAGCTATTCCCGCATAACAGGGCGACAGTTTAACAAACAATCAAAGAGAAAGCATTATTCCCCTGAAAGGCTGAGCTGGCCGGGCTTTTTAGGATTTAATCAATCTTGCCCGCCAATTGTGGCAAGGCCTTTTTCATGTAATAGAACATTGACCAGAGTGTTAAAAACGAAGCCACCCAAATAAGCCAAGTACCAATTCTGGCGCAGTCTAACCATCCAAATAAAGTGTCATTGAGTAATAAAAACGGAATTGCCACCAATTGCACTGTCGTTTTTAATTTCCCGACCATATGTACGGCAACGCTTTTGCCAGCGCCCAACAGAGCCATCCACTCTCGCAAAGCAGAGATCGTAATTTCACGGCCAATAATGATGAGAGCAACCCACACCTGAACTCGATCCATATTTAATAGGACCAATAATGCTGCTGCCACAATGAGTTTATCTGCAACCGGATCTAGAAATTGTCCAAAAACAGATTCTTGCTGCATACGCCTTGCCAAAAATCCATCCAACCAATCGGTGAGTGCAGCAAAGACGAAGATGGCAGTCGCGACGACATTCTTTTCAAGCGGTGTTAACCATAAACCTGGAAGATAAAAAATCCCGATCAGCAAGGGAATTGCTGCAACACGCAACCAGGTTAGAGCAATCGGTAGATTAAATGGCATGTATCAAGCATAAACTAAGTGAGTGACAGATTCGCTAGTGGAGTTGGCGATAAATCTGCTCAGCAAGAGTGAGTGAGACACCTTCCACACTGGCAATCTCTTCGATGCTGGCATTAGCAACCCCTTTTAAGCCACCAAAACGGGCCAATAGCTTTTGACGCCGCTTAGCACCAATACCTTCGATCTCCTCTAAGCGAGAGACTGTTCTTGCCTTGGCTCGTTTGGCGCGCATCCCGGTAATTGCAAAACGATGCGCCTCATCACGAATCTGCGCAACTAACAACAAAGCGGCACTATTGATTCCGAGCTCTAAGGCTTTGCGCCCATCAGCAAAGATCAGTGTCTCTAAGCCAACCTTACGCCCCTCACCTTTCGCTACCCCCACAATTAACCCTACATCCATGCCAAACTCTGCAAGGACCTGTCTTGCCATCTCCACCTGCCCTTTACCGCCGTCAATCAAAATGACTTGCGGGATCTTATCTACCGGGAGCTCCTGAAAGTTGGCATAGCGCCTTTGCAACACTTGCCGCATAGCAGCGTAGTCGTCGCCGGGAGTAATGTCGGTGATATTAAAACGGCGATATTCGCTAGACTGCATTGCGTTCTTTGCATAAACCACACAAGAGGCTTGGGTTGCCTCACCAGAGGTATGGCTAATATCAAAACACTCGATGCGTAATTGTTCAAGGCTCTCTAAATCAAGCGCCAGAATATCTGCCAATGCCCGCGCTCTCGCTAACTGCCCACCAGTCTCAACCAGGCGTTTCGTCAAAGCAATCTTGGCATTACCCTCAGCCATTGCAAGCCAATGGCGCCTTTGTCCTTGCGGTTGATGTAAGAAAGTAATTTTTCTACCAGCTTGTGCATTTAATAATTCATGCAAGCCTTCAGGGGGAGCATCACTTAGCTTAGAGACATCATCACTGATCGCTTGCAAAGCATGATTTAAAACGAGTACTGGTGGAATTAAATGAGTCGTTACTCCAGAAGCTAGCTCATCAATCTTTTCTTCTAAATAATGTTGTGCAATAAAGGCCTCCAGAATTTCTGGCGGTGATGGCAACTCGCCAGAGGTAGAGCGCAAACCTTTGGGGAAGTAAGGTCTGTCGCCTAAGTGGCGACCGCCCCGCACCATAGCCAAGTTCACACAAACCATCCCTTCCATTTGTGCGACAGCAATCACATCAACATCACCCTCACCTTCGGCGACAGTATCCATCGACTGCTGCTGCAGAACGCTCGAGAGATCTGCAATGCGGTCTCGTAGAACTGCGGCCATTTCAAATTCCATCGCTTCGCTATGAGCATGCATTTCTTTTTCAAGTTCTGACAACACACGACTATGGTCACCTTCTAAAAAACGGGTTGCTTGAGCTACATCTTGGCCATACTGCTCTCCGCTAAGCCTGCCAACGCAAGGAGCACTGCAACGATGGATTTGATGCAGCAAACAAGGGCGACTACGATTCTTAAAGACAGAGTCTTCGCAGGTTCGCAGGCGAAATACTTTTTGCAAAATCTGCACACTATTGCGTACTGCCCAAGAATTCGGGAAAGGACCGAAGTAATGATTGCGCTTATCTATCTTGCCTCGATACGATGCCAGCCTAGGGAACTGGTGGCCCGTCAACATCACATAAGGATAAGACTTATCATCTCTAAATAGAATATTGAATGGTGGAGCCAGCTCTTTAATGAGATTGTTCTCTAAAATGAGCGCTTCGGTTTCGGTCCGTGTTACTGTTGTTTCGTAACGGGCGATCTTCCCCACCATGAGTGCTATGCGCGGAGAAAGTTGTTTACTCTGAAAGTAACTAGAGACACGTTTTTTGAGGTGGCGAGCTTTGCCAACATACAGAATGTGTCCTGCTTCATCAAAGAAGCGATACACCCCCGGCAATCCGGGTAGCCGTTTAACGTCTTGCTGAAGGTTTTCAAAAGAAGAATTACTCATGCGTTGGGATATTTTCTGCCAAATCGTAGACAACTATGGTGATGCTGGTATTTGCTGGCGTCTAGCCCGAAGCTTATCAAGTCTTCATGGCCAAGAGGTACGCATTTTCTGCAATGACTTACCAACCCTTAATTTACTCGCTTCTGGCAGTGATGAAGCGCTAGCTCACAAAATTGATCTGCAACCATGGGAAGCTAGCTATAACAATGCTAGGCATCCGGTGCAAACTCCAAATGTGGTGATTGAAGCTTTTGGCTGTGATTTACCAAAGCGTTATCTTGCAGGGCTCTTTATTGCCCCGGCAAAACCCATCATCATTAATTTAGAGTATCTCAGCGCTGAGCCCTGGATTAGAGAATTTCATGCAAAGGCATCGCCACAATCGCACGGTATTCCAA
This sequence comes from Polynucleobacter meluiroseus, assembly GCA_945864455.1. Classification (GTDB taxonomy): domain Bacteria; phylum Pseudomonadota; class Gammaproteobacteria; order Burkholderiales; family Burkholderiaceae; genus Polynucleobacter; species Polynucleobacter meluiroseus_B. The sequence goes on along the minus strand of CAMBBT010000069.1, from coordinate 3,735 downwards.
AGTATTTTTTCTTCCCAGGATTTCAAGATGATGTTGGCGGACTCTTACTGGACCCCATTCCTCCTGAAGGATCAGAAGTTACCCATCTCATTCCCAAGAGTCTGAGACCGATCTGGTTAAAGCTCAGGCCTGGTGCAAAACGTATCAATATTTTTTGCTACCCTGGAGCCCCCTTACGAAAATGGCTTGAAGACTTAGGCAGTCTTGGGGAAAGCGTGGATGTATTGCTTACCCATGGTCATGCAGAACTCTTAAATCTTCCCGGTGAAAAAGCCATTAACTTACCTGCAAATATCCAAATCCTCTCGATGCCATTTGTATCGCAAGATGAATATGACTGGGTACTCTCACAATGTGACTTCAACATTGTGCGGGGCGAAGATTCATTTATCCGTGCTCAACTTGCTGGCAAACCATTTATTTGGCACATCTATCCTCAAGATGATCGAGCTCACGAAGTCAAATTGGCAGCCTTTTTAGATTTGTACCTCGATAATGCTAGCCAAGAACTCAGATTAGCTACTATTGCCGCAATGACCTGGGCAATGCCTAGCACATGGCTTAAATCTCTAGATGCCTGGCATGTTCATTCCACGGCCTGGCGCGCCCACATACTCAAAAAACAAGAAGACGGCGGCCTAGCCGCTCGCTTAATGCGCTTTATAGCCTAAGGCATGCAGTAAAGGCCTGCGGGCGGTTACAATCTTGTTTTTGATAAAAACCGCAGAAAAATCACTCTGCACCCAGGAATAGCAAGATGAAAACAGCACAAGAACTCCGCGTTGGTAACGTAGTCATGATCGGCAGTGATGCCATGGTCGTTATAAAAGCCGAATACAGCCGGTCAGGCCGCAACTCCTCAGTTGTGAAAATGAAATTGAAGAACTTGCTCACTGGCGCACCGAACGAAGGTGTTTACAAAGCTGACGACAAATTTGATGTTGTGATCCTTGAGAAGAAAGATTGCACCTATTCTTATTTCGCTGACCCTATGTATGTCTTTATGGATGGTGACTACAACCAATATGAAGTGGAAGCTGAATTCATGGGTGATGCTTTAAATTACCTCGAAGAAAGCATGCCTTGTGAAGTGGTGTTCTACGAAGGTAAAGCACTTTCAGTTGCCATGCCAAATTCACTCGTTCGTGAAATCATTTACCCAGAACCTGCAGTAAAAGGTGATACCAGCTCTGGCAAAGTATTGAAGACCGCAAAACTGGCTACTGGCTATGAATTGCAAGTTCCCTTGTTCTGCAATACTGGTGACAAGATTGAAATTGATACTCGCAATGGTGAATACCGCAGTCGCGCTAATTAAGTAAAATACTGAGTAGCAAACTCAACAAACAAAAGCCCGGTACGCCGGGCTTTTGTATTTCTCTCAAAGTGAGTAAAGCATTAGGTGATTAACTTCATCTGCTTGAGCAGGCCTTTGGCATGTTGGTATTCCGCTTCATCTTGCAATTCATCCCACGATAATGCTGCTGACTTCGGCATTAAGCGATTGAGACGAGTGGCAGATTCAGACTGTTTGGCTTTGGTGACTTTCAGTTTTTCTAGTAATTGATCCGCTAAATCTGGGCGATTACAAATCAGGACTGCATCGCAACCTGCATTGAGTGCCAACTCAGCACCCTTCACTACAGAGCCTGCAATACTTGCACCCTCCATTGAAAGATCATCACTGAAGATCACGCCCTCAAATCCCAATTCTTGACGCAAGATGGAATGTAGCCAGACATTAGAAAATCCTGCAGGGTTCTTATCTACCTTGGGATAAATGACATGAGCGGGCATGACTGCTGCCAGACTCAGATCTAACCACTCATAAGGCTTAGCATCATCATTCAGAATTTGGGCTAAGGAACGCTCATCTACCGGAATAGCTACATGAGAATCTGCTTCCGCCCAACCATGCCCCGGAAAATGTTTACCGCAATTAGCCATGTCGGCTAAACGCAAGCCTTCGTTCAAGCTTTTTGCTAAGGCAAACACAATTTGTGGATCACGACTAAATGAACGATCGCCGATGACTCCACTACGACCAAAATCCAAATCTAGAACCGGTGTGAAACTAAAATCGATACCACAAGCGCGTAACTCAGCAGCTAAAACATAGCCACAGGCAGTAGCAGCCGCCATCGCAAGCGCTGCTGACTCAGCAGTATGGGTCGATTTACTCTTGGCGCCCCAAAGCTCACCCAACTTGCGCATTGCTGGAAGATGGGTAAAGCCATCCGTTTTACAACGCTGCACTCGTCCACCCTCATGATCAATCGAAATCAAGACATCAGGCCGTAGCTTTTTAATATCAGCAGTAAGTTTGGTCAGTTGCTGACGGTTGGCAAAGTTTCTGCCAAACAAGATCACGCCACCAGTTAAAGGATCAAGGATACGACGACGATCTTCAGCATTTAAGACCTGGCCCACAACATCTAATGTCACTGGGCCTGGGTTCAGGGTAAATTGACTCATCTCTTCCTCTGTATATTTTTAATGTCTTGTACTTATTTCTGACTTTTATTTTTGAGTAACGATGACATAAGCAATCGCCATATCCTGTTCATCACTCACGGTGACTTGTGCTTCCCAATTTTTTTCTGCCATAAACTTAGCCAGAGCACCCAAATAGGAGGTTACCGGCTTACCACTCGGCTCATTTAAGGTTTGCAATGAGCGCCATGTCATGGGCATACGCATACCCAAACCAATTGCTTTGGAGAATGCTTCCTTGGCAGCAAAGCGAGTTGCTAAGAAAGCAATGCCGCGCTTGTGATTTCTGGCAAGGCGCTGTTTGAACACTAACATCTCATCAGGACCCAAAACTCTCTCCGCTAAACGACCATTGGTACGATCGTAAGCCACTTGTAAGCGTTCGATCTGAAGAATATCTGTGCCAATGCCAATGATCATATTTAAGTTTTTAATTTAGGAGTTTGCTCGACCCTGAATCATCAGAGCCTTCATATCAGTGATGGCCTTTTGCCACCCCTTAAATATTGCCTCGGCCACAATGGCATGACCAATATTGAGTTCGGATAACTCGGCAATGGCTGCAATGGGCATCACATTACCTTCGTGAAGACCATGACCAGCATTGACTCGTAGTCCAATACTTTTTCCAAATTGAGCCGCCTTACGAATACGCTCTAATTCTGTCACCTGATCTGCACCAGACAAGTCGGCATAACGACCAGTGTGTAATTCCACTACTGTGGCCCCCATATCTTTTGCAGCTTGAATTTGTTTTTCTTCTGGATCAATAAATAGCGATACCCGAATACCGGCTACTTTCAATTGCTTTATCGCAGCCTTCACCGCTTCAAAGTACCTGACTACGTCTAGGCCGCCTTCAGTAGTCACTTCTTCTCGCTTCTCAGGAACCAAGCACACATCATGTGGCTTGACCTTGCAAGCAATGTTAATCATTTCAGGAGTAACCGCACACTCAAGGTTCATACGTGTTTTGATGAGTGGGCGTAGCGCCAATAGATCTGTATCTTTAATGTGACGGCGATCTTCACGCAAATGCAGGGTAATTAAATCAGCGCCAGCCTCTTCAGCCAATTGTGCTGCTTTGATCGGATCCGGATAAGCCGTACCACGGGCATTACGTAGCGTGGCTACGTGATCGATATTAATTCCGAGTTCTAGGGCTGTCATGACTGTAGGTTACTAGATTTTTTTAAGATCAATCAAAATTTGTCTGGTAGTCAAGACTTGGTCTTGCAGGTG
>CAMBBT010000068.1 GCA_945864455.1 Polynucleobacter meluiroseus | reverse complement strand
GTAGGCCTGCCCCACAACTCCCCATTAATGAAATTACCAAGACGTCCAAACGCCAACCCAAAAGGCACTAAGGGAGCCACTAAATCACTCACTACAAAAAAAGTAGTCTTCCGTTTTTTGGCAAACCAATATAAAGCCAGTAGCACACCTAAAAGACCGCCATGAAAAGACATCCCGCCTTCCCAAATTTTCAGAATATCTAAAGGGTTGGCAAAATAATAGCCAGGCATATAAAACAAGGTATAGCCCAAGCGGCCCCCGAGAACAACCCCTAAGACACCTGCAAATAATAGATCTTCGAGATCTTTATAAGTCCAGCCTAAGGCTTGATAGCGTGCGGCCCGAATACGCAAACGACCTAACAACAAAAATTGTGCAAAGGCCATGAGATACATCAATCCATACCAATGAATTGCAAATGATCCAATACGAATCGCAGCTGGATCAAACTCTGGATGAATCAACATACAGCCTTAACTCTGAGATTGATCAAAGTTGTGCAGCTCATGACCAAGATCTCGGTAAGCTTTATAACGCTCGCGGCCGGCTAAGCGTTCCGCCTCATTGACTGTCACGACTTCAACAATTCGGGGAAAACGTGCAGCTAAGGTAGCCACGTCTTTTGGCATCCGCATCCCCAGATGAATCATGACATCAGCATGTGGTAGATTTGATAATGCGGGAGAGGCAAAATCATCAGTTAAAACAATGGGAGTTTCAGTAGCAGCCTCATCATCGATGAAACAATGTGGCAAAAAATCAGTACTACTAAAGGTCCAAAGTAATTCATCTAGCTTTTTTAAATCAGCCATCTCGCCAACCATCACAACATTACGCACTGGCTGACCTTCAGGTGTAGCGCTCCAAATTTTTCGCGTGAGGCGACAAGCGTATTCCAGCTTATCAGCGACATTGCTATGAAAGTCGATGCGAGCCATATAAGAGGAGAGGCTTACTTTTGCTCAAGCAAAAAGTTCACCAGCAAAGGCACTGGACGACCGGTAGAGCCTTTTGCAGCGCCACTCTTCCAAGCCGTGCCAGCAATATCTAAATGAGCCCACTTGTACTTCTCGGTAAAGCGCGATAAGAAGCAAGCTGCAGTAACACTGCCTGCCGGACGGCCACCAATATTGGCAACGTCAGCAAAGTTGGATTTGAGCTGCTCATGATAGGCGGCATCTAAAGGCAGACGCCATACAGTATCTAAGGAAGTCTTACCTGCTTTAGTCAAGGCATTGACTAAACCTTCATCATCTGAAAATAAGCCACTATGCACATGGCCCAAGGCGATGACACATGCCCCCGTTAAGGTCGCAATATCAATGACTGCTTTAGGCTTAAAGCGCTCGACATAAGTCAGTGCATCACACAGAATTAAACGGCCTTCAGCATCTGTATTCAGAATTTCGATGGTTTGACCAGACATACTTTTCACAATATCGCCTGGGCGAGTTGCTTGGCCTGATGGCATGTTTTCGCATGTGGGGATTACACCAATCACATTCTGATTGAGCTTCATCAAGCCGGCTGCATACAAGGTACCCAATACTGAAGCAGCACCGCACATATCGTATTTCATCTCATCCATGGCTTCGCCAGGCTTTAATGAAATGCCTCCCGTATCAAACGTAATGCCTTTACCGACCAAGACAATCGGCGCATCACTAGCTTTGCCGCCTTGATGACGCATGACAATAAATTGGGGTGGCGTCTCAGAACCTTGTGCAACGGATAAGAATGAGCCCATACCCAAGGCTTCTATTTGCTTACGGCCAAGCACTTCAACCTTTAAGCCAACCTTCTTACTAAGGCCTTGAGCAGTCTTAGCTAAGTAGCTTGGAGTACAGATATTGGGAGGAAGATTACCCAAATCTTTTGCTAAATGCATGCCTTCAACCATAGCAAGGCCTTGCTCCACCGCAAGCTTGAGTTCTTTCGCACAATGATTATTGCCAGCAAAAACTAAATGCTTAAAAGTATCTGCCTTATCTTTTGCTTTAAATTTCATAGCAGGTTGACGCACACCGAAACGATAGGCTTGATCACCTGCATACTGAATTGTTAGTCGTACTTCTTGAGAAATCAACTCTACTTTCTGCGTAAAGCTTGGCACAAACCAGAGCGCATTTTCAATCGCACCGCCACTCAGCGCTTTTAATCCTGCACGCACTACTTTAGAAAAACTGGTCAGACTACCCTCGCTCGCGAGATGTAAATCACCTAAACCTAGCAATAGCAGCCTTTTTACCTTCACACCATTTGCAGCCCATGATTTTTCAGCGCGCAAGATACAAACAGTTGATTGCTTGTCGTCAAGATCACCTAGTACATTGGCATGACTCACTGAGCCGCCGAGTAAGTGATCAAGCTCGGCCAAAAATCCCGCCTTACTTTTTGCCGATTTTGCACCGCCAAAAAGATCAAAGTCAGCTTTGGAGTAGCCCAAAACCAAACAGTCAGAACTCTGAGCCAGCAGGCTTTTGAGACTAGAATTCAGGGCTTTTGCGCTCTGAAGGTCAGCTTGAGGGAAAATCTTGCTACTAAATTGAATTGTCATAATCTATTGCGGTATGTTTAAGTCGTATCAAGGGTGTAGGAAATACTAAAAAGGATCTTTTATCCATTATCCTCCGACATGAGATGAACTTCTTTTATCTGCACCAATATGAGCCCTATAAACCCCACTAATAACCCCAGAATCCTAATAAACCGCTTCGCATGATTTTTCACCAAGCCCTCCGCCGCGAACTCAGTTTTACGACTGGCGGGGTCTTTTTGGTCTTGGTGACCATCATGGTTACCACCTTAGTCATTCGAATTTTAGGTTTTGCCGCTAATGGCGCAGTCAACCCAGAGGATGCCGTAGTTTTAATTGCGCTGGCTACTCTTGGATACCTGGCAGTCTTACTCACCGTCTCCCTATTTGTAGCCACCCTCATAGTCTTGGTTCGCTGGTACAAAGACTCAGAAATGATCGTGTGGTTTGCAAGTGGCTTAAGTATTACCAATTTAATACGCCCCATTCTGCAGTTTGCAACCCCTCTCATTATCATCATCGCCCTCTTGGCACTTTTTGTATGGCCTTGGGCAAACCGTGAATCCACGCTCATCAGCCAGCGCTTCCAACAGCGTGATGACGTTTCTATGGTGAGCGCTGGACAGTTTAAAGAATCTGCTAAAGCTGACCGCGTATTTTTTATAGAAGAACTGGACATCAACAAAGGCGAAGTAAAAAATATTTTTGTCGCTGATTCCAAGAATGGCAAGCTTAGTGTGGCTGTCTCCTCAACCGGCTTCATCCAAAACTCTGCAGGCGGGGAAAAGTCGATCGTGCTCCGCAATGGGCGGCGCTATGAAGGTCAACCGACGCAGTCTGACTTTAGGATTCTAGAATTTGAAGAGTACAGCACCAAAATTCGTAGTAAGGAGGCTTTAGCTCCAGCGCCGCGCGATCGAGAAAAGACGATCACTGAGTTATTCACTGACACAAGTCCTGGTGTCATCAACCCGAATCGCGCTGAATTACTTTGGCGTATCGGCCTACCACTGATGGCTCTTGGATTAGTGCTGATTGCAATCCCACTAGCCTACGTGAACCCACGTCTTGGTAATTACACTGCCATGTTGTATGCAGTCTTAATTTATTTAATCTATAGTAATCTGCTGAACTTGGCGCAGAACTTTGTGTCTCAAGGAAAGATCAGCATATTTGCTGGTATTTGGCCCATCCATGTTTTGGCATTTTTAATTGCTTTTGCGCTGATTCGAAATCGCATCAATCCATCACTGAAATGGTGGCGCCGTCAATTGCCTGCTGGATTTACAAGTAAATGAAACTGCTCTTTCCCTATATCTACGAGCGCTACCTAGCCAAGCAAATTTATGTAGCGTTCGGTTTTATTTTGTTTGCCCTTGTAGCTCTATTCTTATTTTTCGATATATTGAGTGAACTTGGATCAGTCCAGGGTAGCTATACGCTACCTCTTGCGCTACTCCATGTGCTCCTAAAAGCACCTAGCCGGGTATCAGAAATCATTCCAATTGCTGGCCTAATAGGTAGCATTTACGTCTTTGCCATGCTTGCTAGCCAATCCGAATTCACGATCCTGCGTATTGCTGGGTTGGATGTAAAGCGCGGTCTGCTCACTCTCACCAAAATCTCTCTCCCACTTGTGGTATTCACACTCATAACGAGCGAATGGGTCGGCCCCTATGTCGAGGCTAAATCAGAGCAAATTCGTATGAAGGCCTTGGGGTCTTCTTACTCATCACAATTTAGAACTGGTGTTTGGGTAAAAGATCGACTTCGTGATGAAGATGGTAGCGGCCCAGTGAGGCCTGGCGTGCGTTATGTCAACGTCGGCAAGGTCGATAAAGATAATGCAATTAGTAATATTCGAATGTATGAGTTTAATGATACCTACCACCTATTATCTATTAGAAGCGCTACATCGGGCCGATTTGATGAAACTGGTATCTGGGTGCTGAATGATGTTGCAGAAACTCGCTTCAAACAAACTAAGCAAACCGACCCATTGAATGCCGTATTTTCTGCACAGACATTTAGACATCCCACGTTAATGCTGAAGTCAGAAGTTACGCCCCAGATTTTGAGCGTCTTACTGATGAGCCCAGAAAAAATGTCTATCGTGAGTTTAGGTCGCTTTATCTCTCATCTTCGTGATAACAAACAAGATGCGCAACGCCACGCCATTGCGTTCTGGAAAAAAGTGGTTTACCCCTTTACGATTTTTGTGATGCTCGCTTTAGCATTGCCTTTTGCATATTTAAAAGTGCGCGCTGGTAGTGTCGGTATCAAAGTTTTTGGTGGAATCATGCTTGGTATGAGTTTTCAACTCTTTAACTCCTTATTCTCGAACGTCGGCTTATTAGGATCTTGGCCCGCCCTAGTAACTGCTCTAACACCACCCCTCTTTTACTTTCTTCTAGCTCTAGCAGGATTACGCTGGGTATCTAAAGCTTAATACCCAAAATTCATTTAGAATTTGATTCCTATATCTTTGTTGATATATAGCTAGGAATCCCCATGAATCTCCATCAATTTCGCTTTGTGCGCGAAGCGGTTAGACAAAACTTCAACCTGACAACGGCTGCTAAGGCGCTTTTCACTTCTCAGCCTGGCGTATCTAAAGCCATTATTGAACTCGAGGATGAATTAGGTGTTGAGATCTTTCGCCGTCACGGCAAACGCGTTCGTTCGCTCACTGAGCCAGGTAAAAGAATCTTGGCCTCTATTGAGCGCATCTTAGATGAAGTCGAAACTTTAAAACGTGTTGGCGAAGATTTTGCAAGTCAGGATCAAGGCAGCTTGGTCATTGCGACAACCCATACGCAAGCACGCTATGCGCTACCTAAAGTTCTCATGGAGTTTACAAAACGCTTCCCAAAGGTGCGCGTCAGTATTGCGCAAGGTAATCCTGGACAAATTGCTGAGCTCCTCACTCATGATCGAGCTGATATCGCGATTGCTACTGAAGGCATCGCCAATACACCAGGAGTCCTTGCGCTACCTGGCTATCAATGGCAACACGTTGTGATGGTGCCATTAAGCCACCCACTGCTCAATCAAGCTTCGGTGACAATAGAAGAGATTGCGAAGTATCCGATCATTACTTATGACAAAGCATTTGCAGGCCGCAGCAAAATTGATGCCGCTTTTGCCCAAAGAAATATCACGCCAGATATTATTTTGGAAGCGATCGATGCTGACGTCATTAAAACCTATGTAGAAACTGGTATGGGTATTGGGATTGTTGCAGGTCATGCCTATGACCCCGAACGGGATCGTAACCTGAGAGTGATTCAAGCAAGTCATTTATTTGGTAATAATGTGACCCATCTTGGCGTTAAACAAGGCGCTTATTTAAGATCTTTTGTTTACACCTTTATTGAGATCTTCTCGCCAACATTGACAAAGAAAATCGTCGAGCAAGCAATGAATAACGAATCCGATTCGTATGATATTTAAGATTTAGAAGAACTCAAAGACTGAGTCGTCATTTGAGTGGTGCTCGGGGCGGACTCACATTAATGATATAAGTATCTGATTTATATAGTAAATATTTAACTAACTAGTATTTCTACTCACTTTTTTATACACAACATGGGCTTCTACCCCATCTTTGGGGACCCCCCCTAGTCAACTTACATTGCAGAAAATTGGCATTCCAGTTGCTTTTAAAGCAAAGGAATTAGTTTTAAGTTTCAAACCAATCATTCATCTTCATATCCGTCCGCTTTCGGCCAATAAGTGACTTTGGGGAATCAGAGTTAACGTCTTCTAAGGCGTAGATCGCACGTTCGAATCGTGCTGGGCAGGCCAAACACCTGACTGGTCCATGCTAGCGCTAAACAAAATATTTTTAATTAATTTTGTAAGGTGAAATTGTCATATTTGACCTTGATCTAGTAAGGTCAATGCCATAAGTCTTCTGTGGCCACTCTGGTTGACTGTAATGCTATTGACTTAATAACCCCCCAATATCAGCCCACGTGACAAACGATAGGTTTTACTACCCCTTAGGAGTGTCTTATGTACGAAGCAAATGAAAAATTAGTTCAAGCTCATCAAAAATCAATGGAATCAGTTCATGCTTTAAGCCAACTCACTTTGGAGAATACACAAAGTTTGGCTCAAATTCACTATGATGCAGCCAAAGAAATGCTTGCAACAGTTCAAGAAAAATCTGCAGAAATTCTCAAGTTAAAAGAACCCAAAGCAATTATGACCATCTTTAGTATTCATGCTCTAGAAGAGGCTTGTGCTGGTGTAACTGCCTATCAATCTAAGGTGAACTCAGTAATGCGTAAAAGTCAGCATGAGTTAATTGAAATGACGGATTCTGCCATTAATCATGCCAAAGAGCAATTGCATGACTTGGTGAGCGAAGCTTCTACTAAAGCCCCAACAGGCTCTGAGGTATTTACAGCCTCTTTTAAGACCGCATTTGAGGCTGCACTCCAAGGCTTTGATCAAGTTCGCTATTCTGTACATACTGCTTACGCTAACTTAGAGAAGAGTGCTGATAGTGCATTGAATTCGAATGGACATGATGTACAGCGAGCTACTAAAGCACGCAAAGCAATCGCTGCTTCTTAATCTCAATATTGATGAATGAGATGGCCACCTTCGGGTGGTTTTTATTTGATTATTCATCATTATCTTGTAAGGGCTTCAAACGCTGTAGGATTAGCATAGTTAAATAGTAAAAAACAAAAAGAATCCATTTGCCACCGCAATAATCCCACATGCTCCAATGAGAGCTCCCCCAAGCATTAAGCCGCCAATAGAGGAGACTATAGAGGTAGATATTAAGATTATTGCTATTTGCAGAAATGCTTCCC
>CAMBBT010000067.1 GCA_945864455.1 Polynucleobacter meluiroseus | reverse complement strand
CTTCGCGCCCAGCACGAACCTTGGCACGTATACCACTCACCTTGGCAGTGGATGTGAGCTTAGCCCAAGCATCTACTGCAGTGCGATCGAAATACTCTTGGAGCTGACTGCGCTTTTGAGTGTAAGAATTTTCAAGCATCAAATCATCGTCTTTAAATTATTTCAACCATGGGACTTGCCATTGCGGGATTGAGAGTGGTTGCCGCCAACTTTTTTTTAGCCTCATCCAAACGTGCCATCCGCAACTTCCAAATAAATTGGCCAGCATTCACAACATACGTTGCATAAGCAGCTAAAGCGAGCAACATCAGTTCGGTTTGATCTAAATACCCCGTTCCTAGTGCCACCAAATACAAGGTATGCAATAGCAATACCAACATGCTGAATACGTCTTCCCAGAGAAATGCTGGGGCAAACAAATAGCAATTGAAAACAACTTTTTCCCAAATGCATCCAGTGATCATGATGGTGTAGAGCGTGAGTGTTTTAACTACTACTGAAATATTGGCTGCGTTCTCACCCTCACCAGTGAACAAAAAACGCAGCACGAGATAAAGACTCACTAGGAAAACCACAAACTGAATGGGCGCTAAAATTCCTTGAACCAGCGTCCATTTGGTCGCATCTCTTCTTACCCTTTCTTCTGGGGTATAAAGTGGTCTATAGGTTTTTTCCATTTACAGTCTGTTAATTTTTCTAAAACATCATTAAAACAATCGCTACTGCACTTTTAAAGTAAAAAAGTGTCAATCAAAGTTTACGATATTTAGTAAAATATACCCCTCGGGCTAACCCTATTATTAGTAGTTTCCCTATGGCAATTTATGTAAAAAGGATGCCAAATAGGTTCAATGCTAATTAGCCCCTTTTGGGGTAAAAAAGGTATTTTAATTTTTGCGGTGCAGCATTTTCTGCCGGCATTTGGTAGTCACAATTTGCATTGATCACTTCATCCTTAGGAGATGGGTTTTGTCAGACTCGCTGAAAAAAACATTCCAATCAAATTTAGGTGAATTAGATAGTGCAGAAATGATGCTATGGCTCAATAAAACCATTGAGTCAGAAATCATCCCCCGCTTACTGATGGGGCATAAGCTGGAATCAGCTAATCAAGTGATTGACGACCAAAGTAGCGACATCGAGGTAAAACAAACAGAAATTAACGATTTTTGCCAGACTTTGCTAGACGGCCCCATAGCGGACTGCTTCACTTTTATCGATCGCATGCAAAAATCGGGCCACAGTCTGGTATCGCTCTATATGAATCTAGTTCCAGCATCAACCAGGCGCCTGCAGCAGCTCTGGGAGACCGATGAAAATAGCTTTACAGAGGTGACTTTGGCTCTAGGTCGAGCCCAGAACCTGATCCATCAGCTAAGCCCATCCTTTATGAGCCAAGGCAAACTCTCAGAGTTCCAGGGAAATGCTCTACTGATCAATGCACCAAGATCTCAGCACACCTTAGGCATCCTCATCATGGGTGAATTTTTCAAATTGAACGGCTGGAATACGACGGTCGAAATTGAAACGACCAGCGCCGATCTCAAGGATCGAATTCGTTTACAAGCCTATGATTTATTAGCAATTTCTATCTCATGTGAGGATCAATGGGGTACTATGGAAACATTGCTCAATGAAGTAAAAAAGGTCTCAAAAAACAAGGGGATACTGACAATGGCAGGTGGCCCGTTATTCGATTTCAAACCGGAACTGGTTCAAGAATGTTCTGCAGATGTTTGCGAGCTCACAGCCGAAGATGCCATTAAAAAAGTTTCGGACCTAATAGCGCAAAAGGCCACCTTAAATTAATATGCCCATCTCACATCATCCAGACAAACTCTTTGCGGAATTAAGCGGGAAAGAGCTTAGCCAGATAGCGCGAACATCTGCAGATATTTCCTTTGTTTTGGATGACCTAGGATCGATACAAAGCTTCTACTCTGATAATAAATATTTAGCCAAACAAATTACAGATGATCTGATTGGGAAAAAATGGTCAGAAGTAGTAGAGCCTGATAGCAGAACAAAAGTTCAACGCTTGCTAGACGATGCTAGCCCAGACACCATCACGAAGTTTAGACAAATTAATATGATTGGCAATGAGAGAAATGTTGCATTGCCAATGATGTGCGCTTCCATCAAAACATCGTCGAATCAAAAGATTATTGTCATTGGCAGAGACATCACGGAGGTCTCTCGCTTGCAGCAAAATTTAGTCTCGGCTCAAAAGGAGATTTGTCAAAATTATCTACAAATAAGCCAGCTAGAAGAACGGTTTCAATCCATTTTTGAAATTGGCACAGAGTCTATCGTCATCGTTAAAGCAGACGATGAATACCCAATAGTTGAGATGAACAGAAATGCGATTAAACAACTGCTGCTTGCTAAGAGTAATTGCATTGGAAAATCTCTTTTATCGCTTTTGCCTGCTAATGAACTCAGCAATACCAAAAATTTTCTGCAAGGTGTTCAAGATACAGACGAGCCTAGTATCCTAAAAACATTATTGCGTAATGGTGCAGCAATTCAAATCAGTGCGACGTCCTTTACTAACGTTAGAATACCTTACCTACTTCTGAATCTGATGCCGCTAGATTTAGCTAAAGCATCTAGCCTACTAGAGTCCGACTCTTTAACAATTAAGGCCATTGAAAATAACGCCTATGGTTTTGTCGTTTGCACTCCAGAGGGCCTAATCCTAAAAGCCAACAAAGCCTTTAATAAATTAAGCGCCACTAGGGGGGAACAAGACCTCATTGGCACTAATATACGAAATTATCTAGGGCCAGAAACAACAGATTTTGATCTTATGATGCAATCCCTAAATGGCAAAGCTAGTTCACAATCCTGCATCTCTTCCATTAACAATGTTAGCAGTAGCATTAAGTTGGTTGATATCTCAGCAGTATCTGTAGCCCAACCACACGCCTGTATTGGTATGATCTTTCGCCAAGTAGATTCGAGACAAAATAAAGGCGCACGTATCGACAAAAAACTCGTACGTAGCTCTCAAGAGCTGTCGATGCTAGTTGGAAAAGTCCCCCTGAAAGATATCCTCGCTGAAACAACTGACTTAATTGAGCAGCTTTGTATCAAAGCTGCCTTAGATCTAACTCAAGATAATCGTGTTTCTGCCTCAGAAATCTTGGGATTATCGAGACAAAGTCTGTACATCAAACTCAGAAAGTATGGTCTCGTAGACCTTAATAAGGATATTGATTAGAAAGTCAGTAATGAGCAGTCAAGTTGCACTGATGGTTCTTGTAGATATCCAGTCATCAGCAAAAATTAGCGGTATTTTAAGGCTCATGTTTGCAAGACTATGGCTTTGGTCGACGCCAGGTCTTGAGTTCTACAAACATATGGGCTCAGGAAGAAATGGTGGTTTCTCATTCCGCCCCAGCGGCACCCATCAAGCCCTTTATTGCGTCTTTAAAGATCTCACTAGTGCTGAAAAATTTTATACATCTTCAAAACTCATCCAGTGGTACAGAGCACATGCTAATGAATTTTTTTCAGTAAAGCTCAAGACCTATTCAATCAAAGGTCAGTGGTCAGGATTCATTCCACAAATTACTGCTGATACACCCACATCGGGTCCGATCGTTTCGATTACCAGAGCCTCAATTAAACCGCGCAATTGTCTAGAATTTTGGAGTAAAGAGCCGGCTGCAGAAATCTCGCTAGAGAAAACTGCTGGCTGCATTATTGCTGCTGGTATTGGAGAAGCGCCTTTTTTCCGCCAGGCTACTTTTACAATTTGGGAGTCTCAAGTAGCGATGGATCAATATGCAAGGCAAGGGGCACATCAAGATGCCATACGTGCATCGATGAATGGCAGCTACTTTTCTGAATCGATGTTCTCACGTTATCAACCTTTTGATGCATTCGGCAGCTGGAAGGGTCGCACTCTTGGCTAAAGCTCCCGTCATTATTATTGGTGGCGGCATTGGTGGGTTGACCTGCGCCCTTGATCTGGCCTCCTCTGGGGTTGAAGTCATTCTGGTCGAAAAAGAAGCTCAAGTTGGCGGCAAGATTCGTCAAATCAATTGCTCTGATGATCCTCTAGCACCTGCGCCCATTGACTCTGGTCCTACTGTCTTTACGATGCGCTGGGTCTTTGATGCCCTTTTTGAAAAGGCTGGCACTACTTTAGAGTCAGAGTTAAGGTTAGAGAAACTCAATATCCTTGCAAGGCACGCGTGGAGTCAAGATGAGAGATTGGATTTATTCTCTAATACCGAACAATCTGCTCAAGCGATTGCAGAATTTTCATCCCCTGCTGAAGCAAAACGGTTTCTCCAATTTTCTGCCCAATGCCGAGAACTCTACAAGGCACTTGAAAAGCCTTATATGCTTTCAGCTAAGCCAAACTTTAGCGGCATGATTGCCGACTTAGGAATTGCTGGCTCTAAGGTCTTATATGACATTGGTCTATTTAATACCCTCTGGAAATCCTTAGGGACTTATTTCCATGACCCCAGATTGCATCAATTGTTTGGTCGTTACGCTACCTACTGTGGCTCATCCCCATACGAAGCCCCTGCTACCCTGATGCTGATTGCCGATGTTGAGACCCAAGGAGTTTGGGCGATAGAAGGCGGTATGTATAGCCTCGTTGCGGCCATTCGTAAGTTAGCACAAGATCAAGGTGTGCAATTGATGACTGGAAAAGCTTGTGAAGAAATCCTGCTCAAGAATGGTAAGGTCAGTGGGGTTTGCTTAACAGATGGAACCCTGCTCTATTCAGAGCACGTTGTTTTCAATGGCGATCTTGCTGCTCTCCAAACTGGCTTACTCAATGCAGAAGGAATCAAAGCATTGAATGCCAAGATGGCTCCGCCCTCACCTGCCAAGCGATCGCTTTCTGCTATTACTTGGTCAATCAATGCCAAAGCAGATGGCTTTCCATTGGTTCGTCACAATGTTTTCTTTAATCAAAACTATCAGGCTGAGTTTGATGACATCTTTAATAGGGGTCGCCTCCCCCGTAAACCGACTGTCTATGTCTGCGCTCAAGATCAAGGGGATAGCTACCAAGCCAAACCCGACTTACAAAGACTGCTCTGTCTGGTGAATGCCCCAGCCAAAGGCGATCAATCTGAATTTAATGCTCAGGAAATCGAACAATGCGAACACGAAACCTTTGGTCTTCTGCAACAATGTGGTTTGAACATCGACTTGGACAGCGCAATATGTCACCGTACGACACCCGCTATTTTCAACCAGCTCTTTCCGGCGACGGGTGGAGCCCTCTATGGCCAAGCCAACCATGGATGGATGGAAACTTTTGGGCGAGCTTCAGCGCAGAGTCCAATTCCGGGACTACTACTAGCGGGGGGCAGCGTGCATCCGGGGCCGGGAGTTCCAATGGCAGCCCTATCGGGACGCATGGCGGCCGCAACCCTGATGGGACACCTCGGTTTGACCAAGCTGTCGGGAAGAACGCTTATCTCTGGTGGTACATCGACGCTCTAAGTGATGATGGGCAACATGGCATTGTCTTAATTGCCTTTGTTGGAAGTGTATTTTCACCCTACTATGCATGGGCTAGAAGAGGTGGGGCCTCTGTTAACCCTGAAAATCATTGCTCACTCAACGTTGCTATTTATAGCAAAGGAAAAAAACGCTGGGCGATGACCGAGCGTGGTGAAAAGCAAGTCTCCCGAAACGCTACTGAGTTTGTTATTGGTCCAAGCAATCTTCGCTGGGATGGCAATAAGTTGATTGTTCGGATTGAGGAGCGTGCAGTACCATTTGGGCAAAAAGTTTCAGGCACTGTTGAACTCTATCCCAATACCCTCTTTAACTTTAGCACTCCCTTAGATGCTGCAGGTAAACACCGTTGGGGGCCGCTTGCCCCTTCAGCACGAGTCAAGGTGCACTTAAACTCTCCCAACTTGCAATGGGATGGGAATGCCTATTTAGATTCTAATGAAGGTGATGAGCCCATCAGTGAATCATTTCATGAATGGGACTGGTCTAGGGCAGAAATGAGTAGTGGCAGAACTTCAGTCATTTATGATGTGAGAGAAAAGAGTTCTCAAGAAAAAGTATTAGCGCTGACCTTTAATCCGAATGGCACGATTGATCATTTTGAAGCCCCTCCAAGACAAGCTCTACCAAAAACTATCTGGGGTATTCAGGGGCATATGCGTAATCGAAGCTCTGAGGGCTTAGAGGTCATTCAGATGTTAGAAAATACGCCTTTTTATACGCGCTCTGTTTTAAATTCAGAACTCTTGGGTGAGAAAGTCGTCTCTTTTCATGAGACCTTAAATGTTCTAAAGCTTACATCAACTGCAACCCAATTCATGCTGCCCTGGAGAATGCCGCGTATTACGTGGTGACTAGCCCTAGTAGTTACTGTAGGGCTCTACCATGAGTGGGAGTATTGCGGCGTCGCTCTTGGCGCTCCATGAGATCAACGAACCACAATAAATGATCATGCGTTGTTCCATCAAAACGCTTGTCATGGGGAATCTCAATCACAGCATCTACTAAATACTGAATCGCTTTATCGGCATCAACCTGATGCTGCTTAGAAAATATTTTAGAGATCGCTGTAAAGGCTTCTGCCAAAAGAACTACTTTTCTCTTTGAGGGAACATACGCTCTTGTAGAAATAGAATCCAGATTCAACTTTTCTACTTCTCGACCAATCTCAGCATAGATCAGCCTCGCCGCCTGGATGGCTGGACGACAATCCCAAGGTAAATCAGAAATGCCATCTTCTGCACGAGAATACAAAATATCAGCATGCTTTAAAAGGCGTGCGATCACACTAGCAATTTGATGATTGAACTCTGGTTTTTGTAACCAAACTTGCGGATCAAGTCCTGCCTCTCTGAGCCAATTGAGGGGTAAATAGATCCTGCCATTTGCAGCATCCTCACCCACATCGCGCGCAATGTTGGTGAGTTGCATTGCGAGACCAAGCTCACATGCCCTTGCCAGAGTCTCAGGCTCTCTGCGATCCATAATCACACACATCATGGCACCCACTGTGCCCGCAACGCGTGCGCAGTAATCTAATAGGCCTTCTAAGCTATCGTAAGTTTTAAACTGGGTATCCCACTCGTAACCCTCAATGAGTGCGAGCGGCAAGCTGATAGGTAAATCAAACTCTTTGACCACAATCGATAAGGCGCGATCAGCAGCAATATCATCTGGCGTGCCGTAATAGATTCGATCAAGCCGTTCACGCAATTTTGGTATCGCATCTGGCTGCACATCTACTGCATCAGCGACATCGTCAGTGATCCGACAGAATGCATAAAGCGCAGTTGCTGGGTCTCTCACTCTCTGCGGCAAAATTCTGGAGGCAGCAAAGAAAGACTTTGAGCCATCTCGCATCGTTGCGACGCACTCTTGAAGGTCTTTCATACTTTGACTCATGCTAAGACTTTTTTAGGCTCGGCTACTACAGACATCAATGCCTTTGCTGAAGATAAAACACCGGGGATACCTGCACCTGGATGGGTTCCAGCTCCCACCATATAAAGTCCTTGAATATCCTCACTACGGTTATGTGGTCTAAACCAAGCACTTTGAAGTAGGAGCGGTTCAAAACCAAAGGCAGCGCCTTTGACTGACAAAAGACGATCCTGAAAGTCTTGTGGAGTCATGAGAAAGGATGTTCTAAGATGCTTTTCAAATCCAGGTAAAACACTTTCATCCAAATACTTAGCAATTGCTTGACGGTAGGGCTCAGCCTCTTTAGCCCAGTCTGTTCCGCTTTCTAAATTCGGTACTGGGGCCAAAACATA
>CAMBBT010000066.1 GCA_945864455.1 Polynucleobacter meluiroseus | reverse complement strand
CTCATTGCCAGACTGAACCGCCATCATTAGCGGCGTTGTATTACCAAGACTCATGGAGTCAACAATAGCTCCATTTGCAATTAAGAACTGAGCAACTTCAAGCTGACCCTTGGCGCAGGCGTAATGTAAAGGCGTCCAACCAATGTGATCTAGCTGCGCCTTATGGCCTACAACCAAAGTCTTAACGAGTGGCAAATTTCCATCTATTGACGCCATCATTAAGGGTGTTTCACCGTTCTTATCCGATAAGTCAACATCAATATTCTTATCGCTAAGCAAAACATCAATGACTTTAGGAGATTTCTCCCTTACAGCTAAAACCAACATTGGGCTGCCATTGGCATCAAGAATGTTCGGATTTACGCCTTTTTTTAGTAAAGCTTTGACTTCAGAAGCATCATCAAATTTAGCTGCTTTAGTAAAATCAGAGATCTGAACGGGGGTTTGTGAATAAGAAAACTGATTTCCCATGCAAATCAAACATAAAACCATTCCTAATTTATTAAACTTAAATATCATGAATAACTTCTATCTATTTGAAAACATTGGTAAAAGTTATTTGAAGTTCGATCAGCAAGCTCTTCAATGGAAACTCCTTTGAGTTCGGCAATAAATTCACCAACTTTAGCCACCCATGCAGGCTCATTGATCTTGCCACGATATGGAATGGGCGCTAGATAAGGCGAATCCGTCTCAATGAGCATCCGATCGAGCGGAACCTCTTTGCAGGTTTCCTGCAGATCTTTGGCGCTTTTAAAGGTTACTATCCCAGAAAAGGAGATATAAAACCCCATTTTCATGGCTGCTTGGGCCATTTCTAGGCTCTCAGTAAAGCAATGCATCACCCCGCCAATCTGATCGGCGCCCTCTTCTTTGAGGATCTTAATAGTGTCTTCAGATGCTGAGCGAGTGTGGATGATGAGAGGCTTTTTGCAGGCTATTGCAGCCCTAATGTGGGTTCTAAAACGTTCACGTTGCCATTCCATAGACTCGTAGGAGCGATCACCCATACGGTAATAGTCCAGCCCAGTTTCACCAATGGCAACGATTTTGGGGTGCTTTAAGGCAGTTTCTACTAAGAAGTCATAACTAGGCTCGGGGGTGTCCTCATAGTCAGGATGAACCCCAACGGAGGCATACAAATGGGAATGCTCCTGGGCAAGCTTTAAAACATTGGGAAAGTCTGGCAAGACTACCGATACACACAAAGCGTTGCTCACTTTGGCAGCAGCCATATTCGCAAGCACTTCTGGCAAGCGAGATTGAAATTCTGGGAAATCGAGATGGCAATGAGAGTCTATGAACATGGCTCGCTATTTTAGACTGCCTGGCTTTAAATTAAGACTCAAAGACTTGTTGGTATTGTGATAGTAAGGCCTCCAACTGAACACGGTTGGCCAAGGGATGATTTTCATGGCGACGGGCTTGAACTAGGGATTTCCAAAAATGATGGAGTTTGGGGACCTTGGCGGTTTGAGACAAACTTTTCAGCGTTGAAAGGTGTTTTGGGTAATAACGGGGGTTGCCGCCCTGTGTAACAGCTTGAAGATCTGAGGTCCAGCGTTGCATTGCAGCCAATAAATCGCTGTATCGTGCCTTATGAGTCTTCTCTGCGGAATCTAACCAATTAATGCGCACTCCTTGCGACATGGATTGAAGTAAATAGCGTGATGCTTGAATGGCAATCGTTAATTCATCTTTCTCATCTTGATTATTTCTGGCGATCAGAGAGTCTAAAACCGAGTATGGCGCCCCACCCTGCTCATCGTAAATAGTCGCAATATCAGCATCGCTCACTTTAAGCCCATTGATCTTCTGTAATTGCATACGTAACCACGCTAAGCCTTGCTCACGTTCTGGGCGTGGTGCAGTTAATAAGCGGCAACGGGAACGAATAGTCGGCAGCACACGATCCACTCGATCGGCCAACAAAATAAAGATGGTATTTGCTGAAGGCTCCTCCAAGGACTTCAGTAAGGTATTGGCAGAATCAGAGCGCAGCATCTCTAAGGGGTAAATCAAGATCACACGATTACCTCCACGATGTGAGCCAATGGAAAGGCCTTCTATAGCGCTCCGAGTCTCTTCAATAGAAATATTTTTCTTTTCCTTCTTTTCGCTAGCCTCACCATCAAAATCATCCCGCGCTACTTTACCGTTCTTGGGCGCTTCATCACTCTCATAGTCAGCATGCGGCAATAGCCTGCGATGGGTCTCAGGAACTAGGGCAATAAAGTCAGGATGATTTCCAGTGCTAAACCAATGACAGGCTTCACATTGATTACAGGGGCGTGAAGCTACGTGATCACTCTCGCACAAGAGAGATTGCGCAAGCTCAAGCGAGAATGCAAATTTACCGATACCGGATTGGCCATGTAATAAGGTTGCATTAGGGAAGTTGGAAAAATCTAAGTTATCCCATAGCCCTTGTAGCCATGGTGCTAGTGACTTTTCTCGATCTATAGACATTAAGTCACTCATCTAGATTTTGAATTTGAGGTGACTTAATTCATTCCAGATGAGGTCTGGAGTTTTCGTGGCATCCACCAAATGAAAACGGGTTGGATTTTCTTTAGCGCGGCGGAGATACTCTTGACGAACCTTCTCAAAGAAATTTAAATCCATTTTTTCAAACTTATCTGGTGCTCGTGCTTTGGAACGACGCGCCTCTGCAATCTCACCTGGTAAATCAAACAGAATCGTGAGATTAGGCTGGAGTAATAAGCCATTAGCATCGCCTTGCACCCAGCGCTCAAGTTGATTTAATTTATCAAGACTTAAGCCCCGCCCGCCACCTTGGTAAGCAAAGCTCGCATCTGTAAAGCGGTCTGAAATGACTATTTTTCCTGCTTTCAGTGCGGGTGCTATTACTTGAGCGATATGTTCACGACGAGCAGCAAACATTAATAAAGCTTCTGTCTCTAAATTCATTGGGGCATCTAATAACAATGTCCTCAGTTGCTCACCTAATGGCGTACCACCCGGCTCGCGGGTCATGACCACTTCGCGGTCGGAATAGCGCTCTTGTATCAGCCCTTGAAACGACTCGAGATGAGTACTCTTGCCCGCGCCATCGATACCTTCGAAGCTGATGAAATATCCTGGATACATTGATGTCATATGAAATTAAATCGAATTAATGGGATGCCCGGCTTGGCATCCGCTGATATTGATTCACTGCCCTCTCATGCTCACCAAGGCTTTGAGAAAAGTAGCTACTGCCATCACCTTTGGCTACAAAAAATAATACATTGCTCGCAGCCGGATGAATGGCTGCCTGGATTGATTCCTTACTCGGCATGGCGATGGGGGTTGGGGGTAATCCTTTGCGCATATAGGTATTGTAGGGATTGTCTTTACGTAGATCTGCTTTACGTAGATTACCGTCAAATTTAGGGCCAATGCCATAAATAACCGTAGGATCGGTTTGCAACATCATTCCCTTGTTTAAGCGATTAGTGAAGACGGCTGCAACCAAGCTCCTCTCACTTGAACGCCCAGTTTCCTTTTCTATAATGGAGGCTAGTGTGAGAAGCTCATAGGGTGTTTTTAAGGGAGAGTTAGCCATTTTTTGTGACCATGCCTGAGAGATCTGTTTTTGCATCGCCTGTGACGCCCTGCGATAGATTTCTATATCAGACTCGTCCGGATCAAAGATATAGGTATCTGGCATAAAAATACCTTCCAGCCCCGGATAAGTCAGGTTGAGCTTTTGCAGAATTTCTTTTGGGCTCATACCCTTAGTTTGATGAAGTATTGATGGATGAGCATCCACCAATTGTCTTAATTGCCGAACTGTCATACCAGGAACGATGGTAATACTCTCCTTCACTCTATCGCCTCGGGCAATTTGAAGAAGAATTGTTCCTAGGCTCGCTCCTGTTGGCAAAAGATAAGTCCCCGGCTTTAGCTTTGATCTAACTAACAAAACTGTTGCGCTGATCTGAAATGCGATTGAATGAGTAGAAATACCCTGTTCATGTAATTGCCCAGAAATACTAGCAAGCCCTGACTGGGGTTTGATTTTGACTTTATAGACTGTTAAATCAGCCACATTAGGATTTGATGGAACCACCGGCCATAAAAAGAGACTGCCGTAGAAGATGCCAATCATCACCATAAGCCCATATACCCAAGGTCTTAAACTTTGGCCCCAAGTTTTGTTCTTAATAAAACGACGGCTTCCCTGAATTTTTCTGCTCATCAGGCTATGATAAAAGGGTCATGATCATTCACACCCAAAATACGCCAATACAAGCAAGCCTACCCCAATGGGGCCTTATTTTTGTGGAGGGTGCAGATGCTGCTAGTTTTTTACAAAATCAATTGAGTAATTCTGTTTTAGGCTTGAACCGCACCTTAGCACCGCAAATCGCCCAAACACATGACTCAGTCAGACTGGTCGGATATTGCAACGCAAAAGGAAGATTGCTAGCCAGTGCCTGGCTTGGGCAATTTCCTGAAGATGCAAATGCACCCGATCGTTTTGCATTGTTCATCTCCAAAGATATTGCAGCATCAATAGCTAAGCGTTTGTCGATGTTTGTTCTGCGCTCCAAAGTCAAAGTAATCGATGCATCATCACAATGGAGTGTGTCAGGATATTGTTGCAACGATAGTGATATTACAGATCTCCAAATAGAGGCTGATCAAATTGGCTTACGCTTACCTGATGTCTTAACAAACGATCAAACGTATTCGCGCGCATTAGTTGCAAGTAAAAACGATGGGTCAGAGAACAAATTAAGTGATGATTTCATACAATGGAATCATCTTGAAGTACTGAGTGCAATTCCGAGAATTGTTCTAGCAACGCAAGAGCAATTTGTACCGCAAATGATTAACTTTGAATCCGTTGCGGGGGTAGACTTCAAAAAAGGCTGCTATCCAGGACAAGAAATCGTTGCCCGCAGTCAATACCGCGGGGCTATCAAGAGGCGACTTCAGCTGGCCCATGCTTCGATTAACTCTTTAGGCAGTGTCTCAATTGCTCCAGCTAGCGAGCTTTTTCATGTGAATGACCCATCCCAACCAGCAGGCATGGTGGTCCTATCATCCCCATCCCCAACAGACCCCAATAGAATCGACCTCCAGGTGGAGTGCAAACTGGATGCGCTCGAAAGCGGAGAAATCCGCCTAGGAAGTGTGCAGGGACCTGTGTTAAAAATAGATTTATTACCTTACCTATTCATTGAAATCTAGGATTTTTTGCTGATATGTGCCTGATTCTTTTTGCCTGGAAATCACACCCAGACTACCCTTTGGTAGTGGCAGCTAATCGCGATGAGTTTTATGAGCGTGATACCGAAGGTATTTCTTGGTGGCCTGAGTACCCCCATATTTTAGCTGGCAGAGATCGTGCCGATGTTTTAGGAAGTCCAGGTACATGGTTAGGATTTACGAAGACCGGTAAATTTGCCGCACTGACGAATGTCAGAGCGCCTAGTGAAAAAAATCCTGACTCAAGAACACGTGGAGAACTCTCCTTAATGTATCTTTCAGGAAAAGAGCACCCCACCAACTTCATCCAAGAGAATGTGAAGCGCTTCCAAAATTACAACGGCTTTAATCTATTGATGGCTGACCTCAGCAACCCTGAGAATGCACAGATGCATTGGGTTAGTAACCGCATGATGATGGGCCAGAGTATTCGTCCACGTAAGGTCTTCCCTCAGCAGCCCCTAGATGCTGGTGTTTACGGGCTTTCTAATGCCATGCTCGATACGCCATGGCCCAAAGTAAATCACCGTGTAGCTGCCTTTGCACAAACGCTTGCTATGGATAGTGGTCAACTAAAAAATGTAGACCAATATTTAAAGCTGTTGGCTGATACCCATCACGCAAGTGACCATGAACTACCGAATACCGGCGTTAGTCGTGAATGGGAAAAGGTGCTCTCACCTGCCTTCATTAAAACTGAGACCTATGGAACGCGTTCCAGCACAGTGCTCAGGGTACGTAAAGACGGTCAATTTGAAATGGTTGAACGTCGCTTCGATGCTACTGGCACAGTTGGCCATGACGTAATCACCGGCGCTCTGAGTGCTGCACCGGGTTCTAATCTTTCGGTTTAATTCTTAATCGTTTGTCTCGCCACGCAGATCGTCGTTAATAAGACGACTGCCATCGGCATTGCGAGTGGCTAAACGCTTTAAGTATTTAAATGTTCCTGTCGCCATACAGCACACTTCGCCTTGATCGTTATAAAGCTTCGCTTCACAGAAGGCCATGGTGGCTGTACTGCGTACCGTGTCGGCTTTCACGCGCAACATGCCATTGGCAGCCTGCATAAAGTTATTTTTCAATTCAATCGTGACAACGCTGCGGTCACCGGGATCACCCGATCTAGCCGCCACAGCCATGGCTACATCCATCAGGGTGAGAAGAACACCGCCATGAGCAACAGCCCAAGTATTGGTGTGCTCCGGCTTAAGGGCAAGCAGGATCTCCCCTTTGCCCATTTCTGCGCTCAGGCAACGGACACCCAGAAGCTTTAAAAAAGGTACGTTTAATTCTTCACCCAAGTTAGCAAGCTGAGTTTGGGCATTGATTTGGACTTGATGATTCATGACTTGATTTTAGTTGCTCAAACGCTGTTTGGGAAATCCCCCTAGAATAGTTCTTATGGCCTTTACTCTAAGCGGCGATGACGCTATCCAAGAACTGCAACCAAGCCCGATTCCAGGGCCTTATTGGGCAGCTTTTTCAGCATCGGCGGCCAAGTTACTCAATATCAAGTTAAAGAGCGATGGGTATCCAGAAGATGAGGCTTGGCTAAACGTTTTAGGAGGTAATAGCTTAGAAACCCAATCTCAAAAATTTTCTAATCCGATTGCCACTGTTTATAGCGGGCATCAATTTGGCGTCTGGGCAGGACAACTTGGTGATGGCAGAGCAATTCTATTGGGTGATATCGCTGGCCAAGAATTACAACTAAAGGGTGCTGGTAAAACGCGTTACTCACGTATGGGCGATGGCAGAGCTGTCTTGCGCTCATCTATTCGCGAATTTTTATGCAGCGAAGCGATGCACGCTTTAGGCATACCCACCAGCAGAGCATTATCGGTAGTCGGGTCTAACTTACCAGTCTTGCGAGAGACTCTAGAAACTGCTGCCGTGTGCGCTCGCTTAGCACCGAGTTTTATACGCGTTGGTCATTTTGAACACTTTGCTTCAATCCAAAATATTGCTCAACTAAAAGAGCTTGCTGACTTACTAATGGATCAGCATTACCCAGAATGTCGTCATAGTAAAAATCCTTACTTAGGGCTATTTGAAAAGATATCTGAGCGTAATGCAACACTGGTTGCTCAGTGGCAAGCTGTTGGCTTTTGTCATGGAGTTCTCAACACTGACAATATCAGCGTATTAGGGCTGACGATTGACTATGGACCTTTTGGCTTTCTAGATCAATTTCAAATCGACCATATTTGCAATCATAGCGATCATGGTGGGCGCTATTCCTATCAACGCCAACCCCAAATCATGCACTGGAATATGGCCTGCTTAGCAAGCGCCTTTATACCTTTACTGGAATTAGATCACTCTGAAGAAGAGGCTAAAGAGCTACTCACTAATGCGCTAAGCGAGTTTCCAATTAGCTATGAGAAAGCTTGGCAGGGTCTATTTAGGCAGAAGCTAGGCTTTATTAATGTGCAAGCAGAAGATATCCAGTTGATTGAAAGACTGCTCCAATTAATGCATGACGCAAGAGTCGATTTTACAAAGCTATTTAGAGGGCTTGCACAGATTAATACCGATGCCCCTATTAGCCAAATCCAAGCTCGTAATGACTTCATTAATAGAGAT
>CAMBBT010000065.1 GCA_945864455.1 Polynucleobacter meluiroseus | reverse complement strand
AGTCCACTTGGCCTATAAAAATATTCAATTTCAGTAAAGTGTGCATTTGTCATAAAAGATCTCCAGCCTTCTAGATCGTGATATGAGCCAAAGCGATCTCCGTACCAACTTTCTTCGTTATTTCCACGAGGGTTTGAGCTAAAAAGAATGCCATTTGGCTTTAAGCATGACCATAAATTACTCAGTACTTTGGGTAATAACTGATTAGGGACATGAAATAGTGAGGCATTGGCAAAAACACCATCAAAAGTAGTATTTGGTAAAGATAAGTTAAAAAAATCCTGGACTAAGACTTCACAACCACTTTTCATTCTGGCTATTTGAGCTGCTTGTTGGCTACCTTCAAGGCCAACAGCGAGATGACCAAGCTTAGTGAATGCTTGTAGATCTCTTCCTGGACCACAGCCAAAATCAAGTAAATGAAAAGGTGGATTAGTCTTGATTGCTCTTAATAAAGCATTGATATTTTGACTGACATCATGACCTTGTGTACCCTCGTCATAAGAGGCGGCATTTTGATCATAGTGACTAATGTTTTTGTGGGAAATCAGCCCAGATTCATCTTCAGAATTTTTTAATGTAGACATGGTGTGTTATTCGAAATATAGCACCGTTAACTAGATACTTAAATTAAACGCTCTTACCTATGAACTGCTGTTAATTTAGGTCAAATGGCTCTTGAGCTAAATGCATTTGAAAATTTAGTGAAATTGTCAGGGAACTATTAAACCCACACAATATTTCACCCCCAGACATCAAGAAACACTTAAATCACCTTTGTGGACTGACCACCTGCGGATGCCTTCCAAGATCTGATGGATTCCACAAATGGTACTGATCTCGGTACGAAGGCCTCACCCGATCTCAACACCTTAAAACCATTGTTTAACTTGTCATTTGATACCATTTTTAATGCTTCTAAGGTCTAGGTCGTTAGTTCAAATCATGCTGGGCAGGCCAAATATAGGCGCTCTGTTTTTAGCCACTATTTTTACATCAGACCATGTTGCAGCGCAACTTGCTTTAATTACCAACCGTGCGAATATGCAGGTTGGTTACCATTGAATTTATAAAAACAATCACTTTTTATACTTGAATTTTTATTACTTATCCGAGATACAACTTCAATTCCTCCGAAACTAATCGGTTTTTGCAGGAGAAGAATATGAAAGTAGAGCTTATTGGTTCTTTGATAACTAGCCGAGAAATTACTACCGTTTTGCTCGACCCTAAATCTATAAATTTACAGTGGGTCGTTGGGCAATCTTTTAGTGGTTGGAGAAGGCACTGATGAATCCTTTGTCCAAAGCTCATGGTGGATTGCGGATTGCCGCTACCTTTAACAAAAATAATGAGCTTACCCTTGATTTAACTAGAGCCTGGTGCGATAAGATTGGCGCTTCTGCGTACGTTGAAATTAGCCAAGAACATCAAGGTGAAGTGCATTACATCAGAATCTATGCAAATAATCTCTTGCACTCACTCTGTCGTAATGCAGATACGTCTGGTTTAGCTATACATCTTGGGCTATCCTCTGACTTTTCTGCGCAGGATTTAGCCCTCGAATCAATTCTCAGCATGGCAGTAAGTCCAGTCATCTTTGATTTTCCTGGTTTGAACGAGTTGGAAGCAAACCTTAGAATGAGGGCGCATGTCGTGCGGCTTGCTAGAAGAGCGGAGCTGCATTTTGATACAAGTGGGGTTTCTCGGCCGGAGGCATATTGGAGTCATATCGAAGATAGTGGCTTTATCTTGAAAGAGGGGGCTTCTTTAGTTGATGGAATTGAGCAAGCACTATGCCCCGATATTTCAGGGGAGCATTTTTCTTTTTCTTGCCAAAGGGCCTCTGAATACTTAATGTTACACAGCTTGGCATGCGAATTAGGCATTACTAATCCAGAAAAACTAAAACAAATAGAACTGCAGTGGAAGAGAAAAGCATTAGTTGCTGATGATTTTTTGAATTCATTTTTATTGGAAATGGGCTCACCAGCAAATCCATTTCCAATGCGCTGCTATATACCTGGTGATCGAGTTTGGTTTAAAAACCCTGATGATGGCTCATCCAATGTCCGAGGATTTGAAGGCTCATGGGTAATCTATTTTGGCAGTGGACTCTTTTCAAACCTTTGGGATAAATCTAATCCATATACACTGGAGACAAAGTGTATTGAAATTTATCACTGGCGTAATAGTGTTCGAAAAGATAAATTAAGTGTATTGGGGATCAATGAGGATTTGGTCAAAGAACTGGTAGATCAAACGCTCTCCTCTGAAGAGCAAACACATAAGGTGATTGATGTCATGATGAAATATCGAGATCCTCAAGGGGTATATGCAGATGGGGGATGTATAGATATCACAAGAGATACCTTCAGGCGGGTGTGTCCTGACAGTACTAGTATTCAAATAAACAAGTGAGCTAATTGTGCTTGCTTAAGATAAGTAAAGTCTTAGTTAGCGAGACAAACTTGATAACTATAATTTCCAGTAGGCCCGGTCTTCAGCCTATATGCGCACGCAAGCCCTTATTAATGAAGCGATATCTAGCATACCCAATTGCATATTGGCCCCATTGGTAAAACTAAACCAGACCATATATTTTCTCTATTACGAACCCCGCAGTGAGAATTTAGCATTGAAGTCGGCAATTTGGAAAATGAAGATATAGTAGTAATTAGCTTACTACGGCTGTTAATTAATTGGTTTGATATGTTAAGAATTTATTCTAGAAATTCTACTTTTCGTAAAAAGGTGCTAGCCCTTCTAGTGGGTAGCATTTTTACTGAACTTGTACTTGCGAACCAGCCTGAGTATGAAGCTCCACCACTTGATGAGATTGTGGTCTCTGCCAGCGGTTATGAGCAGAAAATATTAGATACAGCTGCCTCTATCAATGTGATTAATCTGAATCAGATTCAGAACGGACAGGCTAGAGATAATCTTTCTGAGCCACTTAATCGAGTACCTGGTATTTTTGCTTTAACTCGCCAAAACTATGCGCAGGATTTACAAATATCCTCACGTGGTTTTGGAGCTAATTCTACCTTTGGTACGCGGGGAATCAGATTAATCGTTGACAATATTCCAGGTACCGTTGCAGATGGACAGGGTCAGATATCCCATATAGATTTGCCATCTACCGATCGTATTGAAGTAATGCGAGGTCCGTTCTCTGTTTTATATGGCAACTCATCGGGCGGTGTGATCAGGGTGTTTACTCAAGATGGCGGGCCCAAGACCGAGCTGCAACCTTATTTTGAAGTTGGCTCTTATGGACAACGCAGAGCTGGATTAAAAGCAAGCGGTAAATCTGGGGAGATTGGATACGTAATTGATGCTGGTCAATTTCATACCAATGGATATCGAGACCAAAGCGCTGCCGATAGACGTAATGCCAATGCAAAACTCAGCTTTATGGGTGGACCCGATACAAAAGTAACCTTGGTAGCTAATAATGTCAGTCTAAAGGCACAGGATCCCAATGGATTAACTGAAAGCCAGTTAATTGAAAATCCCAAGCAGGCTGGTGCAAACGCTATTACACAAAATTCCCGCAAATCAGTGGATCAAACTCAAGCCGGGGCATCGATCGATTTTCGTATTAACTCAAACAATAATTTTTTATTCACGCCTTACTTAGGTCAGCGTCATGTTCTTCAGTATTTGACATCAACTACTGCAGGGTCTGGAGTGATTGATTTGGCAAGAACATTTTATGGTATCGATAGTAAATGGATTAGCCAAACTAAATTAGTTGATATTCCAGTGACTATAGTGAGTGGAATCGATATGAATGAAAACGATGACCGTCGTCGAACTTATACAAATAGTGGTGGAACCGCAGTTTATAGTAGCTCTGCATCCCAAGACTATGGCATGAGTGCCAAAAACTTTGATCAATACCTCCAAGCTGACTTTCGAATTACGGAACGTTTAGCTTTTAACGCAGGAATCAGAAGCTCTAAAACTAATTTAAGTTCTACAACTAATAATTCTATTACTCTAAATACAGGTTCTAATTCTTATCAAGCCATTACTAATATGGCATCAATACAATATTATTTATCAGAAATCTCTAATGTATATGTATCGTATGGCTCTAGCTTTGATACGCCAACATTAAATCAGGTTTTTTACAGTGCGAGTGGGGCGGTCAATGGATCTAGTTGCACTTCTTCATGCTCTAACTTTGGATTGTTGGCCGCTAATACGAAGCAGGTAGAAATTGGCTTTAAATCGAAGCTTACGAGTAAAATTCAAACAAACATCGCAGTATTCAATGCCAATACCAACAATGATATTGTGATAGGCGTAGCAAATGCAGGGAGAAACTCCTTTACGAATGCCCCAAAAACAAATCGTCAAGGCCTTGAGGGTAGTGCGCAATTTAAATTGCCTTATCACTTTGAGGCAAATATAGCTTATACGTGGTTAAGTGCAAAGGTAAGAGAATCTTACACTTACTATAACGGTACAACAGCGAATACCGTCTTAAGCGGCAATCGAATTCCTGGTGTTCCTAATCAAGGCCTGTTCTCTGAACTACTTTGGGTAAAACCGAACAAATCTATAGAGGCCGCAGTAGAAGCAAGGGTTAATGGTCCAATGGCTGCTAATGATCTGAATACGCAATACATGGCTCCTGGATATGCCGTGATGAATGTAAGGGCTGTAGTTCGTCAAGAGATTGCAGGTGGCTGGTCTTTCTCACAATTTTTTAGGATTAACAATATCTTTGATCGCTCCTATGTTGGTTCGGTAATCGTGAACCAATTTTATCTGCGGTCTTATGAGCCCGCTCCTACCCGAAATTGGATGATCGGTGGCAAGGTGAGCTATCAGTTTTAAGCACTAAATGCGCATTACTACTCCATTGGTAAATGAATAGATGTTTATAAGTAAAAACCCTAAGTTAGATTTCTATTAACTATCTCTATATATGCTTAAACTATTATGAAAACTGCCTTACTAAAAGTTAAACATCAAAAATAGTCATTAAAGGAAACAAAAATAATCATGAGACAGCGACTTATTTCAGCAGCAACATTTTCGACACTTGCCTTGTCACTGATGATTCTGCAGGGCTGTGCAACCGCACCTCCCCCTAAGGCCGAGGCTGCCTCAGCTCCTGTAGCAGCTGCACCAGCACCACCACCTGCATGGAAGCAGGGTATGGGCCCCGATATGGCCAGTTCAAAGTTAGCGCCAATGCCTGGGAAGATGACTGTTACAGCAGTAAGCGAAATTCCAATTGATAAGCTGAAATTACCCCCAGGTTTCAAGATCGAGGTTTGGGCAACTGGCATGCCCGGTGCTCGCGCTATGGCTCGCGGTGATGACGGCAGGATCTACATTGGTACCCGAGCCATTGGTCGTGTCTATGAGTTAACCGATAACGGCAAAGAGCGAACCAGTCGCGTGGTAGTTGACAAATTAGTTCAGCCTGCTGGAGTTGCATTTAATAAGGGCTCCTTATATGTGATGGCTATCAATAAGGTTCTGCGTTACGACGGGATTGAAAAAAATCCAAGCGTGGCACCAGTAGATTTGACTGCTAAATTTAATTTGCCACCCGAGCAACACCATAACTGGAAGTACATTGCATTTGGGCCCGATGGAAAGTTGTATGTCCCATTTGGAGCACCTTGCAACATTTGTGAGTTGCCGTCTCCTGAATATGCACAAATTCGTCGCTATAACGCTGATGGTTCTGGAATGGAAGTCCTAGCAACCGGAGTACGTAATAGCGTTGGCTTTGATTGGCATCCCACCACCAAGCAACTCTGGTTTACCAACCATGGTCGCGACTGGATGGGTGACGATAAACCTAATGACACACTAAACCGTATGGAAAAAACAGGTCTAAATTATGGCTTCCCTTATTGCCATGCTGGCAATGTGCCAGACGATGTTGTGAAGAAGGCAAATCCATGTTCAGGTGTAGAGCAGCCCGTTACTTTAATGGGCCCACATACTGCAGTGATGGGAATGAAGTTTTATACCGGTAATATGTTCCCAGCTGAATATAAAAATGCTGCGCTTGTTGCTCGTAAAGGCTCATGGAACCGTAATCAAAAGACCGGATATGACGTTGTAATGGTCAAGTCTGGTGCAGATGGTAAAAATGCCAAGATTACCCCGTTCATTACGGGTTTTATGAACCCAGCGGATCAGTCATTCTGGGGTCGTCCAGCCTATCTCTTGCAAATGCCAGATGGTTCCATGTTGGTATCGGATGAGCAGTTAGGTGCAATTTACAGAGTTACTTACAGCAAGCAGCAAGTAGCAGCTAAGTAATTCTCAGTATTGTTGTGCAGTTTTTACGAATAGCGACGTTTGCCTTAGGACTTATTTGTTCGAGTGCAGCGTCGCTTTCCTTTGCGCAAGACATTAGCGCTAAGATTCAAGTTTGTGGTGCTTGTCATGGACCTGATGGTAATTCCAAGATTGTAGGCACCCCATCTTTAGCAGGTCAGCCCAAGATTTTTCTAGAAAATCAAATGGTGATGATTCGGGAGGGAATGCGCGATATTCCGGCTATGAAGGGACAGCTTGATGGAGTAAGCGATGCAGCAATTATTGCAATTACTCAGTTTTACACTAGTAGCCCAGCCATATCGCAAGCGGGCCCTAGGAATAAATCTTTATTTGAAAAGGGTCAAGTCATTTCAAAAGAGGCTTTATGCGGAACCTGCCATTTGCCCAACTATGTTGGTAGAGAACAGATGCCACGGATTGCTGCTCAGAGAGAGGATTACCTCTTGTATAGCATGAGACAGTTTCGCTCAAACCAGGCCACGGGCCGAGATACGATTATGTCGGCATCGCTATACGGCATGAGTGATGATGATTTAAAAGCCATTGCCCACTATCTCTCACAACTCCAGTAATAACGAATTTTTCTAATGCCTAGGTCGCACGGTCGAATTGTGCTGGGTAGGTCTAATTTGACAATCGCATAAAAAAAGAGGGGCTAACCCCTCTTTTTGATTGAGAACGGGTTTATTAAATACCCAAAATTTTCTTGGCTTCTCCAAGTGACTGCATAGATTCAGTATGTTGACCAGCGTTGTGTTGCACCTCACCTTTAGCACGTAGATCTTTTACCTTACTGGCGTCTTGTGCGCTTAATTTACTAGTCGGCATGGCAGCGTCTATTTTCTTCATTTCGCCAGGGCAGCCATGGGCCATAGCAACACCTGAAATTACAAAAAGACAAGAAGCTAAAAAGGTTTTTTTCATTATTTTCTCCATAGTTAAATAACAAGCGTTATCGTAGCGTGATTTAGATAAGTCTGCATAAAGCTCTAAGCAGGGGCGTAACAAGCACAAAATACATACTTTTTTAAGCTCATACACCTAAAACCCTAAGAAATTTATGCCATTGTGCGGATCAAGGAGTCTAATCCAGCGATGCTCAATAAGCCTAAAACTGAATAAAATAAGACCATGCAAAGTATCGAAGAGCTCCATTTCCTTGCCTGTGAGAACGAACAAGACACTTATATTGACCCCCAATCAGGCTATCTAGTTCTCACAAGTCAAGCACACTTAAAGCGTGGTACTTGTTGTGGGAATCAATGTCGCCATTGCCCTTTTGACTATGTCAATGTGCCCATAAAGGGCTCATAAAGCAGATGGTTCTTGAGCTAGTGCTAATGCTAATTAGGCAAGGCTCACTGCAAATCTCGTAGTATATGTTTTAGTGAAGAAGAATTTAATTTTGCCTAATGAGTACAACACTAAAAAAGCTGAAATTTTACGGACACTTTAATTATTTACAAATGATTTTTTATTAGGCCCACAAAATGAAAAAAATTATTGATCGCATTGATCACATTGTTTTAACT
>CAMBBT010000064.1 GCA_945864455.1 Polynucleobacter meluiroseus | reverse complement strand
AATCGTGCCGTCCTGCAATAAATCTTTTGCCAGATTCAGATCACCAGTGTCGAAGATCTCTAATTCAGGCATGACTCCTGAATCACGAATCACCTTAGCCATCTTACGAACGTTAGAAGGTGTATTCATAACAACATCAGCTCCTGAGTTCATGGTATTTAAATCTAATGAGCAAATATCTGGTTTCAATTGGGCAACGTGCTCCACCCTTTTTAGCGGATGACATAGCGTGGTGCCTGGTGCAAATACCTTGGGATCATCTTCGCTCGGAATATATCTACCACCCGGGCCCGTAGTTAAGTTAATAATGAGCTCTTTATTTTTCGCTTTGATTAAACGAATCACCTCAGCGTATAGGTCTAAGTCCATTGATGGCTTACCCGTATCAGGATCGCGCACATGAATATGGACTACTGCGGCGCCTGCATCAGCTGCACCTAAACAGGATTCTGCAATTTGAGCAGGGGTAATTGGCAAATAAGGAGTCATCTCAGGTTTAGTGAGATTACCTGTCACTGCACAAGTTAAGATTGTTTTATTCATGATTTACCAAACGAAAAAGGGTGATAACGTAATCTATATTAAAGCTACAGTACACCGATTTTCGGGAGGTGGTGGCCTCTTCTGTAGTTAAAGACTCCATTTGTAAGCTCTTCTATCCATAAAATTTTTACTCTACTGCTTTGATGCCACCCATGCAAAGGTATTTCATTTCCAGATAATCTTCGATGCCGTGCTGTGATCCTTCGCGACCTAGACCACTTTCCTTTACTCCTCCAAAAGGAGCCGTCTCATTTGAAATGATGCCTTCATTAATACCAACCATACCGTATTCCAGGGCTTCTGCTACACGCCAAATACGGCCGATGTTTTGACTATAGAAATAAGAAGCTAAGCCAAAAGGGGTGTCATTAGCCATTGCTATAGCCTCAGCCTCACTAGAGAATTTAAATATCGGCGCAAATGGACCAAAGGTTTCTTCTCTGAAAGCGAGCATATCTTTAGTGGCGCCAGAAACTACCGTAGGCTCATAGAAAGAGCCACCTAAAGCATGGCGCTTGCCACCAATCACAACTTTTCCACCCTTCTTGACGGCATCATTGACTTGCTCTTCCACCTTAGCAAGGGCTTTATCGTCAATCAACGGGCCAACAACCGTTCCGGTCTCAGAACCATTACCAACTTTAAGAGCACCAACTGCTTTAATAAATTTCTCAACAAATATGTCATAGATAGAGTCTTGTACCATGATGCGATTAGCACAGACACAAGTTTGACCAGCGTTTCTATATTTACAAATAATTGCCCCTTTAACAGCCGCATCAATATCAGCATCATCAAAGACAATAAATGGCGCATTACCGCCTAACTCCATGGAAACCTTCTTCACAGTCGTTGCACATTGAGCCAGTAGTAACTTGCCAATCTCAGTTGAGCCAGTAAAGCTGAGTTTTTTAACAATCGGATTTGAAGAAAGCTCACCACCGATTGCTGTTGCAGATCCCGTTACACAAGAAAATACTCCAGGGGGAATACCCGCCTCTTCGGCTAATTGGCATAGGGCTAAAGCACTAAATGGTGTTTGACTGGCAGGCTTTAAAACAATCGTACAGCCAGCTGCTAAAGCGGGACCTGCTTTGCGAGTAATCATTGCTGATGGAAAGTTCCAAGGGGTAATCGCAGCACAAACACCAATGGCCTGCTTAATCACAATCAATCTTTTATCAGCAGCGTGGCCAGGAATCGTTTCACCATACAAGCGTTTTGCTTCCTCACCAAACCATTCGATAAAAGAAGCACCATAAGCAATCTCGCCCCTACTCTCAGCCAAGGGCTTTCCTTGTTCAGCCGTCATCAATTGAGCAAGTGCCTCTTGGTTTTTCATAATGAGCTCAAACCAATTGCGCAAAATTTTGGCGCGCTCTTTAGCAGTTTTAGCCCGCCATGCAGGCAAAGCATTTTGTGCAGCTTCAATCGCTCTTCGTGTTTCAGCTGCACCCATATTAGGAACAGTGCCGATTAATTGGCCTGTGGCGGGATTAGTCACTGAAATGGTAGCTTTGCTATCAGCCTCAACCCATTGGCCATTAATGTAGGCTTTCTCAAACTGGAAGGTTAATTTAGTCATATTTTTGTACTCAACTGTCAATTGGATTGCTGGGCCCATGATTTCGAGGGAATAGGTAATCTTAACCCCTTCTAATCACCTCTTCTGACATTGATATTAAAACCCATAAATGGTGCATCCGATCTCCGAAATTGTGCAGCCCTTTAATTAATGCTAATTTTTATAACCTAAAATGAGGCATGCGTATCAAAATTACAAAAAGCCTCTTACTCCAAGCTCAAATTCAGGAGACAGAAACCACGCCTAAAGCCCTCTTTCCGGAGGGGGAGTATCTTGCCATTCTCACCCCAGAGGGCAAGATTAAGGTTGTTAATGCTATGAAGATGAAGGCGCGATTCTCTTTTTCCCAGTTCAGAGAAAAAGTCTCTCTCGGCGAATTTCTTGTCGTAGAAAGCTAAACTGGCTTAGTGTTCTAAGTCTAAACTCTGAACCAAGCTAGCAAGCTTAACAACAGACTCAAAGGCATTAGTGCTGCTTGCCTCTACATCCAGATTCTCCCAATTAAATTCTAATGAGAAATGGCCAGACTCAATAATCAGCTCGTAGCTTGAGGTGGCTTTATTACTAGGCTTAGTCTTCAACTCCTCGGTGATAGGTACTTTGATGGCTTCAATTGCATTAATCAGCATTGCCACCTCAGAGGCAGTAAGCTCCCTACTATGTAAGACATCGTCGGTTCTCTTAATAGAAATCTTAGAGTCGCTATCAATGACTAGCTCATATTGATTTAGTCCAAGATCAAACCAAACCGTTAACTCAAGGGCAATGGGATAGCGCTTCATTTAGTCCACCTCGTCGGCTTGTAGTCAATATAGAAGGGTTTCATCGGGGGCCTCCAGCGCACTTAAGACCGATAAAAACATCTTACACCCCAATAGTCTGAACTGACTACCCCATGAGTATTTTGAGGTACCCTATTGCAAATACTGACTGGATACCCTATGGAATTACTACCCTGCATTGAGCTGGAAACTACCCCAAACCCAACAGCTGCCGTGATTTGGCTGCATGGCCTTGGCGCTGACGGTAACGACTTTATTCCGATCATCCCTGAACTCAATCTTGCTGGTTGCCTCGGAATTCGCTTTGTCTTTCCAAGCGCGCCAAGCATGCCAGTCACTTTAAATGGCGGTCATGTCATGCCTGCTTGGTATGACATTATTGGGCGTAGCTTGATGGATCAAGAAGATGCTGCTGGTATTCAAAAATCAGCTGCGTCGATTGTTCAATTAATCGAGCGTGAAGCAAGTCGTGGCATTACTTATGAAAATATTGTTTTGGCTGGTTTCTCACAAGGCTGCGCGATGGTCTTACAAACTGGCTTGCGCTTTCCCCATAAGCTTGCTGGCATTATTGCGCTTTCAGGATATTTGCCCTTGGCAGCAAGCCTGCCGATTGAAAACCACTTAGCAAACCAAAGTACACCGATCTTTATGGCTCATGGAGAATATGATCCAGTAGTTGCACTAGACCGCGCCCAAGCCTCTTATGCTTTACTTGAAAAAATGGGATATATAGTGGAATGGAATGAATATCCAATGGAACACTCGGTTAATCGTGAAGAGCTTGTTGATATCTCGCGCTTCTTACAACGAGTTCTCGGCTCCCAGTAAATACTTACATCAAGCCGTCAGCAATCAGCTTAACGCTGGCTACCAGTAGGAAAAACTGCACGATGCGGTAATACCACTTCATTGATATTTTTTCGGCTAGATAAAAGCCAAGATAAACGCCAACTGGTACGCAAGGTAGCAGAATCACTGAGGTAGCCAGTTGCTTTAAATTGAGTAAATCCAAATAAGCATATGGCCCTAACTTTCCGAAATTAATAAAAGCAAAGAATATTCCCAAGGTAGAGGTGTACACCATTGGTAATAACTTTTCTCTCAACATGAAGATGGTAATAGGTGGGCCGCCATTGTGTGCCACGAAACCGGTGAATCCAGACATCAGTCCCATGAGGCGGCCCAACCAAGGGTAAGGCTTAGCTTCTCTCAAATCGAAATGAGACGTCACTAGCATCTGGATTAGAAACAGCATGATAAAGATGCCTACAAACAGCGTTAAAGCTTTGGGTGTGATGACGGTAAAAAAATCATACCTAAGAGCAAGCCAATGAATCCAGTTGGGAGAATCAGTTTCAGAATTCGCCAATTGGCATTCTTCAAGAATCGCCGTATGCCTACCAAATCAATCGCAATCAATAGGGGCAATAAAATCGCTAAGGCTTCATTCAGAGTCAACTGACTAGCCATGATTGGGAGCGAAAGTACCCCTAAGCCAGCACCAAATCCGCTTTTTGAAATCCCCACAAGAACTACACTAGTAATTGCACAGATAAAAAATACCAGCGAATGTGCATGAAAAGATTCAATAACTGGGTTGATGAGGGTTTCGAGCATGACGCAATACTAACTATTTAGAAAGGTTAGGAAAAAAGAAAGAGGGCTTTGCAGCCCTCTTGTTAGATGGGACAGCTATTTAAAGCTTCTTGTTAAAACTATATTGCGCAAAGGCTTGTTCTGCCACATTAAACCATTGCGCTTCCATGTTTCTGAACACACGATAGTCATCAAAAATCTTTTTGAACTGAGGATTCCTGACGGACTCTTCTGCATACGTCTCTTGACTAGCCTTAAAGCAGGCATCCATTACTGAGGTGTTGAACTTGCGTAAGACTGCCCCGCTCTCAATTAAGCGCTGCAATGCTAGCGGGTTTACAGCGTCGTACTTAGCGCACATGTCTACATGCGTTTCAAAGCAGGCAGCCTCCCAGACAGCTTGATATGAAGATGGCAAAGAATCCCACTGTTTCTTATTGACCAAGAAAGAAAGGCCTGCAGCACCTTCCCAGAATGCAGGGTAGTAATAGTTCTTAGCCACTTTTGCTAAGCCTAATTTTTCATCATCGTAAGGACCAACAAATTCAGCGGCATCGATCGTGCCCTTTTCAAGAGCTGAATAAATTTCGCCCGCAGGTAATTGCTGTGGAACTACTCCCAGCTTTGCCAGTACCTGCCCTGCAAAGCCAGCAATCCGAAACTTTAACCCTTTGAGATCTTCAGGAGATTTAATTTCTTTACGGAACCAACCACCCATCTGAGTGCCAGTTTGTCCACCCAAGAAATTCACAATGTTATAGCTTGCATAGAGCTCGCGCATCAGCTTCATACCATTGCCATGCAGCATCCATGCTGATTGCTGACGGGCAGTCATGCCAAATGGCGCTGCAGTATCAAATATAAATGCGCTGTTCTTGCCTAGGTAGTAATAACTCGCCGTATGGCCGCACTCAACAGTGCCATTCTGAACAGCATCTAATACTTGTAATGCAGGCACAACTTCACCAGCTGCAAATACTTTGATATTAAACTTTCCATCGGTAGCCTTGCGTAATGAATTGGCAAATACCTCAGGCGCACCAAATAAAGTATCTAAGGATTTAGGAAAGCTAGATACCAAACGCCAATTGAGAGTTGGCAAGCTTTGCGCAATTACTGGTGCGCCGATGGCTGCGACTCCAGCTCCAATAGTCGCTTTCTTTAAAAACGAACGTCTTTGCATTGCTATCCCCTCTCCGTATTTATTTTCCACCAACCGTCATCGAGCCAATCAAAATTGAGCCCGTTTCTTTGGTTCCCCGTATTAAAGTATCGCTACCAATCATGGCAATGTCCAAAAGCATATCGCGTAAATTACCTGCGATCGTTACCTCTTCAACTGGATACTGGATCTCACCATTTTCAACCCAATAACCAAAAGCACCGCGTGAGTAATCACCAGTGACATAGTTCACGCCCTGCCCCATTAATTCAGTCACTAAGAGGCCTGTTCCCATCTCTTTTAACAAAGCAGGTAATCCGCCTTTGGGGGTTTTCTTGCTCTGCAGTTTTAGATGATGTGCGCCACCGGCATTGCCCGTAGTCTTCATCCCTAATTTACGCGCTGAATACGTGGATAAAAAATATCCCTCCAAAATTCCCTTGTCTACAACGGTACGTGGAGATGTCTTCACGCCCTCTTCATCGAAAGGTGCGCTACCCGTCATCGACTGAAGGTGTGGATTTTCAAAGAGGCTAATGTGTTTTGGGAGTACTTGCTTACCTAGGCTATCGAGTAAAAAGCTCGAACGTCGATAAAGTGCGCCACCTGATACAGCTTGCACCAATCCGCCCAAGAGTCCTGCAGCTAATGGCGCCTCAAAAATGACGGGGCAACGGCGCGTTGTCAATGATCGTGCCTTCAAACGCGATAGTGCGCGCTGTGCTGCATATTGACCAATTAAAGCAGGATCAGCTAACTCTTCTGGTATGCGCGAAGTGGAATACCAATCATCACGCTGCATATTTGACTGTTTACCACCCTCGCTTGCAATCGGTGCGCAAGAAATATAATGGCGAGAAAATGGGTAGCCCCCCATAAAGCCGTGACTTGTGCCCATCATGAAATGTGCATGGTGTGCGGATACCGATGCGCCATCGCTATTCTGAATTTTCCGACTCACGGCAAATGCTGCGCCTTCTGCAATCCGGGCAATTTCTACTGCATGTGCCGTATCAATATTCCAGGGATGAAACAAATCTAAATCGCGTGGATTTTTTTCTAAGAGTTCACGTTCAGCTGGTCCTGCACAAATATCTTCAGCGGTATGCTGAGCAA
The DNA here is from genome assembly GCA_945864455.1 of Polynucleobacter meluiroseus. Lineage (GTDB taxonomy): Bacteria > Pseudomonadota > Gammaproteobacteria > Burkholderiales > Burkholderiaceae > Polynucleobacter > Polynucleobacter meluiroseus_B. The sequence continues at coordinate 1,096 of CAMBBT010000064.1, read as the reverse complement.
TGTGATAGGCAGCATCTACTGTGGCCTTCAAAGATGCTTTAGAAAAATCACTCGTACTAGCATTACCGCGGTGATGCCCTAAAAATACAGTGACTCCGACTTGCTTGTCCAAGCTTTGCTCAATCGTTTCGACCTCGCCTTTGCGGACCGTTACGGAGAGACCCTGCCCCTCAGAGACTTCGGCAACAGCATCCGAAGCCCCCTTTCTCTTGGCTTCTTTAAGCAAGAAATCGACGATTTCTTGAAACTGACTCGATGTATATGTAAACATGCCCTAATAATAGCTAGAATAGAAATATGAAGCATACCGAAGACCAAAAGCGTAGCTCCCCAAATGAAGTCAGAATTGGCCTGATTTCGATTTCTGATCGAGCTAGCACGGGGGTCTACCAAGATGAGGGCATCCCTGCCTTGCAGGCTTGGCTGATGAAGGCTATTACTAACCCTTGCGTCTTTCATGAACGTCTCATTGCAGACGAATCTGAGATCATCACAGAAACTATTGTCGAATTAGTAGATGACCTGTGGTGCGACCTGGTCCTCACCACAGGAGGCACAGGTCCATCTCGTAGGGATGTTACCCCTGAGGCCACTCTTGAAGCTGGAACCCGTGAAATGCCGGGCTTTGGCGAGCAAATGCGGCAAATTAGCCTGAAGTTTGTTCCAACCGCGATTTTATCTAGGCAAGTGGCTGTTTTGAGAGAAATAGAGGAGCATGCTGCACTCGTCATCAATTTACCCGGTCAACCCAAAGCGATTGCTGAAACACTGGAAGGCCTGAAAGATGAAAATGGGAAAGCGATTGTTCCTGGCATCTTTGCTGCAGTTCCCTACTGCATTGATTTAATTGGCGGACCCTATATCGAGACCCATGAAGAGGTCATCAAAGTCTTTAGGCCAAAGAGCGCGCTCAAGAAATAAACGCTTCTTGAGTATTAACTCCTACCTACTTCGGTAGCGGGACGATAAATGTATCGCGGTAGTACTTAAGCTCTTCAATCGATTCTTCGATATCTGCTAAGGCGGTATGTGCCTGATTTTTGGTAAAGCCCTTCACTAGCTCTGGATGCCAACGCTTGCACAACTCCTTGAGAGT
>CAMBBT010000063.1 GCA_945864455.1 Polynucleobacter meluiroseus | reverse complement strand
GAAAGAAAAAATGCTATTTTGATTTGCTCAGTACGCCATCAAAAAGAGTCTGGCATCACCCCATAGTCCACACTGGTAAGACCCGTGCGCCAGTAGCAATTAAATGAGGGTAACTCACTCCGACGCCAGCAACTGCGATCAAATCCCCATTGATATACAAGAGAGGGGCATTACGTTGCCATGGAGGAATATCTCCCTCCTGAAAGAGATTTTTAAGACTCTTGCGTGGCGTATTGGCTTTGATTTGAATCTTTTCTGAGCCAGACCTGTCTTTTTGAGTGATGAGACCATTTTTCTGAGCCTCTTTAACTAATTGACTTGGAAGCCCCGGGTTTTTGCTTGAGCTGGGGATGGCTTTAAAAACCCATGAACCCGCATTCAGATTTTCAATTTGCAAAATGCCACGCCACAGCCGAATACTCTTTTCATCATGAGCCCACTCTAATTGAGCGCCTGCTTTGACTGTATTTAGGTCACTCCACCAAGCAGCAAGTCTTTCTTGCGATGGCATCATCAGTTCATTTGTCTTTAACCAATATCTCAGAACATTATTGGCTGCAGGTAAATCCTTCATGGCTAATTCTTGCAATTGCTTTAGTTGCACTCCATCTTTAAGGAAAATGGTGTTACCATCTTGCCTAGCCAGTCGATCAAGCAAGGTTTGCGCTTCACCTAATAGTGTTGCGCTCCGGGCAAGATTAGCGATTGCTTCAGGCTGAATCTTTTCTAGTGCAGGGATGATTGTTTTGCGGATTGCATTGCGACGGTATTTAGCATTTTGATTACTCGGATCCTCAATCCACTTGAGCTTATGTTCTTTGGCATAAGCCTCGAGCGCTTTTCTACTTTGATTGAGTAGAGGACGCCAGAGCGTGATCTCGCTCTCTTTGGTATGAATGATTCGGCTATCAGGCATACCTGACGCACCAGCTACACCAGCACCACGGAGGATCTGTAAAAGGACTGTCTCCGCTTGGTCATTTTGATGGTGCGCCAAGAGTAAGTCCTCGATGCCATATTCAGTACAAAGATCTGTGAGGGCCTCGTAACGACCCGCTCTTGCCCGAGCTTCGATATTGCCCTGCTCTTTCCCAATTAAATGCAGAAGCCTGAAATCAAAATGGATTTGATATTTTTTGGCAAGCTTCTCACAAAAAATCAGCCAATCATCCGCCTGCTTTTGTAAACCGTGATGAATATGAAAGGCAAAGATTTGAGAGTCTTGATTTTTTACTTGCGCTTTGCAAACAGTGTCAAGCAGAACCACCGAATCGAGGCCACCACTCAAGGCAACCGCAATTCGCTTTCCTGGCTTAGGACTTTGCTGTGATTTCCTTGAACTTGCCATAACTCATTAGACGTTCATGACGACGCTCCAGAAGCGCATCTACCTTCATGCCATCAAAAGTCTTAATGGACTCACTCAGGGCTTTATGCATATTGGCCATCATGGTGTCATAGTCTCGATGTGCGCCGCCAACCGGTTCAGCCACAATCTTATCAATCAAGCCCAATGTCTTTAAGCGCTGAGCTGTTAGGCCTAATTGCTCGGCAGCCTCAGGGGCCTTGTCAGCTGTCTTCCACAAAATAGAAGCGCAACCTTCAGGGGAAATTACGGAGTAAGTAGAGTTTTGCAACATCAATACCACGTCACCCATCGCAATTGCTAAAGCTCCGCCTGAACCACCTTCACCAATAATCGTAGCAATGATGGGCACTTCCAATTCTGCTTGAACATACAGATTGCGACCAATCGCTTCAGATTGATTACGCTCTTCTGCATCAATCCCCGGGAATGCGCCAGGCGTATCTACAAAAGTAAATACTGGAATACCAAACTTTTCTGCAAGGCGCATGAGACGCATCGCTTTACGATAGCCCTCAGGGCGACTCATACCGAAATTACGAAGAGCACGCTCTTTGGTATCACGACCCTTTTGATGTCCGATGACCATACAGGGTTGATTATCAAATCGCGCTAGGCCCGCAATAATAGATTGATCATCAGCAAAGGTACGATCGCCATGGAGTTCATGAAAGTCTGTAAACAATGCGCCAACGTAATCTAAAGTGTAAGGACGCTGCGGATGGCGCGCCACTTGTGAGACTTGCCATGGTGTGAGGCTAGCGTAGACATCTTTTGTGAGCTGTTGACTTTTTTCAGCGAGGGTTTTGATCTCATCGGAAATATCGACCGATGACTCATCTTGCACAAAACGCAGCTCTTCGATCTTTGTTTCTAATTCGGCGATTTGCTGCTCAAAATCTAGGAAAGTCGTTTTCATGGTCTGATTTTAATATTCAACCGGAATGGGGTCGATACTTCTCCACATATACCAGGTGGCAACCGTGCGCCACGGGGCCCAATTTGCGGCTACCTCCCTGGCTTCATGACGGCTTACTGGCTCTCCACTGAAGTAATTGAGGGAAATGGCCTTAATCAGGCCAATATCATCCAATGGCAAGATATCAGGGCGCACCATATTGAAAATCAGGAACATTTCTGCTGTCCAACGCCCAATTCCCCGAATAGCGCTTAATTCTTTAATGACACTTTCATCATCCATGTCTTTCCATTGATTAGCATGCAATCGTCCAGAATTAAAGTGATCAGCCAAATCTTGGATGTATTCCACTTTTCGACCCGATAAGCCAGCTGCTCGTAACTCTTGAGCCGATAGTGCCAAGATATTTTTAGGATTGATTTTTTTCTTGCTGGCAATTACTACTCTATCCCAAACTGCTTGAGCGGCAGCTACCGAAATTTGCTGTCCTACGATTGCTCTAGCTAAGGTTGTAAAGGCATCGCCGCGAGTGACCAAAAAACCAGAACCATATTTCGGAATCAGTTTTTTCAGAATACGATCCTGATTCATGAGTTCGCGACAAGCTTGCTCCCAATACTCTGGTGCAACTTCTTGTAAAATGGATTTGTCTTTTACTGCAGTCACTAATCTCTTCGCCATTCTGTCAAGCCACCTAGTTTATCTTCTAACACCACACCTTGATCTAATAGTGCCTTGCGAATCAAGTCTGCCTTGGTGAAATCTTTTGCTTTTTTAGCAGCAATCCGTTCAGCAATTTTTTCTTCGATCTGAAGTGCACTCAAGCCACCCTCTTGCTTAGAGCCAGCCTGCAAGAAAGTGGTTGGATCACATTGCAAGAAATTCAGAATCGCCCCTAAGGACTTCAGGGTACCAGCCAGCATTTGTTTTTCAGCGCCCTGGGTACGATTCACTTCACTTGCCAAATCAAATAGCACTGCAATGGCTTCGGGTGTATTGAAGTCATCATTCATGGCTTGATCAAAACGCTGAGCCCACGGGCTGTTGGGATCAAGCGCATTGGCTTGGGGTTCTGCTTGGGCTAGGGCTGTATAGAGTCTTAGCAAGCCTGCGCGAGCCTCTTCTAATTGAGTATCGTTGTAATTAATCGGACTACGGTAATGGGCTTTGAGTATGAAGAAACGGATAACCTCAGGGTCAAAGCTTTTGAGAACATCCCGAATTAAAAAGAAGTTGCCCAATGACTTCGACATCTTTTCTTCGTTAACACGAATATGTCCATTGTGCATCCAGTAGTTCACAAAGGGAGCATCACCCTCTTTGCGATCTTTGCCATATAAAGCGCCTTCGCTTTGCGCAATTTCATTCTCATGATGGGGAAATTGCAAATCAGCACCGCCACCATGAATATCAAAATGCTCACCCAGTAAATCGCAAGACATAGCAGAGCACTCGATATGCCAACCCGGACGACCCACGCCCCATGGAGATGCCCAGCGTGTATCTGCTGGTTCTTGTGGCTTAGCGCTTTTCCAGAGCACGAAATCTAAGGGGTCACGTTTTCCGCCAACAATCGCCACACGCTCACCTGCATTGAGTTCATCCAATGACTTACCAGAGAGTTGACCGTATCTTGGAAGTAATCGCACTGCAAAATTGACGTCACCATCATCCGCTTGATATGCCAGTTCATTCTCAATCAGTTTGCCAATCATCCCCTGCATCTGAGTAATGTAATCGGTTGCTCTTGGCTCTTGGTCTGGATGCATTAAACCCAACTCATCAGAGTCGGCATGCATAGCATCAATAAAGCGATTCGTGAGAGTGGAGATAGATTCACCGTTTTCAATAGCGCGATTAATGATCTTGTCGTCAATATCGGTGATGTTGCGGATATAAAGAACCTCATAACCGCTAGCGCGCAGCCATCTGACGACCATATCAAAGACAATCATGACCCTGGCGTGACCAATGTGGCAGAAGTCATATACCGTCATGCCGCAGACATAGATCTTCACCTGGCCCGGCACAATGGGCTTAAATGACTGCTTTGAGCGGCTAAGGGTGTTATAGATTTGCAGCATAGGGCTATAAAGGTGGGGCAAGTAGCGCCAATTTGTTAGACTGAGCGCTGAGTATATCGAATGAGCCAGTTTTATACCCCCTCCCCTATGCCCGCAACCATCCCAGCACCATACCCCAACATTTTCAAGAGCCTTGCTGCAATCTTTGCCGCAGCCTTGATTTCAGGCTGCAGTACCCCTGCCCAACAGCGTGCAGAGGCAGAAATTGATGCCCTGAATAAGCGGGAAATGAAATCTCCAGCGGCTAGTCCCCAACCCTATTTAGGTGGCTATAGCCCGACTGATCCACCAAGGCTTTCTGCAGACATGGGTTATGACCCACTGAATCCAGAACTTTCTGAGACCGTGGCATTACCTTTCTTATCCTTCTTAATTATTGAGCCAGACCCCATCACCAAAAATGCGGTGCCCTCCGATGTTGAAAAACTCGTCAAAGCTCGTAAATTTGAAGATGCGATTGATTTGATTAACTCGCATCTGAAGAAGACGCCGGGAAATGTGCAGTTACGTTTTGTGAAGGCACGTCTACAAATTGAGATGCGTCAATTTACTCAAGCTAAAAAAACCTTAATTGAAATTACTCAGCAATTTCCAGAGCTTCCAGAGCCTTATAACAATCTAGCGGCAATAGCTGCAAACCAAGGGAACTGGATTGAAGCCAGAGATTATTTAGAGCTCGCTTTAAAGCTTCGCCCAAGCTACGCGATTGCCTCTGCTAATTTAGGCGAAATCTATATTCGTCTCGGTGCACAAGCATATGAGAGTGCCGCTTTATCAACCCAATTAAATCAACGTCAATACTCAAATCGAGCTAAAGCTTTAATGAACCTCATTAAGCAGCCTAATAAAACACCAACAACTATTCCATCCACCAACCTTCCAGAAAGTAGATCCAAATAATGGCTAAAGTACTGTTAAAAACGAATCAGGGTGATATCACCCTCAGCCTTGATTCCGAAAAGGCGCCCAAAAGCGTTGCTAATTTTTTACAATACGTTAAGAGCGGTCACTACGATGACACGATCTTTCATCGCGTGATTGATAACTTCATGATTCAAGGCGGTGGCATGACTGCCGGTATGAAACAAAAGCCTACCGGTGCTGAGATTGAAAACGAGGCGACTAATGGCTTGAAAAATAATCGCTACACTCTGGCAATGGCCCGTACGAGCGATCCACACTCAGCGACAGCGCAATTCTTCATCAACACCAATGACAACGACTTTTTAAATCACACAGCCCCGAATGCTCAAGGCTGGGGCTATGCTGTTTTTGGTAAGGTGAGTGATGGCATGGATATTGTGGATGCTATTGGTAAAGTAAAAACGAGTAGCTCAGGCTTTCATCAAGATGTTCCCGCCCAAGATGTTGTTATTGAAAAGGCGACTGTTCTCGAGGAATGATCCCGCAATACTCGAGCGTACTGCTCATCTCAGATATTCACCTGACGCCGTCAATGCCCTTGACGGCACAGCGCTTTTTTGACTTCTGCGAAAAAGATGCTCCTAAGGTAGAAGCTGTTTTTATTCTGGGTGACCTGTTCGAATATTGGGTAGGCGATGACACTTCTTCGAGTTCACCATTCCAACAAGAAGTTCTGCGCGCACTCGCGAGTCTATCGACAAAAACTAAAACCTATTATGTTCATGGTAATCGTGACTTCTTAATAGGTTCTGACTTTTTGAATAAAACAGGTCTAACTTTATTGGCTGATCCATCTCTCATTGACATCGCTGGCGAAAAATATCTTGTCTGCCATGGTGACTCTTTGTGCACCGCAGATATTGGCTATCAGGTCTTCCGCGGTATCGTTCGGAAACCTTGGATCCAGAAATTATTCTTAAGTATGCCGCTAAGCTGGCGCCGCTCAATTGCTAACAGCCTTCGGAGCAATAGTCATGCTCAATATCAATACAGTGCCAGCAAATCATCTGCGTTAAATAGTGTGCGAACTAATGTGACCTTAGAGGCATGCGCTGCAGTAATGAAGGATTGGTCTATGAATAAGCTAATTCATGGTCATACCCATTTACCTGCTCATCACCATGAGCAATTGCATCAGCAAACATGGCAACGCTGGGTATTGTCAGACTGGGATCTAGATCATCCGGTGAGAACTACCCCAAGAGCTAGCGCTCTAGCCATTAATGGTCAGGGTGCACGTTATATTGATCTAAGCAAAACTTAATGAGACCAGTTTATTTAACGCTTAGGTATTCGAGTATTTAGCTAAACACTGCACCATCTGTGCAAAGATTCTGGGGTTAGCAGCGATCACTTCGCCACTCTTGAGAAAACCCTCTTCGCCGCGATAATTACCAACTAAGCCACCTGACTCGGTAATCAATAAGGCGCCTGCTGCCATATCCCAGGGTTTGAGATCACTCTCAAAGAAGCCGTCGTAACGACCTGCAGCAACATAAGCTAAATCTAAGGATGCAGCGCCAGGGCGACGTAAGCCAGAGCATTGTCGCGACATCTCTGCAAAAATTTTGAGATACTTTTCTAGGTCTTGATCTTCGCGATATGGAAAACCAGTACCCAGTAAACAGCCTACTAGACGATCTTGCGAGGCAACCCGTAAGCGGCGGCGATCTAAATATGCACCAGCTCCACGTGTAGCAGTAAATAACTCGTCACGAGTTGGGTCATAGACTACTGCTTGCTGGGTTACGCCATTGACTGCTAATGCAATGGATACCCCATATTGCGGAAAGCCATGAATAAAGTTGGTTGTGCCATCTAATGGATCAATGATCCATACGTTCTCTGCATTGATGTTATGTTCGCCTGTTTCTTCAGCCAAAAATCCATGAGTTGGATAGGCCTCACTGAGCGTTTCGATGATTGCCGCTTCTGCGGCTTTGTCCACCTCAGTTACGAAATCATTGTGTTGTTTACGATCAACCTGCAAACGCTCTAAATTAAGAGAAGCTCGGTTAATCACAGTTCCAGCACGACGGGCAGCCTTTACGGCCACATTTAACATGGGATGCATAAGTATTAATGGACAAATTAAATAAGAACAGGCCTGTAATATTGCCTAAACTGCATGACAATACGAAGCGAATACCCTGATTCTAAACGATTAGCGCTTTAAGCCTTCCTAGACCCTGATAAGCAGCCCATGGATACCGAGCAATCCCAATTACTTCGCTGGGTTCTAGTTGAAACTAGTCACCCCGGCAATGTAGGCTCAGCAGCGCGGGCTCTCAAAACCATGGGCTTTAGTGATCTGCGGCTGATTAACCCGAAAATTCAGAATGTGGCCAGAGAGTCAGAAGCCATTGCTTTAGCGAGTGGCGCAGTTGATGTTCTGGAGTCATCCCAAGAGTCAGACTCTTTAGCCTTAGCAGTTCAAGGATGCTCATTAGTGCTTGGCTTGACCAGCCGGGATCGGGAATTTGGTCCTCCAGCCCTAGATTGGGAATCAGCCCGAAGCCTAATAGAGGAAACGGTTGCCAATCATGGGCAAATTGCCGTCATGTTTGGGCCCGAGAGAGCTGGTCTTGATAATGAGCACCTCGCTTTATGCACCCATCGGGTTTGGTTAGAGGCCAATCCCAACTACCCTTCCCTCAATCTGGCTCAAGCCCTTATGGTCTGCGCCTATCCGCTGAGAGAGACTCTCACGAAAGCCTCGGACGAGCCAGAATTAATGGTAAATCGTGAGGAATTAGCGCAATTGGCTGATCCAGCTGCCATAGCGGCTATGCTTGATCATTGGCGCGACGGCCTTGAGGCT
>CAMBBT010000062.1 GCA_945864455.1 Polynucleobacter meluiroseus | reverse complement strand
ATCGAATTCATATGAGGGTAAACAACAGCGATAGTTGCCGCTGCAGCAACCATTGCCTCTAATGCATTACCACCCTCCCTGAGAACTGCTAGTGCCGATTCAGAAGCAAGGGAGTGCGGCGCAACCGCCATCCCTTGAATACCCCACTTTGCCTGCATTATTTCCCCTCATGCTATTAATTACTAACTGAATGCCACTAGTTTAGATTTTTTGAATCACCAAATTGAAGCATAAAATCAAATCAGCCTAAGAATAGTGCAGTTTATGCCCCTTATTAGGGAGTATTCTTAGTTAACTTAGAAAGCCATGTTCTAAAGTGACTAACTAGCAAAAAACTATTTGTAAAGTTTTAATGTGTAAAAAGCATTCCAAAGAACTTGATGTGCATCAATTTTTAACCCTATTTGTGTAGTTAGTATTCATTCAGGAGGAGTCAATTATGAAAACAAACCGTCGTAAGTTTCTTAGCGCAGGAATCGGTGCAGGTGTTGTTGGGGCTACTTTAGGCGCTCCAGCCATCGTTCAAGCGCAATCATCACAAACATTCAATTGGAAGATGACAAGTGCCTATCCGAAAGGCTCGCCTTTCTATATGGATGGACCTGGTAGCGCAACGGATTTAGCTAAGCGTATTGGTGAAATGTCCAACGGCCGCCTAAAAATTCAAGTGTTTGGCGCTGGTGAATTAATCCCAGCGTTCGAGGGTTTTGACGCGGTACGTTCCGGCACCGTTGAAATGAACCATGCCAATAGTTATTTTTGGACTGGCAAAACCTTTGCTGCGCAGTATTTCACAGCAGTGCCATTTGGCCTAAATTTCCAGGGCATGAATGGCTGGCTATATGATGGCGGCGGCATTGATCTCTGGAATGAGACCTACGCGCCATTTGGCATGGTTGCTATGCCCTGCGGAAACACAGGTGTGCAAATGACCGGTTGGTTTAAAAAGAAAATCAATACCGTAGAAGACTTAAAAGGCCTGAAGATGCGCATCCCTGGTCTCGCCGGCAAGGTGTACGCTAGTCTTGGTGTCGATGTGAAGGTACTCCCGGGCGGTGAGATTTTCCCTGCGCTGGAGCGTGGTGTTATTGATGCGGCTGAGTTCGTTGGCCCATTTCAGGATCGTCGTCTAGGCTTGCAAAAAGCAGCCAAGTTTTACTACACCACTGGCTGGCATGAGCCTGCAACCACATCTGAGCTCCTTATTAACAAAGCAGCTTGGGAGAAGTTACCAAAAGACCTGCAGGCGGTGGTTCAAAACGCATCTGCTGCATGCAATGTGATTGGCGAGGCATGGTGCCAACGCAATAATGCAGAAGCGATGGAAGACCTAGTCAAAAACCAAGGTGTCACTGCCTTGCCATTGCCAGATTCCGTTGTTAAAGCAATGCGTACTGAAACGAAGAAGATTTTGGATGCTGCCGCAGCGGCTGACCCAATGACAAAGAAAGTGCACGACTCGTATTTTGCTTTTAAGCGCAACTATGACATTTGGGCTTCATACAGTGAGGCCGCATACCACAACAAAGTTCGCGGTTGATCTTCTTTTTAATTATTTGAGTTAGGAATTCGTGTGCAAAAGTCCTTAAATACAATCGCAGCACGTATTGAAGGCTTACTTGATCACATTGGCAGGGCCACGTCGTATGTGGCCCTTGCCATTGTGGGCTTGATAGTCATCAACGTAACATTGAGATACAGCATGAGCCTGGGATCAGTTTGGTCTCAAGAGCTCGAATGGCATCTGTTAGCTGCCTTGATCTTATTCGGCATGAGCTACGCATTACTCCGTGGTGATAATGTCCGAGTCGATCTGTTTTATGCTAACTACAAACCTAAAACAAAGTTCTATGTTGACCTTTTATCGGCCGCATTAACTGTGGTGGTGGGAATTATATTTATATTTCTCTCGATAAAGTACGTCAACCAATCGTTTTCAATTGGTGAAATGTCACCCGATCCTGGCGGAATTCCATACCGCTGGATTGTGAAGGGACTCATTCCAATCGGCTTCTCTCTTTTGGCCTTGCAGGGCGTAGGGGAGTTTTGCCGAGTGATCGTGAACTACCAAACAAAAGGTGGAGACAATCATGTTTGAGATGCACACCATGGCTATTTTTATGCTCATCGGCTTTTTTATCATGCTGATGATTGGGGTGCCTGTAGCCATTACCCTGGCAACCGTTGGTTTTGTATTTGGATATTTGGGTTTCGGGCCAGTGCTTTTTAACTTACTGCCCGCTCGGGTTTTTGGTGTGGTTGCAGGTTATCAATGGCTTGCCATACCCTTGTTTATTTTTATGGGCATTACGCTTGAAAAATCGGGGCTAGCCGACGATTTATTGGATGTAATCGGGCACCTAGCCGGAGGCGTTAAGGGCGGCATGGCGGTTGGCATTATTTTATTTGGCGCATTAATGGGCGCTACCACCGGAATTGTGGGTGCAACGGTTATTACCTTAGGGCTTTTAACACTACCAACCTTGATTCGACGTGGCTATGACAAAAGTATTGCGTGTGGGGCAATTTGCGCATCCGGCACCTTAGGGCAGATCATTCCACCCAGTTTGATCTTGATTTTGCTTTCCGACATCATGCAGTTGTCTGTGGGAACTCTGTTTGCAGCTGCAGTCGGTCCCGGAATGCTATTAGTTGTTGTTTACATCGTTTTCATCCTTATTTTGGGATGGCTTAAGCCCGATTTAATGCCGCCCATTCCCAAGGAAGAGCGGAGCCGTGTTTCCGGTAAGGAATTAACAATCCGCTTTTGGAAAGTGGTTGTGCCGCCTATCATGTTGGTCGTTGCCGTATTGGGCTCGATTGTTGCAGGAATCGCAGCGCCAACGGAAGCTGCTGCCATGGGCGCGATCGGCGGCGTGATAGTAACTATTTTTTCAGGGCGCTTTACCTGGGCTAAGTTGAAATTAGTAGCGCTGGACACCACTAAAATCAGTGCAATCATGATGTTTATTTTGATCTGCGCGCAAGTATTTGCACTTTCGTTCCGCGGGCTAAATGGTGAAGAATTGATTGCTAATATGTTTGAGGTCATTCCGGGCGGCGTCAATAGCGATATTTGGTTTATGTTGCTGCTGATTTTTATTCTGGGTTTCTTCATTGAGTGGATTGAAATAAGTTATATCGCCGTCCCACTATTTTTGCCGGTGCTGATAGCGCAAGGTGCAGATCCCGTTTGGATTGCCATGATGATTACTGTTTGTTTACAGTCGTCGTTCTTAACACCGCCGTTCGGCTGGGCTCTCTTCTATTTAAAAGGGGTTGCTCCGCCGGAAGTGAAGATTAAGCATTTATACAAAGGCGTAATTCCTTTTGTGTTTATGCAGGGTGTTGCCTTGTTCATCGTATTTTATTACCCACAGATTTCCTTGTGGTTGCCCAAGGCGATTGGCTGGTAAGCGCTATATAGGGGTGGCTTTTGGAGAAAATATAGTCACCCCCATTTATTCAGTACAAACCCTTGTCTAATTTGATGGGCACTTATCCTTGATGGTGTTTTAGCAAAGCATAATCAGTTCCTTATTCTTGCTTCTCATGGGTAGTTGGTAATAAAGATTTTTGCTGAAGAAGCCTTAAGCGCTAGAAGACTGCTCAAAGTCGCCAAAATCAGAGGAAGAATGATTTGTTTTTCATGAACCTACATTACTTTTATCGTTGAGCAATGGTAGGCATTTTAGGAGCCTAAAGTTGCTGCGATATATGGTAACTGGGGCGCTGTTAGCTCTATTTAGACAGCACTAATGAATTACGCTAAAATAGTGAGTTCGGCGATTTAGCTCAGTTGGTTAGAGCGATGGAATCATAATCCACAGGTCCGGGGTTCGAATCCCTGAATCGCCACCATTTTCATGAAGTGCTTATAAAGTAGAGTTGTAAGCACTTCATTGTCGAAACGACCATACCGAGTGATCACAGTCTTCTATGCCACTTTTTGCTTAAATGGTGGGAATGTATCGTTAAGATTGTCTTCACTAATAGTGATAGTTCAATGCACAATGGGCTGATTGATAAAACAGAAGATTTCTCTTTTGAAAACGGATCCATCAATGGCCGAACAAAGTAACGCTTCTTATCCCGCTTCACATAGCCTCGTTCAAAACTTACGCCATCAGCTGATGCAAAGCCTGCCGTTTTCGAGGATGGCCCAAAAAGACGTTGATTTTTTTCTCACTGCATCCAGCGAGGCCTACTTTGCGCCCAAAGAGGTCATTCTGTCGCCAGCAGACGGTGTTCCGCAATTCTTATATCTGATTCGGCAAGGACGCGTATCGGGACGACGCGATATTCCTGGGATTGAGGAGACAGCTTTTTTACTGGATGCGGGAAGTTTATTTTCAATTGGCTCTGCATTTGCCAGTCGACCAGTCTCAACAACTTATAGTGCAGTAGACGATTGCTTTTGTTTATTGTTTCCAGTAGAAGCAATGCGCCAGTTGGCATCGCAATCGACACCCTTTAGTGAATTTTTGAATAATCGTATTTGGGGATTACTTCAAGAGTCACGCATTGCCTTACGTAATTCGTTTGCATCTCACGCGCTTGCAGAGCAATCATTGGAGAGTAGGGTGGGCGATCTAGCCCTTAAAAAACCATTGACCATAGGGCCAAACAAATCCTTACGTGAAGCCTTGACGCTGATTCATGAAAAAAAAGTAGGGTCTATTCTGATAGTAAAAAATCAGCACACTATTTTAGGAATTTTGACGCGTTACGATGTGCTATCGCGCGTTACTTTGTGTAATTTGGATTTGAGTACGCCCATCTCTGCAGTAATGACGCCGGATGTGAAAACCTTGACTGTCGACGACACTGCTGAAAAGGCGGGCATACTCATGTCCCGTTTTAATATCCGACACTTACCTATTTTGGATCAGGGCGAGCTTGTCGGCATTATTTCCGAGCGCGACTTGTTTTCCTTGCAACGACTCTCACTAAGTAATATTAGTTCTGCAATTCGTGGAACAGATGAACTTGCTCAGTTGAAGAAGTGCGCAGACGATATTCGTAAATTTGCCGGTAACTTATTAGGTCAGGGAATACAAGCACGGCAGCTCACTACGCTGATTAGTCATTTAAATGATGTTCTAACAGAACGACTGATTGAAATTTACGCTGCCAAACATCAATTGAATATGACCCAGTTTGCTTGGATTGCCTTAGGCTCTGAAGGGCGCAGCGAACAGACTATTGCAACGGATCAAGATAATGCCTTGGTATTTTCGGATACGGTGCCGGTGAGCCAGCGCGAAGCCTATCTGCGTTTTGCAGGCGAAGTGAATCAGGCGCTGCATGAATGCGGTTACCCGCTTTGCAAGGGCAACATCATGGCGAGCAACCCAGAACTTTGTCTTACTCAAAGCGAATGGCTAACGTGCTTTTCCCGCTGGATTGAACAAGGCAACCCCGAGGATTTACTCAATGCCAGTATCTTTTTTGATTTCCGGGTACTCGCTGGTAACGCAGATTTATTGATACCACTTAAAGACTATGTCAGAACCAAAGCTGCAGCTATTCCCCGCTTTATTAAGTTGTTAGCTGACAACTCCCTCAATACCCACGTACCCTTAAATTGGTTTGGCGCAATTGAGCCCACGGAGATCAATGGTCAAAAAACGATTGATTTGAAGCTGCAGGGAACTGCGATCATTGTGGATGTTGCGCGGATATATTCTTTGGCGCACGGTATTGAAGCAACCAATACCCGCGAGCGTCTAGCTGCGGTTGGTCGTGCCTTAAATGTTCCTGAGTCAGAAAGCGCTGCTTGGATTACGGCTTTCGAGTTTTTGCAAACACAGCGTTTAGCCGTTCAGATTGGTGAAGCGAAGATTGGGGGTAATCCAAATGTGATTGATATTGACAAACTCAATAACGTAGACCGTAGTATTTTGAAAGAGTCACTTTTAAAGGTTCGCTCATTACAGCAGCACTTGCAGCTAGACTATGCTGGCTAATCTATGTTGACTAGTATTAGGAACCTACCGTTATTCGATAAAATCAGCCGCCTGTTTAAGACGGCTAAACCTCAATCGCAGCGCTGGATCGTGCTCGATGTCGAAACCAGCGGACTCAATCTACATTCCGATCGCCTACTTGCCATCGCTGCAGTTGCGGTAGAAGTGAGCTCTGACTTTAGGCGCATATCCATCATCATTGGCGATAGCTACGAAGCTGTTCTAAAGCAAGATTTACCGAGTCATAAGGACAATATCTTGATTCATCATATTGGTGCACAAGCGCAATCCGATGGTAGACCGCCAGTGGAGGTCTTGGAAGAATTTCGGCAATGGGTAAGCAATTGTCCCCTCATGGCATTTCATGCAGATTTTGATGAGGGGATGATCAATAAGGCCTATTCCTTATTTGGGCTTAAGCCCTTACAAAACGAGTGGCTCGATATTGAACCGCTTGCCAAAATTACTGGGGTAAACCCTAGTCTACGATCGCTTGATGACTGGTTGGGATATTTTGGAATTGAGTGTGCCGTTCGCCACCAAGCCGCAGCCGATACCTTCGCTACTGCACAGCTTTTGATGCGCCTATGGCCCTATCTCACAAAAGAGGGTAATTCCTGGGCTAGCCTAAGGCGTGTCGCCCGTCAGGCTAATTGGATACCGCTTTAAAAATAGCACCCTATGAACCCATGATTATTTGGTGATTTATACGGGAAAGCACCGATATATCAAGCTAAATAAAGCAAACATAATCCGTGTAGTTAGTTGTAATAGAATTTTAGGGGATCTTGTTGCTTTTATTTTTGAATATTGCTCAATTGCTTTTATACATTGGGGGTCTTGGCCTAGCTGGTCAAGGCTTGTTATATGTCCTAGCTGGGCAAGGTAGGCATACCAATTTGTTTTATCAGCTGATCGGCATGGTGAATAAGCCTTGGACATTACTTGCGCGCTTCGTTGCACCAAAGCAAATTGTGGATAGCCAAATCCCATTTGTGGCATTTTGTATTGTTGGTGTTCTTTATATAGCGGTGACCATAGCGAAGATTGAGCATTGCCTATCGATTGGAATTGAAGCATGTCAGTAAAAAGACACTCACTCGCTTGGCACATTTTAAAGTGGCGTGCCATTGTACTGATTGTGCTTGGTATGAAAAATCAGGCTATGGAAGTGTTTGAAGAAATGCTCAAGCAGTTTCCGAATGATGTTTATGTAATCAATAGTCTTGCCTATCTGAAAACCGAGTGCGGCGATAAAGAAGGCGCTATCGCTGACTACAAGCGACTGATGTTGTCTCCAGACGTCACAGCAGCCACTTGGTACAACCTCGGCTTCTTGCAAGAGGAAGTCGGTCAAATTCAGGATGCTGAACACAGTTTTCGACAAGCCATCAGAATCAATGAAAAGTTAGATCAAGCTTGGTATGGTCTCGGCTTGGTTCTGATTCAATTGCAACGCTTTGATGAGGCGATTAAAGCCCTCAAGAAGAATACCCAACTGCAGCCCATGAGCCCTTACGCTTGGTATCAACTCGCGCGGGTTTATGTCGAGCGCAACCAGCCTGATGAGGCGACCAAAATAATTCGTCATTTAAAAGAGTTTGAACCTAAATTTGCTAAGCAGCTGGAGCGGGAGACTGGTTTGGCTACTTAGAAGTTTTTAGTAAAAGCAATTGTTGTAGAAGTATTTTATTAACTTAAGGGAGAAACTGTTATGCAATTAACAGAATCGCATGAGCAATATTGGCAAAAAAATCTGAGGATGACAGCATTCTTGTTAGCCATCTGGTTTGTTATCACCTATGTTGTTGGATATGAAGCGCGTGAGTTGAATTTCAACTTTTTTGGCTGGCCGTTTAGCTTTTGGGTTGGTGCACAGGGAGCACTGGTGATTTACGTTCTGATTATTGGCTACTATGCGCACTACATGAACAATCTTGATAAAGAGTATGGTTGCGCTGAAGGGGAGGATGATTAATCATGGCCGAAATAACATCTAGCGGTAAAGGAAGCATGTTTAGCAGCGTCGGCGAAAGTAATGCTGAATTTAAAAAGCAACTAAACAAGGTCTACGGTTGGTATACGGGCGGTTTTATAACCTTCGTTGTGATTTTGGCCATTGCAGAGCAAATGGGCCTAGGTCGCGCGATGATTGGCTACATCTTTTTGGGTGCAACTGTTTTGCTTTACGCCGGTATTGGCGTGATGAGCCGAACCAGTGACGCTTCAGAATACTATGTAGCTGGGCGTCGAGTTCCAGCACTCTATAACGGCATGGCAACGGGTGCTGACTGGATGTCGGCTGCGTCGTTTATCGGTATGGCTGGTACTTTGTACCTAACAGGTTACGGCGGTTTAGCCTTCATTATGGGTTGGACAGGCGGCTACTGTTTAGTGGCTTTGTTCTTGGCCCCTTATCTTCGTA
>CAMBBT010000061.1 GCA_945864455.1 Polynucleobacter meluiroseus | reverse complement strand
ACCAAGCGTCATGAAAGTGCAACAAAGCGAGTATTTAATCGTAAGTACGAGTAAGGACTAGCAAAAGTAGTAAACCAAGTACCAAACAAGCAGTAAGCCGCAGCAGGTGGCAAAAGCAGAGGGGAATAAGGAAATCACGGATTCCTTATTCCCTAATTCTTTTGGGGCCCTGGATAAGGATATTAGGCATAATGCCCCTAACTGATATATGGCTTTTCATAAAGTAACCAAGGAACAAAGTTCGTTAATATTGAAAAATGAATGAAGACAAGCAAACCTTTCTAGATAAAAAATTACGCCCATTACCACGCTGGATATTTATGTCCCGTTGGTTGCAAGCGCCTTTATATATTGGCCTCATCGTTGCCCAAGGTGTCTATGTTTGGCAGTTCTGGGTAGAGCTCTACCATCTGATTGCTATGATGGCGGATAAGAATATGACTGAAACGGCATTAATGCTCGTTGTCTTAGGTTTGATAGATGTAGTGATGATCTCTAATCTATTAGTGATGGTCATTGTTGGTGGTTGGGAGACCTTTGTTTCACGTTTGGAGTTACAAAATCATCCCGATCAGCCTGAGTGGTTATCTCATGTGAATGCTGGCGTTCTGAAGGTCAAGCTAGCAACGGCCATTATTGGTATCTCATCGATTCATTTACTCAAGACCTTTATTAATGCCGCAACCTACGATGAAAAGACATTAATGTGGCAGACCCTGATCCACGTTACCTTTGTATTGTCTGCCGTTGCGATTGCCTATACCGAAAAAATAGTGACTTCAGCCCATAAGCCGCATAAAGAATAAGGGCGGGTAGGCTCAGGCCTAGAAGAATATTTTCAATGAATGTTCAAGAGGCTAAATGACATCAAATCCTTGTTTTGAATGCGGCCAGTGTTGCCAACATTTTCGGGTGAGTTTTTACCACGGAGAAATTGCAGGCAATGGCACTGGGGTAGTTCCGGGGGAGCTGACAACAAAGCTCACAGAACACCTTGCCTGCATGAAGGGCACAGAGAAGGGCGGAGCACCTTGTATAGCCCTTACCCATAACAAAGAAGAAGGCTGGCGCTGCTCTATCTATGAAGATCGACCAAGTCCTTGTCGAGAATTTAATATCCTCAATGAGGATGGAACCCCGAATCCAGATTGCCTGAGACTGCAGGAAGTAGCAAGAGAAAAGAAATATCTGGGATAAGCACTGATGTAGCGTCTTATCAATTAACGCCCATCAGCTACTAGGAAAAAAGGCAGGTATACCCTTTCTTTAAGAGCAAGTATTAATATAGGGGTGTTTAAAACTACGGCTAAACCCCAATGCCAAAAAAGACTAAAGAATCTCTGCGTAGTGCCCGCTGGTTCGCACCAGATGATTTACGCTCATTCGGACATCGCTCGCGTGCCATGCAAATGGGTTATGGTCCTGAGGATTGGGCTGGTAAACCAGTGATTGCCATTATTAACACCTGGTCAGACATTAATCCTTGCCATACGCATTTCAAGCAACGGGTTGAAGATGTCAAGCGCGGTATTTTTCAAGCAGGAGGATTTCCGCTAGAGCTTCCAGCAATTTCACTGGCAGAGCAGTATGTCAAACCGACAACAATGCTCTATCGCAATATGCTCGCCATGGAAACAGAAGAGCTCATACGCTCTCATCCTGTGGATGGTGCAGTTCTCATGGGCGGCTGTGATAAAACGACTCCTGGGTTAGTGATGGGTGCTCTATCTGCTGGCCTGCCATTTGTTTATCTACCTGCTGGTCCTATGTTGCGTGGTAATTGGAAAGGTAAAGTTCTGGGCTCAGGATCTGATGCTTGGAAGTATTGGGATGAGCGCCGTGCTGGCAAGCTCTCAGAAGCACAGTGGCTAGAGGTGGAGGGTGGCATCGCGCGCAGTCATGGTACTTGCATGACGATGGGCACTGCAGCCACCATGATGGGTATTGCCGAAGTGCTAGGACTGACATTACCTGGTGCATCGAGTATTCCAGCAGCAGATGCCAGTCATCCACGTATGGCTGCAGCATGCGGCAGAAGAATAGTAGAGATGGTCTGGGAAGATTTAACTCCTGCAAAAGTCTTAAATAAAACCAGTTTTTTAAATGCGATTAATGCTGCAATGGCGATGGGTTGTAGTACGAACGCCATCATTCATTTGATTGCGATGTCAAGACGTGCTGGAGCAGAATGCACTGTGACCTTGGATGATTTTGACAATGCCAGCAGAAAAGTTCCGGTGATTGCTAATATTCGTCCTAGTGGTGATCAATATTTGATGGAAGACTTTTATTACGCAGGAGGCATGCTTGCGCTACTCAAGCAAATGGGCTCGCATCTCAATCCAAGCGCAATGACCATCACCGGTAAAATGATTGGTGAGAATATTCAAGATGCGCAAGTACATAACGAAGATGTGATCAGGCCCTTGAATAAAGCAATCTATCAAGAGGGCGCTCTCGCAGTACTCAAGGGTAATATCGCCCCGGGTGGCGCAGTGATTAAGCCAAGTGCTTGTGCAGAGAAATTCTTAAAGCATACCGGCCCAGCCTTAGTATTTGATAGCTATCCAGAAATGAAGAAAGCCGTTGAAGATGAAAATCTCGACGTCACTGAAAATCACATCTTGGTTCTGAGAAACGCAGGCCCTAAAGGCGGACCTGGCATGCCCGAGTGGGGCATGTTACCCATTCCGGTAAAACTGGTTAAGCAAGGTGTACGCGATATGCTGCGCTTATCAGATGCGCGCATGAGCGGCACCAGTTATGGCGCTTGTATTTTGCACGCCTCACCTGAGGCCTATATCGGTGGTCCATTAGCGCTCATCAAAACGGGTGACCTCATTACCGTTGATGTACCGAACAGAAAAATTCATCTGGAGATCAGTGATGAAGAGCTCAATCAAAGAAAACAAAAGTGGGTTCCACCAGCGCCAAAATACGAGCGTGGCTATGGTTGGATGTTCAGCCGCCATATCTTGCAAGCAGAAGATGGTTGTGACTTTGACTTCCTGGAAACCAGCTTTGGTAAGCCAGTGCCAGAGCCTGATATTTTTTAAGTATGTTCTAAGCACGGATTGATCACTAGCTTCTGGGATTAAAGATTGTCAGGTCCGAGAAAGAAATTGCAAGCAATACTGCATGAGTGCAAGGTCAAGCCGATATTAGCAACAGGGTTTTAAGATAACCCTAAATAGTTTGGGTCTTCCAGCTTAATTAAAATAGGACTTTATCTATTTATAAGCCTTTATGCCCCATACCTATCAAAATGATATATTATCAACACCTATCAAATTAATAGGTAACGCTCTTGTCTAAGTTTTCAAGAGCGCAGCTTCAAAGGCATATCCGAAAAGTAGCAACGCAAACGATCAATGTGACTATTACGCTGCACGCAGGCTTAAGAATGCGCGAGCGCTATATTACGAATGCAATGTTATTTGATGTTCTCAAAGGTGGAGTGATCAAAAAAGAGCCAGAGCCTGATATAAGACATAGTGGCATTAAGTGTCAGATGGAGCGTTATAGCGCTGGCATGAATATTGCTGCAGTAGTGAGTGTGGAGATTCCGTCAGAAGGATTAATTGTCATTACCGTTTATGAGATTACATGAATAAGAAAATGCATCACTATACCGATGGAGGCCTTAAGAATGTATGGCTACAAAATGGTTTTGAGCTACGCTCAACGCCTTTCGGGAAGGGTGTAGCTATTCATGATGTCGATGGCCTGACTAGGGCAATATGTCTAGCCCTGGCCATGAAATCCAGTCTCTTAAGTGGTATTGAGTTTCGCTATATCCGTACTGGTGGAATGCTCCTATCCCAAGCTGGACTAGGAGCCATGATGGGGGCGGATGTCCAGTCAGTTGCTCGCTGGGAAAAGCATGGGCGTTTACCAAAATGGGCAGATAAGATGATTCGGGTTTTATATCTAGCTCATGCAGACGGCGATCAGACAGTGAGTTCAGTAGTTAACAGAATTACTACCGTTGAGCGACTTATCAATCAAAAGATTGTTGTTAGAGAAGTGCGTAATAAAGGATGGCGATCAGACCTATTTACAGCTTAGCGCTTTAAGGAAGTTACTACTTGTCTAGTGTGATACCACCTTTTTGGATAATTGCAGTCCATTTCTTAATATCAGAAGAGATTTTTTGATTTAAATCCTCAGGAGGCCCTGCTACTGGCTCAGCGCCAAGCTCTGCAAATTTATTGCGCAAAGCAGGGTCCGCGAGTGCTTGATTCACATCTTTATTTAATTTATCAATGATTTCTTTTGGCGTATTTTTGGGAGCTATTAAAGCAAACCAAGCTGCAGATTCATAACCTTTGATTCCAACTTCGCTCGCTGTTGGCACATCTGGAAGAGCTGATAAGCGTTTATTAGATGCAACTGCGACAGCTTTTACGCCACCACTCGTGATTTGTCCTAGTACATTAGGTAATAGCTGAAAACTCACCGGTACGCGTCCTGCTACTAGGTCGGTAACCATATTGGCTGTTACCCGATAGGGGACATGGAGCATTTTTACCCCAAGAAGTTGTTCGTAGTAAGCACCTGCTAAGTGCTGCGAGCTGCCATTACCAACCGAACCATAAGCAACATCAGGCGTTTTACGAAGGTAATTATTAAGTTGCGCCAAAGTAGTGATATTGAGGCTTGAGCTAACAACAATCACATTCGGGAGGATTGCAAACAAAGCGATTGGCTGCAGATCTTTCTCAGGGTCATAACCAAGATCAGGATTCAGTATCTTGTTAACAGCCAAAGGTCCAGAGGTACTCATTGCAATCGTATAGCCATCTGGTTCAGCTTTTGTTAGTGCTGCAGTTCCAACATTACCCCCCGCGGCTGGCCGATTATCAAAAACAAAACGCACATTGGAAGTATTACTTACCTTATCTAAAAGAACACGAGTCATCACATCACTCGCGCTGCCAGCAGAAAATGGCACGATCACCGTGATGGGTTTATTAGGGTAGCCTTGAGCAAAGGCCTGCAGATGAAATAATGCAATAAAGCCTATCAGTACTATACGAATACGTTTAATTATTTTCATGTTCAACTTTCCCTGTGATTGATCCAAATCGTTCTTCCATAACGTGCTCTAAGGAGATGCTTGCCTTTGTATGTGCACCACCACCGCGAACGCAATACTCTTTGGCTTGATGGGCAGATGCCGGAGGTTTGCCTGCTAATAATGCTTTAGCTTCTTGAAGTATGAGTTTTCTAAAGCGAATAATGCCGACGTCGGTAGGAGATAGGTTTTCCTTAGTGCGATCAACAATA
Organism: Polynucleobacter meluiroseus; assembly: GCA_945864455.1. Lineage (GTDB taxonomy): Bacteria > Pseudomonadota > Gammaproteobacteria > Burkholderiales > Burkholderiaceae > Polynucleobacter > Polynucleobacter meluiroseus_B. Next base: position 3,107 of record CAMBBT010000061.1, on the reverse strand, counting down.
TAACCTTGGCTTTCTTGCGCCATTTGATCTTGTTCCGCAATACCCCGAACTCCAGTAAATGAAACTGTTTTTTGCTCCTCGCGACTCATGAGATAGTTATTACTGCGATTTCGGATGGAAATATAGCCAGGCCCCATTTCAGCAAACTGACCATACCCACCCTTAATATACTTTTGACGTTCTGTCTCAGGTATGGCTTGATCAGGATTCCAGGCATACACATACATCCAGCAATGGTAGTCATCAATGGGTGTCCAAGAGTAACCATAGTAGGTTTCATTCGGCATTGCTGATGGGGTGATTGAATGGGTTGGTAGTAAATATTGAGTCAAGCGCCAGTAGTGATCTCCCGGATCAGCATTGCGAGCGCCACCAATCAAAAAGCCTACTGCGTGTTCTATGATCTGAAAGCGGGGAGCAGGGTCATTACGTAACCAACGAATCCGTTTTTCATCAGCAGCAATATTGGTGCTGTCATCTTTTGAAAAATTGGGGGCGGGCATATGTAAGAAAGAGAAGTGCGCTGTATCTAATGCACCCTCCATCGAATGAACCCAATTACATTCAATTAATCGTTTAGTGACGTAGCGATGGCTTTTAGGCACTAAGCCCACTTCCAGTTGTGGCGCCAAAGCAGGCTGTAATTCTGGTGGACCCATATAAGCCCACACCATATCAGCAAATTCTTGCGTGGGGTAGGATTTGATTTTCATTCTTCCATGATAGGCAGCATCCTTTGGAATGTTCGGCATCTCAACGCAATTACCATTGATGTCATATTTCCAGCCATGGTAAATACAGCGCATTCCACACTCTTCATTTCTACCAAAAAAAAGATCTGCACCGCGATGTGCGCAATAGCGGTCAATCAAACCAGTCTTGCCATTGGTGTCACGAAATAAGAGTAATTCTTCCCCCATCACTTTGACTTTGATCGGCGGGCAGTCTGGTTCTGCCACTTCTTCTGAGAGCGCAACAGGGTGCCAGTGGCAACGTAAATATTCACCCATTGGTGTATTGGACTCGCTAGTAACTAAAAACGCATTATCTGCAGCAGAAAGCATATGAGCCCAGGTTTCTTGACTTGTTGGTACGATAAATCTTAATACAAACAAGCCCTCTGTAGGCTGGTTTTTTTGAATAGCTTAGATATGCCTTTAAATCTACCCATTTGACCAAGGAATGCGCAACGCTTTCCTACACCCAATTCATCTCCAGTCTCTATTCATCGTCATCACAATCCTCTACGCTGAAACCTTCTATATAGAGGAGGTTAGCTTTGCGAGTTTCTATAGAGTGTTCTCATAGGCAGCTACAACTATTTAAGATCCAGCTAGACGCCCGAACCGTCCTTGTTTTGGTAATTATTTGGATGATTTGGGAAACTCTGAGAATGCTACGGATAATCTAAGGCTGCACTACCTTTGCTGCTTTCTTGATTTCTTATTGATCCGTAAATTGCAATTTAGCCAACCTGGCATACAAACCACTGCGCAAGATTAAATCCGCATGCGTTCCTGTTTCAATGATTCGTCCGTTCTCTAACACCAAAATCTTATCGGCTTGCTTGACTGTAGACAGGCGATGCGCAATCACAATGGTAGTGCGGTGATCCATGGCAGCTTCCAGAGCGCGCTGAACGAGCAATTCCGATTCAGCATCAAGAGCGCTCGTAGCTTCATCTAAAAGTAACAGGGCAGGATTCTTTAGTAAGACTCTGGCAATGGCAATGCGCTGCTTTTGCCCTCCCGATAGGCGAATACCGCGATCACCCAAGAAGCTTTGGTAGCCTTCAGGCAATTTAGAGATAAATTCATCAGCGATTGCTAGGCGAGCAGCAGCAAATACTTCTTCATCGGTAGCATCCATCTTGCCAAAGCGAATATTTTCCATTGCGTTATCAGAAAAAATCACAATGTCCTGTGGTACTACACCAATCATTTTTCTAAGTTGCTCAAGCTCCAGGTCTCGAATGTTGATGACATTAAATAGAATCTTTCCACTTGTCGGATCATAGAAACGCTGGAGTAGTTGAAAGAGGGTAGTCTTACCAGCACCTGAGGGGCCAACAACGGCAATGCGCTCGCCAGGTTTGATCTCAAAAGAGACATCCGATAAAACGCTGTTTTGATTGGAGGGATAGTGAAAGCATAAATTATCTACTGCTACACCAATGCCATTGGCATTAACCTGGGGGATTGATTCCACCACAGCTACCGTCTGAATAGAAGACTTTACATTGAGAAGTTCTAACAGACGATCACTCGCACCAATCGCTCTTTGGGTATCACCCACTACTTCAGAGATGCCAGCAATCGCACCAGCCACAATTACCGCATACAAAATAAATTGAGAGAGCTCACCAGCGGTAATTTGATTGTCCATGACGGCATAAGCCCCAAGCCACAGAACTAAAATGATGCTGGTAAAGCCAAATAGAATTGCCACAAAGGTCAGCAATGACCGAGCTTGTGTACGAGTAATGGCCGCAAGCAACGCCGTTTGAATCGATTGGTTAAAGCGATTGATTTCAACCTTTTCATTAGTAAAGGATTGAATCGTCGGAATCGCGTTTAATTTCTCGCTGGCTAGGGCAGAGGCCTCGGCAATCTTATCTTGTGAATTACGCGAGAGCTTGCGAACCCGCCTGCCCATAATCACAGTCGGAATGATGGTCAACAGTAAAGTAGCAAAAATCAGCACCGATAATTTTGGGCTAGTAATAAACATCATTACTAAACCACCTGCCAGTAAAAGCATATTGCGAATCGCCATCGAGACACTCGTGCCAATTAATGTCTGAATCAGGACGGTATCGGTATTGAGGCGCGAGAGGATTTCACCGCTATGGGTCAATTCAAAGAACTCAGGGCTTTGTTTGATGACAGGGCTATAGACTGCCGAGCGAATATCGGTCGTAATCTTTTCACCTAACCAGGACACCATGTAAAAACGCAGCGACGTGCCGAATGCCACTAAACAAGCAACAGCAAACAAGGTTAAAAAATTCGTATTGATTTGGCTGCCATCATTGGCATTAAATCCCAAATCAATGATTTGTCTAAAAGAGAAGGGAACAGCTAAGGTTGCACTGGCAGCCAAAACCA
>CAMBBT010000060.1 GCA_945864455.1 Polynucleobacter meluiroseus | reverse complement strand
TCATATAGGCTGCTCATACCATTATTCACATTGACGCCCAACTCTTCAAACAATTTGGCGTGTTTTGCAAAAGCATCTTTGTAGAAAATCTTTACAGCGTGACCGAACACAATCGGGTGAGAGATCTTCATCATGGTTGCCTTCACATGTAAGGACAACATCATGCCGCTCTTATAAGCATCTTCGATTTCTTTTTCGTAGAAGTCACAAAGTGCCTTCTTACTCATATACATACTGTCGATAATCTCGCCAGCAAGCAAGGAGACTTTGGGCTTGAGCACAATAGTCTTACCGCTCTTAGTTACCAAGTCCATTTTCACATTACATGCTTTAGTCATAGTCATTGACTTTTCGCCAGCATAGAAGTCACCGCCATGCATATGCGATACGTGGGTGCGGGAAGCTTGGCTCCACTCACCCATTGAGTGAGGATGTTTACGGGCAAACTGTTTCACGGCATTGGGTGCGCGACGGTCAGAATTACCTTCACGCAAGACTGGGTTTACTGCGCTACCCAAGCATTTGGAATAGCGAGCACGAGTGACTTTTTCTTCCTCACTCTTAGGATCGTCTGGAAAATTGGGGATTTTGTAGCCCTTCAATTGCAACTCTTGAATGGCTGCCAGTAATTGCGGTACGGAAGCGCTGATATTAGGCAGCTTAATAATATTAGTGTCTGGCAATAAAGTCATCTTGCCAAGCGCTGCCAAGTTATCCGGTACTTTTTGCTCAGCCGTCAGGCAATCGGAAAACTCAGACAGGATACGCGCAGCAACAGAAATGTCGCTCTTCACAACCTCAACCCCAACAGGTGCTGTAAAGGTACGAATAATCGGCAGAAATGCACAGGTTGCCAAGAGCGGCGCCTCATCTGTCAGGGTGTAAATAATCTTTGATTTCTGGGCAGCCATGAACGTTTCCTCAATATTGAAAAATGACAGGGCTAGGTTTTTACCCAGCCAGTCTCACATCCTCAGTTTGCAAGCCGCTTTTAGCGTACCTATTGCTAATGAAGGGAGTCTTCTATTTTAAATCATTGGGCTTGGCAGAATTGCTAGATTCAAAGGCCAAATGCCCTCAAGACACCCAATTGCAGGGAATCGGCTAAAACAGGCTAGGTCTTACAGAATCCCCGTAAACTCGATCCCATGACCAACAAGCACCCCTTACTCAACAAAAACCTGGTGCTCCTCATTATTTGCCAGGGTCTATTCCTGACTAATAATGTCACCTTTATTGCCATCAATGGTTTGGTTGGTTTTAGCCTTGCACCTATTGGCTGGATGGCCACTTTGCCGATAATGGGTTATGTCGTAGGCGGTGCCTTCTCTACCTCGATTGTTGCAAAATCCCAAAATTACTTTGGCCGGAAGATTTCTTTTCAGTTAGGGCTATTAGTAGCGGCGCTCTCGGCACTCTTATGCGCCTATGCAGCGATGGCTCAAAATTTCTGGCTGCTGGTCATAGGTACCTTTATTGCTGGCTACTATAGTGCCAACGGACAACTCTATCGTTTTGCTGCTGCTGAACTAACTGATGCCAGTCAGCGAGATAAGGCGATATCCTGGGTTTTAGCGGGAGGCATTCTGGGCGCAGTGATAGGACCCAATCTAGCCTCTTGGACACGCGATCTATTTGACACTGCTTTTTTAGGCGCCTACCTGACGCTCTCGATCGCTGGTCTGCTGGGAATATTTGTCATGCAGTGGATTCACTTTCCAGAAGAATTCAAAACTCCGCATGCACTGTCCGATGGTAGGCCCCTCAAGGTCATCCTGCAGCAGCCCGTCTTTATGGTTGCCATCATTGGTGCTGCCTTGGGTTATGGCGTTATGAATTTGCTCATGGCAGCGACTCCTCTAGCGATGCAAATCTGCGGTCTACCTTTCTCAGACACGGCCCTAGTATTGGAATGGCATGTGATTGGTATGTTCGCACCAGGATTTTTTACGGGTTCTCTGATTCAGCGTTTTGGCACCCTCAAGATTATGGGTGTTGGCGTATTCCTCAATTTTGTTTGCATCTTCATTGCTTTAACTGGCACAGATCTTCACCAATTCCTGATTGCACTCTTTGTACTAGGGGTTGGTTGGAACTTTTTATTTACTGGCTCTACCTCTTTAGCAATGACCGCGTACGAGCCTAATGAACGCGATAAAGCTCAAGCAGCCATTAACTTTTGTGTTTTTTCTACGATGGCCTTCACTTCATTTGGATCCGGCGCTCTGATTACCTCACAGGGCTGGAACTTCCTTAACCTGGGGTCGCTCTTCCCTGCTCTAGTGACTGCTGCAGCCTTGTTATGGCTAGCCTTTCAGATTAGGAAACAGAAAAAAGGGTTGTCAGCTTAAGATACTTTTGCGAGCGGCAAATTAAACAAGAGGTTTTGGGGTTTGAGCTTGAGTTGCTTTTGCTCATTCATGGCGATCGCCATATAGACTGGCTTACCAGCCTGCGCTTTTGCTAGCGCTGCCTCATCAATAAAATCAAGACGAAACAGGCAGATCACTTTCTCTAACTCATCGGCTTCAACAGACTCTTTGTTGTAAAGCTTATTCAGAATCTCGGTCGCTACCGCATCTAAGCCAACATGCCATGACCACTTTGGGTCACTAATTTGCTGCATGGGAGTAATGCGTACTTTAGCCCCCAGAAAATGCTCTATCCATTTTTCCAGCACACGGCAAAAGTGATTAATAGGCTCATGTCCAAAGTTCAGCTGTACTGCGAAATCAAAATCCTCGTTTCGATCCCAGTACTCAGTCGCATTTTCTTCATGCAAGACATCTAAGTCAGCTGACCTCATTGTCATCGATTTACCTTTGAGTAAATCCATGATGTTCCCGGTATCACCCGCCTGAGCATTACGGGAAACTGTGTCCTCATCAGCGCCCATCACAATCGCATCTTCGAGCACGGTAATCATTTGGGTTCTGAAGAACAATTCACCCATGCGTACTTCCAGGGGCTGGGCTTGCTCACCTAATATATGTCTTACAAAGATCTGGGCTAATTGGGCCACAAATAAAGGCGGCACATCAACGCCCTCACCCTTGAATAAGCTCATATAAAAACTCTCTAAAGAGCTTGCAGCCAATAGGCGTGTTCGATAGCGCAACCAGACCCGGTAGTTTTCTTGGATATCTATATCGGCCATCGTAGCGATTTCAGGATCGGCAATATCGGCACGGGGGTTTTGCATCAAGCGCTGATGGAGGGATTGCTCGATCAGACAAGATTCTGGAACTAAGCTTAGCTCTGGCCTATGTAAATAGGTTCTGAGAAAGTCATCGGTCACCAAGAGCTGATGATCTGGGCTCACTAAGAGGGTGTTATATGCGGAATTGGGCCAATAATTTGTCATGTAATGGAGCCAAATGAGGCTCTCCATCAGGATTAATAAAGCTCAGAATATACTAGCTGGTCAATTTATGTGAAATAGGAAAAATATCATGAGTGAACTCAAAAAAATCGATACCGTTGTAGGCGAGGGTAAGGAAGCAGCAGCCGACAATCACGTCGATGTGCATTACACAGGCTGGCTCTTTGATGAGAAAGCAGATGACCATAAAGGCCAAAAGTTTGATAGCTCATTAGATCGCGGCCAGCTGTTCAGCTTCACACTAGGTGCTGGTAATGTCATTAAGGGTTGGGATGAAGGTGTTGCTGGTATGAGGATCGGCGGCAAACGTACGCTGATCATTCCTTCTGAGATGGGCTACGGTTCCCGTGGTGCAGGTGGGGTGATTCCACCAAATGCTACTTTAGTATTTGATGTTGAATTACATGGTGTCAATTAATTAATTAACTGTCATCACATCCGCCCTATTAAGCGGAATGCAAAAGACCACCCCAGGGTGGCCTTTTTGTTTCTTCTGCAATCGAGATACTGTTTTAATTAAGAGCGTAAATTCTTGCCATTTAAGGTCACACGATTGGTAGAGCCGTTCTGGCAAAGGCTAATCAGACGGTTTCTTTCAGCCAAGACTTTGTCAGCATAACCACCATCATGTTCGGCATTGGCAGCACCTACGTAGTACTTCAAACCATTGCGTAATGAGCCTGCGGTAGCAATCAAATACTTCAGAATATAAGCACCCACCCGAATATTCACTTCAGGCTTGACAGCTTCAGACGTGCCGCCATACAACTCATATTTATCTTTATGTACTGAAGTCATGACTTGCATGAGGCCTTCAGCGCCAGCATGACTCTTGGTATTTGGGTTGAAGTTTGACTCAACTGAAATCACAGCCAATAAAAGTACTGGGTCAATATTGACTTCTTTTGCAACCAAAATGGTGTTCGATACATACTCTTCGATTTTGGCGCGATCAAGCTTATATTTCTTCTCAAAGAAATCAGCAACCGCACGTTGGTTCTGAATCGAGCCCATTAAGTTGCTATCGAGCGCTTCAGGATCAATTCTAGAAGCTGGAATACGATCAGCCAAATGAGATATCGATTTAACCTGGATCTGTCCAACTGAGGGCATCAACAAAGCAACTGTCTGCTGCTTCGCGCTGTTCAAGCTGGTTGGCATTGGATTCAATTTATTACTATAGATCACAGCAGCAATTTCAGAATCAGCCATCTGGGTGGGGCTATCGTTTGCGGCCTTGTATTGCTCGAGCATGCCAAAGCCATTACTCCAAACAATATGACGTGCTTCATCTGGAACTAAGATACGGGCTAGATCAAAGGCCCCCGCATTGGTGCCGTTCCCTGAAAGCCAAAGACCCACCACCATAAATACTGCGACAGCGAGTACGCCATTGATAACTCGATAAACCGGAGTCATAGCCAGCGCTAATAGACCTTTAGCTGCCAGAGTTGCTGGCTGCTGATCTTGCGACTTACTCAAATTGTTGGTTAAACATTTACTCATCTATTGGTTTGCGCCACCCCTTAAACTGAACTAGCAGTTTATGTTGCAACGCAATATCTAAAAAACATGGGTCATCCTAAAAAGGTTCTTATATCAAGTCAAGCATATCAAAGGTGATTTCAATAACTTTTCGATCTTGAAATACGGGATCTCCCGTATACGCATCCTAAAATTGATATTTAATCCATTAAAATCAATAACTTATGAAAGTTAGGGTTCACTAATTTCATACTGAAAAAAAATCGTCATTTTCTGACTTTTTTACGATTTGGCAGCAAAAATGATCTCCAAAAACCATACATCTAGTGTTCGAAGGCAGTCTTAGTTCTACGGCTAGTAGTCAACCCAAATTGCTGCGAGGCATTATTTTCAAGGGGTCTCTTAGACTAAAAGTCACCTTCACCCAAAACAAACTGCTCTCTTGGAGCTTGATTCTGATTAGCTCTACAGCTAGTCTCGATCAAAAAGGACTAGGCACTTTCTTCATCGTCCTACACTGACATCCTATGAAATCTCTTCGTAAGATTCTTGCCCTTGCCGTCCTTCTAGGTCTGCTCAGCCCCTTTAGTGCCTTTGCCTTATTTGAGGAATGTAAAGATCTGTTTCCCCAACAGCAAATCCCCAGCACCCAAGAAATCGGGCGTGATCTCTGTTTTGATAGTTTTGCGGTCTATTACTCACCCAGAGATAAGAAGCCTATCTTTACAGTGGAGAAGCTGAGTCGTGAACAACTATTGGCTCCTCACCCCAAAAGAAGTAATCAGTTTTACGAGGAGGCTAGACTGCCACGGGCAGAGCGCTCACTCCTCTCAGACTACCGTGGCAGCGGCTATGACCGTGGCCATAACGCTCCAGCAGGAGATATGACGAATGAGCGGTCAATGGCCCAATCCTTCTCATTGGCGAACATGATGCCCCAGGCCAGACAAAATAATCAGGGTATTTGGGCTAAGAATGTGGAGGAGCCGACTCGGCTCTATGTCAAAAGAGTGACTGGTGATGTGTTTGTGTATACCGGGTCAACTGGCAATAGTGGGAGCATTGGCAGTAGTCGCGTCACCATTCCCAGTCATTTATATAAATTGGTATATGACCCAAGTAAGAACTTAGCATGGGCTTATTGGATTGAAAATACCAATGAAGCCCAGATGAGCCCGCCGATCTCTTATGAAGAGATCATTCAGAAAACTGGAATTGATTTTCATCTACCGCTGAAATTGGATCGCCCAAAGCAGTAACTACCGAGTTTTCAAACCGTGCGCCCGTTGAATGGGCGCTAAAAGTCCACGCAGACCATTGTGATCTAGTGTGTGCATCAGCTCTAATAACTCACCGAGCTCTCCCTTAGGAAACCCCTCTCGCGCAAACCAGGCTAAGTAATTTCCGGGTAGGTCTGCTAAAGCACGCCCAGCGTGTTTGCCATACGGCATTTTCATTAAGACCAGTTTCTCAAGGGCTTCTGCATTCATTGAAATGAAATCTTACAAGCAAAGACGATAAACCCCACAAGTAACGCCATTTATCAGAACTTGGTCAATTTTCTATTTGTAAATCATTCTCATTTAGACTTTTTCAACCACTCAAAAAGTATCACTATGAAAATATCTATTATTTTCTGAAGTGCTTCTGTAGACTAGGCCAAAACAAGTTCACAACCAGACCAGCGATCACCAAGCCTGCTGCCAATATTTTCCATAAGGGTAATGGCTCACTCAAGAAATAAGCTGACGCTCCCATCCCAAATATTGGAACTAATAATGGTGCTGGTGCTACTACTGCGGCAGGATGTTTTGAGAGTAGCCAAGCCCAAGCAGCGTAACCAAAGATAGTGTTACCCCAGGATTGCCAAAACACGCCAAGCCAAGCGCCAACTGGTGCAGAAATGATTGAAGTGCTCAGCTGTTCCCAGCCACCTTCAAAAATCCAAGAAATCAGAAAGAGTGGTGGCAGTGAAAACGCACTGGCCCACACTACATAAGAGAGCATATTGATAGAACCTGCGCGACGACTCACTGTGTTTCCTATTCCCCAGGAGAGTCCTGCAAAAACGATCAATGCCAATCCTATAAATGTCGTATCGCTATCCGTATGGAGCGCAATAGTGCCCAGGCCCGTCATCGCTATCGATACTGCGATTACTTGATAGAGCCTTAAACGCTCTTTTGCAAAAAACATCGCAAGACCGATGGTGAAAAATACCTGTGTCTGGACGACCAATGAAGCTAATCCCGGTGAAATTCTTCCATCAATTGCAAAAAACAGGATCCCGAATTGCCCAACCCCAATAGCCAAACCATATGCACAAAGATTACCCCAAGAAACTTTAGGCCTTGGTATAAAAAATGCCAAAGGCAAAAAGGCAAAGGTGAAGCGCAGCGCTGCAAATAGGAATGGCGGGAATGCATCTAAAGAAAGCTTGATCACCACAAAGTTGGTACCCCACACTGCCACAATGGCTAAGGCGAGTAAAAGATGACTCAGGGGGAGTTGATTGCTTTTATAACTATTCACCAATCAGCAACTCCGCCACACGCTCGGCAATCATCATGGTTGGAGCAGCGGTATTACCCGAAGTGATGGTTGGCATAGCAGAGGCATCAACCACGCGTAGATGATGAATATCCCTGACTCGCAATTGAGAATCTAGCACTGCCATCGGGTCGTCAGCACGCCCCATCTTGCAGGTACCAACCGGATGAAAGATGGTTGTTCCGATGTCACCTGCAGCTTTAACCAACTCTGCTTCAGTTTGATACTGCGCGCCAGGTTTGTATTCTTCTGGGGAGTAAGGCTGGAGCGCCGGGCTTTGCACAATCTTGCGAGTGAGGCGTAATGACTCAGCCGCAATCTTGCGATCTTCCACGGTAGATAAATAATTTGGGCAAATGACTGGTGGCGCTTCAGGGTCTACTGAATTGATATGCACACTACCACGGGATGTAGGTCGTAGATTGCAAACACTAGCCGTGAAGGCATTAAATGAATGCAAGTCTTCGCCAAATTTATCCAGTGATAAAGGCTGTACGTGATATTCCACATTAGCGCTCTTTTGTGTTGGTGAGCTATAGGCAAAAGCGCCCAATTGGGAAGGCGCCATCGACATCGGGCCAGAGCGCTTGAATAGATACTCTAGGCCAATCATCAACTTACCAAACCAAGAATTGGCTTGGGTATTAAGTGTCTTAATGCCATCGACCTTGTAAACCATACGCAGTTGCAGATGGTCTTGTAGATTCTCACCAACCCCTGGCAGATCCGCAATCACCGGAATACCCAATGCCAAAAGGTGGCTAGCAGCACCAATGCCTGAGCGCTCTAATATTTGTACACTGCCGATCGAGCCAGCGCTGAGTAACACTTCTCCGCCCTGCTCAATGGCGCAAAAGGCTTCGTTGAGAACATCATCCTTGCGATACTCCACTCCATAGCAATTCTTGGTAGCGGGATCAATCTTAAGCTTTGTCACCATCGCCTCAGTAATCACTGTCAGATTACTGCGTTTGGCTGCCTCTTTTAAAAATGCTTTGGCAGTATTTAATCGCAAACCAGCGCGCTGGCTCACATCAAAGTAACCCACGCC
>CAMBBT010000059.1 GCA_945864455.1 Polynucleobacter meluiroseus | reverse complement strand
TGTCCAAAGCAGTAGTTGAGGTATTTGTTCGTCTGCACGAACAAGGTTTGATTTATCGCGGTAAACGTTTGGTGAACTGGGATCCTGTTTTAGGAACCGCAGTATCAGATCTTGAAGTGGTGAGCGAAGAGGAAGATGGTTCGATGTGGCATATCCGCTATCCCTTAGTAGATGGCACAGGCTCTCTCACCGTTGCTACTACTCGCCCAGAGACTTTGCTAGGTGACGTTGCCGTCATGGTGAACCCAGAAGATGAGCGTTACAAGCATCTCATTGGCAAGTTGGTCCATTTACCTTTATGCAACCGTCAGATCCCAATCATTGCAGATGACTATGTGGATTTAGCTTTTGGTACTGGCGTAGTGAAGGTCACTCCAGCACATGACTTTAATGACTATGCAGTGGGACAACGTCATCAATTACCGCTCATTAATATCCTCACGCTAGATGCGAAGATTAATGAAAACGCACCAGCTGCTTATCAAGGGATGGAACGTTTTATTGCACGCAAACAAGTGGTAGTAGATTTAGATGCAGCAGGTTTATTAGAAAAAGTTCAGCCACACAAACTCATGGTGCCCCGTGGTGATCGCACTCAAACCATTATTGAGCCGATGCTGACTGACCAATGGTTTGTGGCAATGTCTAAACCCAGTCCCGATAACCAATATCAACCAGGCTCATCGATCGCTGGTGCTGCATTAAATGCTGTCACTAAGGGTGACATTAAGCTCGTTCCAGAAAACTGGATCAACACTTACACCCAGTGGCTAGAAAATATTCAAGACTGGTGTATCTCACGCCAACTTTGGTGGGGCCATCAAATCCCTGCCTGGTATGGTGATGACGGCCAGATCTTTGTAGCCCGCTCCGCAGAAGAGGCTAAAGTCAAAGCTATGGCAGCTGGCTATACCGGCACCCTTAATCGCGATCCTGATGTTCTCGATACTTGGTTTAGCTCAGCACTTGTCCCTTTTAGCTCCTTAGGCTGGCCAGAAAAAACACCTGCCTTAAATCACTTCCTGCCTTCATCTGTATTGGTAACGGGCTTTGACATCATTTTCTTCTGGGTCGCGCGCATGGTCATGATGACCTGTCACATCACTGGGAAAGTACCTTTTCATACGGTCTATGTTCACGGCTTAGTGCGGGATGCTGAAGGTCAAAAGATGAGTAAGTCCAAAGGGAATACTTTGGATCCAATTGATTTGATTGATGGCATCAAGATTGATGACTTAGTTAGCAAGCGCACTACGGGCTTAATGAACCCCAAGCAAGCAGAAAGTATTGGTAAGAAAACTAAGAAAGAATTTCCAGATGGAATCCCTGCATTTGGAACGGATGCCTTGCGTTTTACCTTTGCATCTCTAGCCTCTCTTGGCCGCAATATTAATTTTGACCAGAAGCGTTGTGAGGGCTATCGCAACTTCTGTAATAAGCTTTGGAATGCCACCCGCTTTGTTCTGATGAACTGCCCTGGTAATGATGAAGAAAATGGCTTCGCGCCCTGCGATGACCGATGCGGGCCCGATGGTTATTTGGATTTTTCACCAGCAGATAAATGGATTGTTTCTCAACTGCAAAGAACTGAGGCTGAAGTTGCTAAAGGTTTTGAGAGTTATCGCTTTGATAACATTGCAAGCAGCATCTACCAATTTGTTTGGGATGAATATTGTGATTGGTACTTAGAGCTTGCTAAGGTACAGTTGCAAACAGGTACACCAGCGCAACAGCGTGCCACTCGCCGCACTTTATTGCGCGTTCTAGAAACCATCTTACGAATAGCGCACCCACTGATTCCTTTCATTACCGAGACACTTTGGCAAACCGTTGGTCCGAAGTCTGGAAAAGAGTTAGCTAAACAAGAAAAGCAAACTATCGCCTTGCAGCCCTATCCTATTTCTCAGCCAGAAAAGATTGATGAGGAGAGTGAAGCTTGGGTGGCACAGATCAAAGCGATTGTGGATGCCTGTAGAAACTTGCGGGGCGAGATGCAAGTACCGCCCGGTCAAAAGATTCCTCTTTGGATTAGCGGGCCAGAAGCCTTCCTACAAAAAGCCACCCCTTACTTACTCGCCTTAGCCAAACTCTCTGAGGTCAAAATCTACAGCAATGAGTCTGGCCTGGAAAAGGATGCTCCTGGCGCACCAATGGCGCTCGTTGGCGACCTGAAGCTACTACTCAAAATTGAGGTTGATATTGCGGCAGAGCGCATTCGTCTTGGCAAGGAAATTGAGCGCCTTGCCAATGAAATCACTAAAGCCCGTGGCAAATTGACCAATGAAAGCTTTGTGGCCCGCGCTCCAGAAGAGGTTGTTGCCCAAGAAAAACAGCGTCTTGCCGGATTTGAGCAGAATCATGAGAAGCTTGTTGCACAATTAGAGCGTCTGAAATAAAGCAGTAGCAAATCCAGAGCGATCGGAGCCCTTATGCCATTAACTACTAAAGCTGTTACCAAAGCCGTCTTTCCTGTTGCCGGCTTAGGCACGCGCTTCTTGCCTGCTACTAAAGCAAGCCCAAAAGAGATGCTCAATGTGGTGGATAAGCCTCTGATTCAATATGCGGTTGAAGAAGCCATAGCGGCTGGTATTACTGAGATGATTTTTGTTACTGGTCGTAGCAAACGTGCCATTGAAGATCACTTTGATAAAGCATATGAACTTGAAGCGGAGCTTGAAGCTAAAAATAAAACCGCTCTACTAGAGATAGTTCGCAGCGTTAAACCAAGTCATGTTGATTGCGTGTATGTCCGCCAACCTGAAGCCTTGGGCTTGGGTCATGCAGTTCTGTGTGCAGAGAAATTAGTACGTGATGAGCCTTTTGCCATCATCTTGGCAGATGACTTATTGGATGGGCAACCCCCCGTGCTCAAACAGATGCTTAAGGTGTTTAATGAGCAAAATGGTTCAGTGATCGCTGTAGAAAAGATTGATCCAGCTAAGAGTAGCTCATACGGCATCGTATCCGGTGATGAGGTGGCTAAAGGCATCTATCGTCTCAATGGCATTGTAGAAAAGCCACAACCCAAAGATGCGCCTTCTAACTTAGCGGTTGTTGGTCGCTATGTTCTGTCCTCAGATATTTTTAGCCACATTCGTAATCTCAAACCCGGTGCTGGTGGCGAAATTCAGTTGACCGATGCGATTGCTTCTTTATTAAAAGAAGAGCCTGTATTTGCTTATGAATACGATGGTGTGCGCTATGACTGCGGTAGCAAGCTTGGCTACCTTAAAGCTTCAGTGGAATTTGCTCTTCGCCACCCAGAAGTAGCAACTGATTTTGCGGCCTACTTAAAGAGTCGCACTTTAACTTAAGCCCTCTTACTTATCTTCGTCTTATCTTCTTTTGAGGAAGAAAACGAAGATGTCACCCTCAGTAGTACTCAGAATCAATTCATTGCCAGTTTGTTTGGCAAACGCTGGAAAGTCATGAACGGCGCCTGCATCGGTTGCTTTGATCTTTAGCACTTCACCTGACTGCATTGTGGCTAAGGCCTTTTTGGTGCGCAAAATAGGTAAAGGGCAATTCATACCAATCGCATCTACCTCAGCATTAAAGGTAATATTTTGATCACTCATTTACTGGCCACCCATTTTTGAACACTTTCTAATGCTGCGTTTAACTTACTTGGATCAGTACCGCCGGCCATCGCCATCTCTGGCTTCCCGCCACCTTTACCACCAACCTGCTGAGCAACAAAGTTCACGAGATCACCTGCTTTAACCTTGCCAATAGAGTCCGCAGTGACACCGGCAATCAAACTGACCTTATCACCCTGCACGGATGCCAGAACGATTGCTGCAGTTTTAAGCTTTGCTTTGAGTGCATCCATAGTTTCACGTAAGACCCCTGCATCAGCACCATCTAAGCGAGCAGCCAGTACTTTGAGACCATTGACATCGATTGCTTCAGCAGCCAACTCATCTCCTTGGCTTACTGCCAACTTGGAGTTCACTTTTTCTAGCTCACGCTCTGCTTGACGCAAACTCTCTTGCAATTGAGTAACGCGATTTACTAAATCACCTGGATGGGTTTTGAGAATCGCCGCAGCTTCATTCATCCTGTCTTCTATGCTCTGCAAGAAGTGCAGCGCATTATTACCAGTGACCGCCTCAACCCGACGAATACCAGCTGCCACACCACCTTCAGAAACAATCTTAAGGCTGCCGATATCGCCGGTACGTGATACGTGTGTACCGCCACACAACTCCTTAGAGCTTCCAATTTGTAGTACGCGCACTTCTTCACCATATTTTTCACCAAATAGCATCATCGCACCAGTCTTCTGGGCGTCTTCCAAAGACATCACCTTGCCTAAGGTAGCGGTGTTCTCTAGAATCTCCTGATTCACAATATCTTCTATTCTTCGAATTTGCTCAGCTGTAATCGGGGCATTATGAGTAAAGTCGAAACGGGTCTTGGTGGCATCCACTAGTGAGCCTTTTTGCTGTACATGGTCACCTAGTACTTCACGCAGAGCTTTATGCAAGATATGGGTAGCGCTGTGATTGCGCATCGTGTCCATTCTTTGCCCTACATCAACCAAAGCATTGAGTGCATCACCCACCTTAAGCTCGCCCTCAAGTAACTCGCCTTGGTGACCGAAGACATCGGCCTGAATCTTAAAGGTATCTTCTACTGCAAAACGGACAGTCTCATTACGAAGCTCGCCTTTGTCGCCAACTTGGCCGCCAGATTCTGCATAGAAAGGAGTGTTATCGAGCACGATCACCACAGCATCACCCGCCTTGACCGAAGTCACTGCAGATCCGTCTACATATAAACCGGTTACCTTAGCACCCTCATGTTTTAAGGTGTCATAACCATGAAACTGGGTAGGCTTGCCTTTGTACTCTAAGCCTTGGGCAAGCTTGAACTTGCCAGCAGCCCTAGCTTGGTCGCGCTGTTTTTGCATTGCTACTTCAAAACCTTGGGAATCAACTGTGACTCCACGCTCACGGCACACATCTGCGGTTAAATCTAATGGAAAACCAAAGGTGTCATGCAAACGGAAAGCAGTTTCGCCATCAACCACTTTGGCACCGCCTGCTAATGCACCACCCAAAATTTCCATGCCATTGACAATCGTCTGGAAGAAGCGCTCTTCCTCTTGCTTCAGCACTTCACCCACTTTATCTTGTGCGGCCCGTAATTCTGGATAAGCATCGCCCATCTCTTTGACTAGAGCGGGTACTAATTGATAGAAGAATGGTTTGCGTGCACCTAACTTGTAGCCATGACGAATCGCACGACGTGCAATGCGACGCAATACATAACCGCGCCCTGCGTTACCCGGAATGACTCCATCAACAATAACAAAGCTACAGGCACGGATATGGTCAGCAATCACTTTAAGCGAAGGACTCTGCGCATCACAGTTCCCTCCACCAGCGCCATCCACTGCATCTTTAGCAGCCTTCAGTAAATTGACAAAGAGGTCGATCTCATAATTAGAATGAACGTGCTGCAAAATGGCAGCAATACGCTCAAGGCCCATACCCGTATCAACACTAGGCTTGGGCAGCAGATGCATGACACCCGCTTCATCCCGGTTGAACTGCATGAAGACGTTATTCCAAATTTCAATATAGCGATCACCATCTTCATCTGGACTGCCAGGAGGGCCACCAGGAATATGGTCGCCATGGTCATAGAAAATTTCTGTACAAGGTCCACAAGGACCGGTATCCCCCATCATCCAGAAATTGTCAGAGGCGTAACGTGCGCCCTTGTTGTCACCGATCCGAATAATCCGATCAGCTGGAATGCCGATCTGCTTATTCCAGATCTCATACGCCTCATCATCTTCAGCATAGACCGTAACCAACAGTTTTTCTTTGGGCAACTTAAATACTTGAGTCAATAAATCCCATGCAAGCTGAATAGCATCTTTCTTAAAGTAATCTCCAAACGAAAAATTACCCAGCATCTCAAAAAAGGTGTGATGACGTGCGGTATAGCCAACGTTATCCAAGTCATTATGTTTTCCGCCAGCACGTATGCACTTTTGAGCACTTGTAGCTCGGTTATAGGGGCGTTTATCAAACCCTAAAAACACGTCTTTGAACTGGTTCATTCCCGCATTGGTAAATAACAGGGTTGGATCATCCCCAGGGACCACCGGACTGGACGGAACAATTTGGTGGCCTTTTTTTGCAAAGAAATCTAGGTATGCCTGGCGAATTTGAGAGACTTTCATACCGATAATTATCGCATTGGCTCCTGCCTAGGGCAAACCCTAGACAGGAGACCGCTTTAGTGCCTTACAATCGCTCAACATCAATAAATCGGCACTTAAGTCGGTAAATAAGGAGTACAACTTGAAAATTCGCAATCAAAGGGATTTTGGGGCTGGGATCATGTATATGGTCATTGGCCTCTTCTTTGCCATCGTAGCTAGACAATACCAATATGGCACAGCAGCCAAAATGGGTCCAGGCTATTTCCCATTTTGGCTTGGCATGTTAATGGTTGCCATTGGCCTGTTGGTTTTCGTCAGGTCTTTTGGCGCTAAAGCTACGATTGAGGCTATTCCAAAGTTCAGGTGGCTCATCATTGCCCAAATTACAGGTGCAGTGATTTTGTATGGCCTCTTACTTCCTAAAATGGGATTCTTAGTGGCTGTCGTAGTTTTAGTTTTTGTTTCCGCAAGCGCCAGCAAAGAATTTACCTGGAAGGGAACAACAATTAATGCTGCCTTCTTGGTCATCTTTACTTACTCCGTATTTGTAGTGGGTTTAAAGCTGCAATTCCCACTGCTGCCATTCTTCTTACAACAATAAAGAGCCGAGACACTACAAAATGGACTTATTTACTAATTTAGCCCTCGGTTTCGAAACCGCATTTACGCTGCAGAATCTCATGTACTGCCTCATCGGCTGCGTATTGGGAACCCTCATCGGCGTATTACCTGGTCTTGGCCCTATCGCCACCATTGCAATGCTTTTGCCGGCTACTTACGCTTTACCTCCAATTGCCGCCTTAATTATGTTGGCTGGTATTTATTACGGTTCACAGTACGGTGGATCGACAACTGCCATTTTGCTCAACATTCCGGGGGAGACGTCGTCGGTGGTAACCGCAATCGATGGCTACCAAATGGCGCGTAATGGTCGTGCTGGCGTGGCTCTTTTCACCGCTGGTACTGCATCCTTTTTCGCTGGCTGTGTAGCCACTTTAATCTTGGCCGCTTTTGCTGCCCCACTCTCTCAACTTGCCTTCAAGTTTGGTCCCGCAGAGTATTTCTCGCTGATGGTCTTAGGCTTAATTGGTGCTGTGGTCTTGGCATCTGGTTCTTTAGTCAAAGCGATTGGCATGATCATCTTGGGCCTTTTGCTGGGCCTCATTGGTACTGACGTCAACTCAGGTGTATCTCGTTATGCATTTGATATTCCAGAACTGAGTGACGGTATCGGTTTCGTTGCTGTGGCAATGGGCGTATTTGGCTTTGCAGAGATCATGGGTAACCTAGAAAAGACTGGCGAAGATGAGGGCTTCCTCAACAAACTCACTACCATGGTCCCAACTAAGCAAGATATCAAGCGCATGATTCCCTCAATCTTGCGCGGCACCACTATTGGCTCCATCCTGGGCATTCTGCCAGGTGGTGGCGCTGCCTTGGCTGCTTTCGGCGCTTACTCTGTCGAGAAAAAATCTTCCAAGTACAGCCATGAGTTTGGTAAAGGAGCGATTGAAGGTGTTGCTGGGCCAGAGGCCGCAAATAATGCTGCCGCACAAACTTCATTCATCCCATTACTGACATTGGGTATTCCACCAAATGCTGTGATGGCTTTGATGGTTGGTGCGATGACCATTCATAACATTCAACCAGGTCCACAAGTCATGACCAGCAACCCAGCCTTGTTTTGGGGTCTGATTGCTTCGATGTGGATTGGTAACGTGATGTTGATTCTCTTGAATTTGCCCCTCATTGGTATTTGGGTCAAACTCTTGAAGATTCCATACCGCTTCCTGTATCCAGCAATTTTGGTGTTTTGCTGTATCGGTGTATACACCGTGAACAACTCCGTGTTTGACGTCTATGTCACTGCAAGCTTTGGTTTGATTGGTTACCTCTTCTTCAAGCTGGGTTGCGAACCTCCTCCATTGCTGTTGGGCTTCGTGCTTGGACCAATGATGGAAGAGAACTTCCGTCGCGCTCTATTGCTCTCCCGCGGAGATTTCACTACCTTCTTAACCCGTCCACTTTCACTAAGTTTGCTGATTGCTGCAGCCCTCTTGGTAGTAATCGTAGCCTTGCCGGCGGTGAAGAAGACTCGTCAAGAGGCGTTTTCTGAGGAAGATTAATTCCCTCTGTCTCTGCAGAAATGAGCCCGCAGCAGTTTGCGGGCTTTTTCTTTATGAGTAAGCAGTTTTCTCTACAATGTGTCTATGTCTGAAGATAGCAAACCCTCTAAAGCAAATACTGGTGCCCTAGCTGAGCCCTCCAACTTCTTACGTCAGATCATTGATCATGACTTAGCAAGTGGTTCTTTTGCTAAGCGCACTAATTTAGCTGGTGAGGCAATTCCATCAATCATTACGCGCTTTCCGCCTGAGCCCAATGGCTATTTACATATTGGCCATGCGAAAAGTATTTGCCTAAACTTCGGACTTGCTGCTGACTACAACAATCAGCCTGGTGGTGCGCGTTGCAATATGCGCCTTGATGACACCAACCCAGTCAAAGAAGATGTTGAATACGCAGACAGTATTTTGGATGCAGTCAAATGGCTTGGGTTTGATTGGGGT
>CAMBBT010000058.1 GCA_945864455.1 Polynucleobacter meluiroseus | reverse complement strand
TCGAACGCTAAAAACAGTCAAAAAATTAAACTGTTTACAGAGTGGCTATGCTTAAAAGCAGGCGTTACTCCATAGTGCAATCTCCAATTTTCTTTTTCATTCTGAGTGGTATCTGCTTTTCTACGGTGGATGCAATCGCCAAAATTCTGATTCAAGATATCAGCCTGGTTACGATCATTTGGTCTCGATTTTTAGGCCAGACACTCCTTGCCATTCCAATCGCTTGGTATTTTTTAGGTAAAGGGTTTTGGCAGACCGAAAACTTAAAACTACAACTGTTCAGATCGTGTTTACTGGTTGCAACATCTGCTTTATTTTTTACTGGACTGCATTGGCTTCCCTTAGCTGAAGCATCAGCAATCACATTTACAGCGCCCATTTGGGTAGCCATCTTATCGGGGCCTATATTAGGTGAGCGAGTCGAGCTCAAAGACTGGCTAGTTGCAGGCGTGGGTTTTTTGGGAATCCTCTTTATCGCTAGACCGGGCTCAGCCATTTTTCATATCGCTGCGACGCTACTAGTGCTCATGGCTTTTCTCAATGCCATTTTTCAGTTATCTACCAGAAAGTTAGTTCAGGATTCGGCATACACCACTTTCTTTTACAGCGGATTAGTGGGCCTTGCGATCTCCAGCATCTTGCTCCCTTATACAGAGCCCTTGCCTTCGCTACCTACATTTCAATATGTCATATTAGGAATGATTGGAGTTTTAGGTGGCATTGCACATCTTTTGATTGTCTTGGCATTCTATATAACACGCCCTTACAAATTAACTCCACTGGTTTACTTGCAATTACTTTGGGCTGTTGGATATGGCTACCTTATTTTTGGAGAGCTTCCTGACGGCTTAAGCATCGTCGGCATGATCTTCATCGCCTCATCTGGAATATGGCTCATTTGGAACCATCGCACTCCATCTACTTACAATTTAAATAAGAAATAATTGTTCCATTTCCCATCGAAATTGAATCGCTTGTAAAGTGGCGTCGTAATTCACATCACCCCAACATACTGGCTTACCGGCTAAGATATCTTTATTGAGAATCATATTGTGAGCCAAGCCAATTGGCAAGGCGCCGAGCTTCAGAGAGTCAGCGGCAGTCATGAGTTTTCCGTAAACAGTAAAGCCACCTTCTCCGTCTAGTTTCTCGCCTGACTTGAGTAGGCGCTTAGCAGTAGCCACCACGTCGCCCTTCCAATCTCCAGTCGCTCCAGTGGCCTCTCCTCGCACAGCAATGCTGGCAACTGAGATTCCCAACTCTAAACCGATCAAATGGTAAGGCTTATACATCGCTGCGTATTTACCAGTGCTATCTGTTTTTAGGCCGTATTGTGAAAAGCAATCAATCACATACTGGCTAGGTGCTTCAAACACTGCAAAAACACCCCAACGTAAATCTCTAAATACCGGACGCCCATCCCTCTCAACCGAAGACACTACTTCAACTGTTCCCTTTTGTTTCAGAATGCCGCCTTCAGATACAGGTCGGAAGATATGTGGCAAGTCATCGACTCCACAAGGAGGAAACTCCAATCCATTGCTAGGCGGAATTAAGTCGCAAGCATTGGATACTGCGGCCATTTCGAGGGCTGACTTCGTTCCGTCTAAAAATGAATTGAACATTTGTGCATTAAAGTCACCACCAGCAACTTGCTCTTCAGAAAAACCATAGTGACCCCAGACGGTATCCGGTGTGGACTGGTGA
This sequence comes from Polynucleobacter meluiroseus, assembly GCA_945864455.1. Classification (GTDB taxonomy): domain Bacteria; phylum Pseudomonadota; class Gammaproteobacteria; order Burkholderiales; family Burkholderiaceae; genus Polynucleobacter; species Polynucleobacter meluiroseus_B. The sequence goes on along the minus strand of CAMBBT010000058.1, from coordinate 7,261 downwards.
TAGATGGGCAAATATTTAGTGCCCTTACCCGCACACACCACCTCTAGGCCAATCGTTCTTGCCCAATCGACTAATTCTGCAATGAGAGCCGGCTGATCACCTGAGGCCATTGAATAAATTACGCCAGCCTCTGCCGCCTTACGTGCAAGCAAGGGTCCAGCCAAAACATCTGCCTCGACGTTGACCATAATGATGTGTTTGCGATGATCAAAACACAGTAATGCATGACGAATACCGGCTGCTGGGCTACCCGTGGAATCAATCACAATATCGATGTGCTCACTAGCGATCATCTTTTCTGCATCGTCAGTCACAAAGGTAGCGCCTGACTTAGCCGCATCTTGAAGTGAAGTAGCGCTATAACGCGGCGCATCCCAACCCACACGAGCAAGCGACTCTTTGGCATGGGCAGGAAATAAATCAGCAACCGCAACTAAATGAATGCCTGGAGTTCGTGGCACTTGCGAGAGATACATAGAGCCAAATTTACCTGCGCCAATGATGCCCACACGCACAGGGTTATTGTTCGCAGCGCGTGCCTTGAGCTTTTGAATAAGGGACATCTAAAAATCTCCAGTCAATTCAGTATTAAGTAATAGGTACTAGGTAATAGTGGGATGATCATAAGGCATTAAGAGAAAAGATCATTTTTTCAATGATTCTTTTGCTACCTTATAAATGCTGTCTGCATTGACACCAAAATATTCGCGTAACGCAGCTCTCGTGTCACTCCTACCAAAGCCATCAGTGCCAAGCGTAATGTATCCCCTGCCATCAGGAATATAGGCACGAATACTTTCTGGGAGCGCGTGGACATAGTCTGTAGCAGCCACAATCGGTCCACGACCCTCAGTAAGCGTTTGGCTAATAAACGCTTGTTCGTTACCAGTCTCACCAGAAAGTCTTGCCTGTTCTTTTGCCTTGCCATCTCTAGATAATTCACTCCAACTGGTCACGCTAAAGATATCGACATTGATGCCAGCATTGGCGAGCATATCTGCCGCCTTCAGCACTTCGGTCATGATGGCGCCGGAACCCAGCAAAGTCACGCAAGGCTTGCCATCACCATTGCTAGCTTTTACCGTCTTTAATTTATAGCAGCCACGAATCACGCCCTCGGCTGCATTTTCAGGTAAATCAGGCTGAGCGTAGTTTTCATTCATGAGAGTGATGTAATAGAACAAATCTTTTTGATCAACCAGCATATCGCGCATACCTTGATCCACAATCACCGCTAACTCGCCTGCAAAAGCGGGATCGTATGCCTTGCAATTGGGGATGGTTCCAGCAACGAGCTGGCTGCTGCCATCTTGGTGCTGTAGACCTTCGCCGCCCAATGTTGTTCTACCGGAGGTTGCCCCTAATAAAAATCCTCTGGCACGTTGATCAGCGGCCGCCCAAATAGCATCGCCAATGCGCTGAAAGCCAAACATCGAATAGTAGATATAGAAAGGTAGCATTGCGATACCGTGGACACTATAGCTAGTTGCTGCAGCAGTCCAACTTGCAATGGCGCCCGCCTCACTAATACCCTCTTCCAAAATTTGTCCATCTAATGCCTCGCGATAGCTCAGAACAGAACCAATATCTTCTGGTTCATAGCGCTGACCTACGCTAGAGTAAATACCAACCTGTTTAAATAGATTGGCCATCCCAAATGTTCGCGCTTCATCAGCCACAATGGGTACGACTCTAGGCCCAAGCTCTTTATCCTTTAGTAAATTTCCAAGCATGCGGACAAAAGCCATCGTCGTTGACATCTCTTTTGATTCTGCCTTGATCGCAAAAGCTGCATATGAAGCAATATCGGGGACATTTAATTTGTCACATTCTGAATAGCGCTTAGGCAGCTGACCGCCAAGCTTAGTACGTTGTTCTTTTAGATACTTGAGCTCTTCGCTACCTTCATCAGGCCTAAAGAAGGTCAGGCTTGTTGCCTGCTCATCTGTTAGCGGCAAATTAAAGCGGTTGCGATAGGCAATTAATGCTTCATCATCTAACTTTTTCTGGCTATGAGTAGTCATCTTTCCTTGGCCCGCATTACCCATGCCATAACCTTTTTTAGTATGGGCCAAGATCACCGTTGGCTGCCCTACATGATTAGCGGCAGCTTGATAGGCTGCATAAATTTTAACTAAATCATGACCACCCCTTTTGAGCCGATCAATTTGCTCATCTGTCATGCCCTGAGCAAGACGAGCTAATTCTTCATTTTGACCAAAGAAGTTTTTGCGGTTAAAGCTGCCATCTTTCGCAGCAAAGGTTTGCATTTGTCCATCAACTGTTTGAGCAAAAGCTTTTACTAGCGCTCCCGTAGTATCTCTAGCAAACAGTCCATCCCAATCACTACCCCATACCAACTTAATCACGTTCCAGCCAGAACCTCTAAACAGTTTTTCGAGCTCATCAATAATTCTGCCATTGCCGCGCACTGGTCCGTCTAAGCGCTGTAAGTTGCAATTGACTACCCATACCAAGTTATCCAGCTTTTCCCTAGAGGCTAATGTCAGGGCACTCATGCTTTCTGGCTCATCCATTTCACCATCCCCAAAAACACCCCACACTTTTCTAGTAGAGCAATCTAATAATTGACGATCACTGAGGTAGCGCATAAAGCGCGCATGGTAAATCGAGCTAATAGGCCCAATTCCCATTGAGCCCGTTGGGAACTGCCAAAAATCAGGCATTAACCATGGATGCGGATAGCTTGATAAGCCTCTTGCTCCAGATTCAGGTGCAGTAATTTCACGCCTGTAATGTAAAAGGTCATTCTCTGTAAGTCTTCCTTCTAGATAAGCGCGGGCGTAGACCCCTGGAGCACTATGAGGCTGAAAGAAAACTAAGTCCCCACGCTCTTTAGCATCTCCACCCTCAGTTCTTGCACGAAAAAAATGATTAAAGCCCACTTCAAATAAATCTGCTGCGCTAGCGTAGCTAGCAATATGACCGCCCAACTCCCCATAGGCTTCATTTGCTTTTGCAACCATAGCAAGCGCATTCCACCTCATCAAAGAAGCGAGTTTTTCTTCAATCGCTAGATCCCCAGGGAAAGGGGGTTGATCATCTACCGGGATTGAATTGACATAGGGAGTCACTAAATCTGGCACCCAATTAATTTGATTTTTATTGGCTAGCTTAAGCAAATTGTCCAAAATAAATTTAGCCCGTGCACTATCGCCCGAGGCTAGCAAGTCCATAAATGCCTCGTTCCACTCTGCAGTTTCAGCAGGGTCGGTATCAACGTGCTCAAGATTTAAATATTTTTTAATCTCGGAAGCATTCATAGAAAATTCCTTTGTCTCTTTTTATACTTTAAATTCACAACATCACTTTACGAAAATCACCCAATAGCTGAGTAAGATAGTTAGTAAAGTGAGCTGCTAATGCGCCATCAATGACGCGATGATCTGCAGTCATTGAAAGTGGGCAGATGAGGCGCGGAATAAATTGCGCGCCATCCCAAACTGGCTTTATGGCAGATTTATTGACTGCCAGAATCGCTACTTCTGGTGCGTTCACAATCGGAGCACAGTAAGTGCCACCAATTCCACCCAATGAAGAGATCGTAAAGCTGGCGCCTCGCATCTGATCCGGTTTCAGCCTTCCCTCACGAGCCAGCATAGCCAGCGCAGCAGTTTCTGCTGCAATCTCTCGAATGCCTTTTTGATCTACATTCCGAATCACCGGAACCACTAAGCCGCCCTTAGTATCTACAGCAAACCCAATATGGAAATATTTTTTCAAGATGAGATCTTCGCCATCAAGCGAGGAATTAAATGTTGGGTACTGCTTGAGGGCAGCAACTGCAGCCTTTATTAAGAATGCCAATAAAGTAATCTTTACCTCGTCTTTTTTATTCTCTTGATTTAACTCAGCGCGAAACTCCTCAAGCTCAGTGATATCCGCATCATCGTGATAAGTTACTGCCGGAATCATGACCCAATTGCGCGCTAAATTAGCGGCTGAAACTTTCTGAATGCGGCTACGAGCTTGGCGCTCTACTTCTCCAAACTTGGTAAAGTCGACCTTGGGCCAAGGTAATAAATCAAAACCGATATTGCCATGAGGTACTTGGGTAATTGAACTTACTCTTGCTAACATTGAGCGCTTGATAAACTGCCCAATATCCTCTTTAGTAATTCGGCCTCTTTGGCCGCTACCTTGAACCTGCCTAATATCAACACCAAATTCACGGGCAAATTTTCTGGTTGAGGGGCCAGCCCAGTTCTCAGACCCCATCATGGCTTGATCTTTTTGGACTCCTGGAAACGCAATCTCAATACCCACAACCCCTCCAAAAATTGACGGCTGTACCCAAGGCTTCATTTTGTTAGATTACAGTCAAAATAGGATGCTAATTATTGGTCATAAATGATAATTTTCAGCATAATATGCTGATATAAGTAATTTTTTAGGAATTTTATGAAGCTAGATCCGATAGATATCAGAATATTGAACGAACTCCAAAATGACAGCTCCCACAGCAATGTGGAGCTCGCTAAGCGGGTTCACCTATCACCTTCACCTTGTTTAATGAGGGTAAAAGCACTCAAAGATAAAGGCGTGATCCGCAACTATGTTGCACTAGCAGACCCTAAGATTTTGGGGCTTGGCTTAAATGTCTTTATCTCGATTAGCCTTAAAGAGCAATCTAAAGAAGCCTTAGCTCAATTTGAACAGCGCATCTCTGAGCACGATGAGGTTATGGAGTGCTACCTCATGACTGGTGATAGCGACTATCTGATTCGTGTGGCAGTAGCGGATATGGGTGCGCTGGAAAAATTTATCCTAGAACAACTCACGCCAATACCTGGAATTGAAAAAATTCGGTCTAGCTTTGCCTTAAAACAAGTTCGCTATAAAACTGCTTTACCATTACCTAAGTAATTATTGGGCAATATAGAATTTATCTGAGAAATTTATTAGAAAGAAAGCGATGCCACAAACAAATAATAAAGTAGCGCTCGTCACTGGAGCCGGAATGGGGATTGGAAGAGCGGCGGCTAAAGCACTTTTAAAAGGTGGCTTTAAAGTCGTGCTCACTGGACGCAATCTAGAGAAACTAGAAAAAGCGATTACCGATATTGGTGGAAGCAATGAGAACTGCCTAGCGGTAACGTGCGATGTTGGTAAGCCAGAGCAAGTAAAGAAATTATTTGCCGCCCTAAAAGAACGCTTTGGGCGTATCGACGTCTTGTTTAATAACGCAGGTATTGGTGCGCCCGCGATTCCGATGGAAGACCTGACATATGAGCAGTGGATGAATGTTGTGAATTCAAATCTCTGCGGCACCTTCTTGTGCTCCCAAGAAGCCATTCGGATGATGAAAGCACAATCTCCACAAGGCGGCAGAATTATTAATAATGGCTCTATCTCTGCACATGCCCCAAGACCCATGTCAGCGCCCTACTCTGCTACTAAACATGGGATTAGCGGTTTGACAAAAACGATTGCGCTAGATGGCCGCCCTTTTAATATTGCTTGCGGACAAATTGATATTGGTAATGCGGCAACAGAAATGACAGAGCGCATGGCTGCAGGCATTATGCAGGCCGATCAATCCATTAAGGTTGAACCACGCATGGATGTAGAACACGTAGGAGAGGCAGTTTTGCATATGGCACAACTTCCTCTAGAAACTAACATTCTTTCCATGACCATTATGGCAACCAAAATGCCTTTTGTTGGTAGAGGCTAGTTTTAATTATTGGGTATGGATGTTCACTCTAAACCCGTGAGCATCCAATCCATTATTCAGAAATCTTTTTAAGCGTTTTGATATACCGCTGCGCATTCTTGATATAGCGTCCAGCAATATCAAGAATTCCAGCAATCTGCTCTGGACTTAATGTCTTGACTGCCTTAGCGGGTGAGCCAATAATCATTGAGCCCTCTGGAAACTCTTTACCCTCTGTCACTAGAGCTCCAGCACCAACTAAACAATTCTTACCAATTTTTGCGCCGTTCAAGATTACTGCACCAATACCAATCAGGCTTCCATCCCCAATGTGGCAACCGTGAAGCATGACTTGATGCCCCACTGTCACGTTCTTACCAATCATGAGCGGATAACCGGGATCAGCATGCAGAACTGATGCGTCTTGTATATTGCTGCCCTCACCAATTTGGATGAGATCGTTATCAGCGCGGATAACCACTTTAGGCCAGACGCTCACATTTTTATGGAGCTCTACTTTACCGATCACCTCAGCGCTCTGGGCAACCCAAGCGCCCTCAGATAACTGAGGGGCATTTCCATCTAGTTCAAATATAGCCATAACTCATTATAGGTATGAATCAGGCTATACAGAAAGACTAAACACTACCAGTTAGGCTCACGGTCTGGAGTAGAAGAAATGCGGTGCACACTTAAGTCGGCGCCATCATATTCTTCCTCCTGGGACATCCGAATACCAAGCACTGCCTTCAGTGTTCCATAAACGACAAGTCCGCCAATCAAGGCAATGCCTACGCCAAGCACACTACCAATCAACTGACCTGTAAAGGTGACGCCACCCATGCCGCCCAGCGCTTTCGTTCCAAAAATACCGGCGGCTAAGCCACCCCAGAGTCCGCATAGTCCATGAAGCGGCCATACACCTAAAACATCATCAATCTTCCAGCGGTTTTGTACCAAGGTAAACATATAGACAAACAACGCACCCGCTACTATGCCAACGAATAGTGCGCCGATCGGATGCATCAAATCAGATCCTGCACAAACAGCAACTAAACCTGCAAGAGGGCCGTTATAGACAAAACCTGGATCATTGCGGCCAACTGCCCAGGCTGCGAGTGTGCCGCCGACCATTGCCATTAATGAGTTCATGGCGACTAGGCCGCTAATTTTTTCGATCGTCTGTGCACTCATCACATTAAAACCAAACCAACCTACCGCCAGAATCCATGCACCTAAAGCAAGAAATGGAATGCTTGAAGGTGGATGCGCCGAAATCTGGCCCTCTTTGGTATAGCGCCCACGACGAGCCCCCAAAAGAATCACTGCTGGCAAAGCAATCCAACCGCCTACTGCATGAACAACGATTGAGCCAGCAAAGTCATGGAACTCTTCGCCAGTCAAACCTTTGATCCACGCCTGAATACCGTAGTGTTGATTCCATGCAATTCCTTCAAAGAAAGGATAAACAAAACCTACTAATACAAATGTAGCAATCAATTGTGGATTAAATTTAGCGCGCTCCGCAATACCACCAGAAACAATCGCAGGAATAGCGGCAGCAAAAGTGAGCAGGAAGAAAAA
>CAMBBT010000057.1 GCA_945864455.1 Polynucleobacter meluiroseus | reverse complement strand
TAAACTTCGGACTTGCTGCTGACTACAACAATCAGCCTGGTGGTGCGCGTTGCAATATGCGCCTTGATGACACCAACCCAGTCAAAGAAGATGTTGAATACGCAGACAGTATTTTGGATGCAGTCAAATGGCTTGGGTTTGATTGGGGTACTCATCTTTATCACGCCAGCGACTACTTCGATCGCCTCTATGAGTTTGCACAAATTCTGATTCAGAATGGCAAAGCTTATGTTGATAGTCAAAGTGCTGATGACATTCACAGTAATCGCGGTAACTTTGGTCAAGCAGGAAAAAACAGTCCTTATCGTGAGCGTAGTCCGGAGGAAAACCTAGCCCTCTTTCGCGAGATGCGGGACGGGAAGTTCAAGGATGGTGAACATGTTCTGCGCCTAAAGATTGATATGGCTCACCCCAATATCATGATGCGCGATCCTGTGGTCTACCGTATTCGGCATACGGATCACCATCGTACCGGCAGTCAATGGTGCATCTATCCTCTTTATGACTTCACGCACTGTATTTCTGATGCACTAGAAAATGTTTCTCACTCGATTTGTACTCTCGAGTTTGAGAATAATCGCCCTCTCTATGACTGGATTGTCAACGCACTCAAGGAATTGGGCGTCTTCAAAGACCCCGTGCCCCATCAGTATGAGTTTGCCCGTTTAAATTTGACTTACACCATCACCAGCAAGCGCAAACTCTTGCAGCTCGTTGAGGAAAAACAGGTTGATGGTTGGGATGATCCCCGTATGCCAACGATTGTGGGCATACGTCGCCGCGGCTACACCCCAGAGAGTATTCGTTTGTTTTGCGAACGTATTGGAGTCTCAAAAGCAGATAGCTGGATTGATATGAGTACGCTTGATCAAGCGCTGCGTGATGATCTGGAAGCAAAAGCACCTCGTGCTACTGCAGTACTTAAACCACTCAAACTGGTCATTCAGAACTTTGATGCTGCTTCCCAAGAGCCTTGCTCTGCTCCGCGTCACCCGCAACATCCTGAATGGGGTAATCGCGAGTTTCATTTCACACGTGAGCTGTGGATTGAAGCAGATGATTTTATGAAAGAGCCAATTAAAGGCTTCTTCAGATTATTTCCACCGATGGGTGATCAGCCTGGTAGCCGAGTGCGTCTGCGCCATGGTTTTGTAATCGAATGTACGGGGTTTGAGACTGACTCTCATGGCAATGTCATTGCGGTAAATGCAAATTACTTCCCCGATAGTAAGAGTGGTACCGCTGGCTCAAATAACTATAAGGTAAAAGGCAATATTCATTGGATTAGCGTTGCCGAGGCTATTGCCAGCGAGGTGCGTTTATATGATCACCTCTTTAGTGACCCAAATCCTGATAGCGGTGATAAGAACTTCTTGGATGCGATTAATCCCCATTCCAAACAAACTATTACTGCCTACCTTGAGCCTTGCATGAAAGAAGTGAAAGCAGAAGAGCGTTTCCAATTTGAACGTCACGGCTACTTTGTTGCTGATCAATTTGATTCTAAACCCGGCAAGCCAGTATTTAACCGAACTGTTGGTCTTAAGGATTCTTGGAAATAGTATTCAGAAAATGTGCCACACTCGGATAACGTAGTGGCGTTTTGAGTTCATGCAGGCGAGTGTTCGTCACTCTTCTAGATTCGCGCATAAACGACCACAGCATCGGACTGATCATTTTTTGTAATTGCTCCGCTGGCATTCTAGGTGGTCGATCCAGACCAAAAGCATCCGCTACCTCATCAAAGTAGTCGCCCATTTTGGTTTCACTACCATCACACGTATTAATCACTCTCTGTGGCTTACCGTGATACACCGCAGCGCAAACCAATCTTGCTAAATCATCACTGTGAATATGATTTGAGTACGTATCTTCCTCGGGCTGTAATACTGGTGTTTGAGACTGCAGACGTTCTAGCGGTAGACGGTCTACTGCATAAATACCTGGCACACGCAAAATGGTTAAGGCCACTCCATGAGCAGGAGCCCACAAACGCAAGGCAAGCTCAGCATCGACCCTTCTTTGGGCGCGCTCACTCTGGGGACTGACTGGCGTACTCTCACTGACTTTGGCGCCCTGGTGATCCCCATAGACGCCTGTAGTACTGATATAGATGAAGCGCCTGACGGCATGAGATCCTTGGGCTAAAATTCGGATTAGGTTGCGGGTTCGGCAATCACGACTTCCCTGATTTTGGGGTGGCGCTAAATGAATGACGGTTTGAGCTAAACCGGATAAGCGCCATAAAGATTCTGGCTGGTCCAGATTGCCCAAAATGGGAGTCGCGCCAACCTCCCTCAACTCCTGAAAGCGGCTTTTTTGCGATGTGAGTGCAAAAACATGATAACTCCGGGAAAGCTGTTTGGCCACCCGAAGACCGATGTCTCCGCAGCCAAAAATCAGGATAGAAGGTTTACCAAAAGATTGCATAAGTAACATCGTAACGATTTATTGAAAGGAATGAGAGTGTCTTATCAGATCACGCTCAAAACGAGCGGCAAACAATTTACTGTTAACCAGGATGAAACCCTCCTGGAAGCCGCCCTACGTCAAGGTATTAATTTACCTTATGGCTGTAAAAATGGTGCTTGCGGCTCCTGTAAAGGCAAAGTTGTAGAAGGTCAGGTGACCCACGGCCAACATAGCGAGAGCGCCTTGAGTAAGGCTGATGAGACTACTGGCAGAGCTTTATTTTGCTGTGCCCACCCTCAATCGGATCTTTTGATTGAGGCGCGTGAGGTTCAGGGTGCTGGCGATATCGCTATTCGGAAAATGCCTTGCCGGGTAAATGTGATTGACAGGCCAAGCAACGATGTCGCAATCCTTAAACTTCAACTGCCTGCTGCTGAGCGCTTTCAATTTCTGGCTGGGCAATATCTAGAGTTCCTCCTTAAGGATGGTCAGCGCCGCGCCTACTCGATTGCGAATGCACCAGATCAAGAAGGTCCACTCGAGCTACATATTCGCCATTTACCCGGCGGCGTCTTTACCGATTTTGTCTTTGGAACTGCAACACCCGCCCTCAAAGAAAAAGATATTCTGCGCTTTGAAGGGCCTATGGGCAGCTTCTTCTTGAGAGAAGATTCAAAAAAGCCCATCATCTTTGTGGCAGCGGGTACGGGCTTTGCCCCAATCAAATCCATCATCGAACAGATGCAGGCCAAAAAGATTCAAAGGCCAATAGAGCTCTACTGGGGTGGGCGCCGGCCTGGTGACCTGTATTTAGAGAGCTTATGTAAAGTCTGGCAAAAAGAGATTCCTGACTTCAAGTACATTCCCGTCATCTCAGATGCCTTGGCAGAGGATGCTTGGGGTGGTCGCACTGGTTTTGTCCATCAGGCAGTGATGGCAGATCATCCCAATATGAAGGGGCTTCAGGTCTATGCCTGCGGCGCCCCGGTGATGGTCAATGCGGCACGAGAGGACTTTTCATCTAAATGTCATCTACCTGAGGAAGAATTCTTTGCAGACTCCTTCACCAGCGCTGCAGATTTGGCCACCAACTAAATTCCGATAAAGTTAGATAATAGAAACTTCATTAGCCCCATTTACCCAAACCGAGTATGAATAAGCCAGTTCAAGCGATCGACACCCATTCAGTGATGTTCATCACCAAACGCCCAGAAGTCATCATGGTCGAAGGTAAAGGCTCATGGATAACAGACAACAATGGCAAACGTTATTTAGACTTCTTGCAAGGTTGGGCTGTCAATTGCTTAGGCCACAGTAATCTTGGAATAGTTTCAGCACTGAATACTCAAGCAAAAAAATTAATTAATTCAAGTCCAGCTTTTTATAACGAGCCCATGATTGGCTTATCCAATCTACTCACAGGAAATAGCTGTTTTGATAAGGTCTTTTTTGCTAGCAGCGGTGCTGAGGCAAACGAAGGTGCTATCAAACTCGCACGTAAGTGGGGTCAGCTCAATAAAAATGGTGCTTTTGAAATCATTACTTTTGATCATAGCTTTCATGGCCGCACATTAGCCACGATGAGCGCCTCCGGAAAGCCTGGTTGGGATACGATGTTTGCCCCACAAGTTCCTGGCTTTCCAAAAGCAGATTTAAATGATTTAGAGTCAGTCAAAAAACTCGTGACCGATAAAACGGTTGCGGTGATGATTGAGCCTATTCAGGGTGAAGGTGGTGTGATCCCTGCTACTAAAGAATTTATGCACGCACTGCGCAAGTTCACTAAAGAAAATAATATTCTGCTAATCGCCGATGAAGTACAGGCTGGCTGTGGTCGTACTGGCACTCTCTTTGCTTACCAGCACTATGGTATTGAGCCAGACATCATGACCTTAGGTAAGGGGATTGGTGGTGGCGTCCCCTTGGCAGCCCTCATGGCAACAGATGCTGCAGCTTGCTTTGTACCGGGCGATCAAGGCGGTACTTACAACGGTAACCCACTCATGACTGCTGTAGGCATTAGTGTCATTGAGCAATTACTAGCCCCAGGATTTTTGGATAGCGTCAAAGCCAAAGGTGAATTACTCAAATCAGAACTACTCAAGCTATCTGCAGAATTTAATCTCGAGGGTGAGCGCGGCGAAGGTTTGTTGCGCGCACTGATGCTTGGTAAAGATATTGGCGGAAAACTGGTTGAGCTCGCTCGCGACCAGAACCCTGAGGGACTGCTAATCAATTCACCAAGACCAAACTTATTGCGCTTTATGCCAGCTCTCAATGTGAGTGAAGATGAAATTCGTAAGATGGCCAATATGCTGCGGGAACTACTCAAGCAAACCGCTTAGGGCTGTGCGTTTTTATACGCTGACTTATTCGCCTAAATAGGCTGTTCGTACTCTAGAGTCCTCTAGCAACTCTTTACCTGAGCCACTCAAAGTAATTAATCCGCTTTCCATTACATAAGCGCGATTTGCGATCTGTAGTGCTAAACGTGCGTTTTGTTCTACCAAGAGAATCGTCATACCGCTGGCTGAAAGATTGCGGATGACATCAAAAATAGTTTCTACCATGATGGGGGATAAACCCATCGAGGGTTCGTCTAGCAGTAATAACCGGGGTTCAGCCATCATCGCCCTGCCCATGGCTACCATTTGCTGTTCGCCGCCAGAGAGGGTTCCCGCCAACTGTGATGAGCGCTCCTTCAATCTAGGAAAGTAAGAGTAAATCTCTTCGAGCTTTTGCTGAATAGCCTTGACATCTTTTTTCAGGAACGCCCCCATCTGGAGATTTTCTAGAATGGTCATGCGCTTAAAGACCCCGCGACCCTCAGGAACCATGCCTAAGCCGAGCTGAACGAGATCATAGGCCGGCAATTTCTCAGTACTATTACCGAAGAACGCAATCTCGCCTGCTGATGGAGTCAATACACCAGCGATGGCTTTCAAGCTTGAACTCTTACCTGCGCCATTGGCACCAATTAAAGCTACCAACTCACCTTGATCAACCTGCAAATCAATGCCTTTGACAGCGTTAATACCGCCATAAGAAACTTTGAGGTTTTTTACACTCAGCAAAGCACTCATCACACCGCACCTTGCCCAAGGTAGGCTCTAATCACTTCAGGATGAATACGAACATCAGCGGGTTTTCCAAAAGCAATTACTTTTCCATAATCGAGCACTGTCAGGTTGTCACAAATACCCATCACTAAGCTCACATCATGCTCAATCAATAGAATCGTTTTGCCATCTGCTCGAATGCGCAGCAACAACTCACGCAGCTCCAACTTTTCGGTTGCGTTCATACCCGCTGCAGGCTCATCTAAAGCCAGTAGCTTAGGCTCAGTAGCTAAAGCCCGTGCGATCTCTAAACGGCGCTGATGTCCATACGATAGATTACGCGCTTCCATGGCGGCATACTCACTCAAGCCTACATAAGCCAGAAGTGAGAGTGATTTATTGCGAATCAATTGCTCCTCACGCCGAGTAGATGGAAAGCGAAAGATTGCTCCGATCACTCCCGACTTCGATCGACAATGACAGCCGACCATCACATTTTCAAGAACCGACATCTCTCCAAAGAGGCGAATATTCTGAAAGGTTCTGGCTAATCCAGACTGAGTTACCTCGGAGACTGATTCTGGAAAATAAGACTTTCCATCAAATAAAAATATCCCAGAATCGGCCGGATATAAACCAGTAATGACATTAAAGAAGGTAGTCTTGCCTGCACCATTGGGTCCTATTAAACCGACGATCGAACCCTGTGGAACTTTTAAGCCTACTGAATCGAGTGCATGGACGCCACCAAAGCGTTTAGAAACATCGGTGACATCTAAAAGTAAGTGCTCCATCATGATTTTTTGCCACCCTTTTGCCAGATACCACCTGGGCGATACAGCATGATCAAGATCAGGGCCAAGCCGTAAATCAGCTGACGAATGATTTCAACATCAATAATTACCTGACCGAACAGGGCTTGCTGCAAAGGTTGTGCAATACCGCGCAATACCTCCGGAAAGATAGCGAGCAAAACAGCGCCCAGAATAACGCCGGGGATATGCCCAATACCGCCTAGCACTACCATCGCTAGGACGACAATCGACTCCCATAAGGTAAATGATTCGGGAGAAACAAATCCCTGAAAAGCAGAAAATAAAACTCCGGCCACGCCGGCAAAAGACGCACCGATAGCAAAGGCTAGCAGTTTCATATTACGAGTATTGATACCCATCGCCTTAGCTGCTATCTCATCCTCACGAATTGCTACCCATGCACGACCAATTCGTGAGTCTTGTAAATGTAAACAAATCATCGCTACGGATATGGCCAAGAGTAAAAACAAATAGAACACGAGATATAGACCAGGAATCTGTACAAATCCCAAATCCAAGGGTTTGGTAAATGAAATCCCAAAGATCTGAATTGGATCAATTGCAGTAATTCCTTTAGGGCCATTAGTTAAATTTAATGGGCGATCAAGATTATTCATAAAGATACGAATAATTTCTCCAAAACCTAAAGTCACAATCGCTAAGTAATCCCCTCGTAACTGGAGAGTTGGAAAACCTAAAAGGATTCCAAATAGAGCGGCTAGGATGATGGAGAACACTGCCACTATCCAAGGGGAAAAATGCATCCCCTGCGGAAAGGCTGCTGCAATAGTCTCAAAGTGCTGCGGCAAATGTGGTGATGCCAGTAATGCATAGCTATAAGCGCCAAGCGCATAAAACGCGATATAGCCTAAATCCAGCAGGCCAGCAAAGCCGACAACGACATTAAGACCCAGGGCAAGAACGATATAAAGCAAGGCAAAATCAAGTACTCGTACCCAGTAATTACCGCCACTAGCGCCAACCACCCAAGGCAAAAGAATTAAAGCTATGATGCCGATCCATAAATAAGCGGATCGAGGAAGCCGATCAAATAAAGCCTCCTTAAGCACGGTCTGACACCCTTTCGCCCAAGAGTCCCGTTGGACGCAAGACTAATACCAAGATCAATACCAAGAAGGCAAAGATATCTTGATAGTTTGAACCAAAGACGCCACCAGTTAAATCACCAATATAGCCGGCACCTAAAGATTCGATTAATCCCAAGAGCAGGCCACCTAACATGGCCCCCTTTAAATTTCCGATGCCGCCCAAAACAGCCGCAGTAAAAGCTTTTAGGCCGGGAATGAATCCCATATAAAAATGCACGTTGCCGTAGTTGCTAGCAATCATGATCCCAGCCAGAGCCGCCAGAGCTCCGCCCAACATAAAGGTAATCGAAATAATACGATTGGGGTTCACGCCCATGAGTGCAGCAATTTGAGTATTTTCGGCAGTAGCTCGCATAGCTCTACCGAGTTTAGTTTTTTCGACCAAGAACAACAAACCACACATCACTGCTAACGCAACCACAATGATGACAATTTCTTTACCGGTAATCGTAGCGCCACTACTCCATAAATCAATCGGAATTGAAGGTAACAATTGTGGATAGGTCATCGGATTACGAGACCAAATCATCATCGCAATCGTTTGGAGCAAGATAGACATGCCGATTGCAGAGATCAAGGGGGCTAAACGCGGCGCATTGCGTAGAGGACGATAAGCAATGCGCTCAATCCAATAGCTTAGTGCCGCACAGACCGCCATCGTGACCGACAACACAATCAGCAAGGTCAGCCAAGCGGGTAGATCACTAGTCATACTCAAAATCAGGTGTAGCAATGAAAGCGACACCATGGCGCCAATCATCAGCACTTCACCATGAGCAAAATTGATAATCCCCAGCACGCCGTACACCATGGTGTAACCCAAGGCAATCAAAGCATAGATACTACCTAGCACTAAGCCATTGATAATTTGCTGAAGGAAGATATCCATTAAGTCACTGTGTTTGCTAGGCGTAAAAAAAGAGTGCCGCAGAAGCGGCACTCTTTTATCAACAATCCTTACATCTTAATAACATCTAAAACTGTTTTCTTCTTATCTTTAAAGTCGTATAAGGTAATCACGCCTTCTTTCATATCACCCTTGTCATCAAAAGCAATATTACCCACTAAGCCTTCCATTTTAGTGTCTGGCATCACTACTAAAATCTTTGCTGGATCGGTGGAATTAGCGCGCTTCATCGCATCTACCAATACAAATACAGCATCATAGGTAAAGGGTGCATAGATTTGTACATCAGCGTTAAAGCGCTCTTTATAACGTTTCTGGAAATCAGCGCCTTGTGCCATTTTGGACAGGGCCATACCAGCTTCTGAGCAAGTCACATTGACCACAGCATCGCCAGCCAACTCCGCAAGCTTCTCGGTGCACATGCCATCACCACCAACCACTTTAGCTTTGATACCAAGTTCTGCGGCTTGCTTAGTTAATGGACCACCAGTAGCATCCATGCCGCCATACATAATGACATCTGGTTTCTTACCTTTGACTTTAGTCAGAATGGCCTTGAAATCGGTTGCCTTATTATTGCTAGCTTCGCGGGTTACTACTTTCACGCCAGCAGCTTTAATTGTTTTTTCAAACTCATCCGCTAAGCCTTTGCCATACTGAGTAGAGTCATCGATGATGGCGACAGTTTTAGCCTTTAAAGTATTAATAACATAATTAGCCAATGCCGGGCCTTGTTGCGCATCCGTTGCTACAAGACGATATGTTGTTTTAAAGCCTTGCTTGGTGTAATCGGGATTTGTAGCGGATGGAGAAACCTGAGTGATGCCAGCATCACTATAGATTTTGGAGGCTGGAATACTGGTTCCAGAATTCAGATGACCAACCACACCAGCAACCTTAGCATCAACTAATTTCTGCGCAACCTGGGTGGCAGTCTTAGGATCTTCAGCATCATCCTCAGGCACTAAAGTTAAAACAACTTTTTTACCATCAATTGTTAAACCGCTTTTATTAATCTCTTCAATCGCTAGGCGTGCACCATTTTCATTATCTTTGCCTA
>CAMBBT010000056.1 GCA_945864455.1 Polynucleobacter meluiroseus | reverse complement strand
TCTGGGCGCACTGTGACATCCATGCGGGTAGCCCAAGTACTGAGCTCACCATGTTGATTCTGTTGTTCTTCTGCTTTGCTATCCCCTACCCACTTAAAGCCTTCATCGGGCATATCGGAGAGAAGCATCTCCAGTATGAGTTTCTGACTTTTTAAGGCACGCTCGCTATTAGCTTTGACTTCCATCCCCGGGGTAGCACTTCTGCAACAGCTCGGGGCTAAGGTACGCTCGCCATTAATTTCGACTACGCAAGCTCGGCAGTTACCGTCAGGGCGATAGCCATCTTTAAAACACAAATGGGGAATATCAATACCGTGGCGTTTAGCGGCCTTGAGAATCGTTTCACCTTCATAGGAAACAATGGTCTTGCCGTCTAGCTTGAACTCAACAGTTGGTAATTCGAGTTCTTTTGGATTGGTTGGTGCGTTCATATTAGGCTACTTCTTCTGGGAAATATTTAGCAATACAACGAATCGGATTAGGTGCTGCTTGACCGAGACCGCAGATAGAAGCATCAACCATAACGATTGCCAGATCTTCTAAAGTCTCTTGATCCCATGATTTAGCTTGCATCAATGTTGCTGCCTTACCAGTGCCCACACGACATGGTGTGCATTGACCACAGCTCTCATGCTCAAAGAAGTGCATCACATTGAGCGCCATATCGCGCGCTTTATCTTTGTCACTAAATACCATCACAGCAGCTGAGCCGATGAAGCAACCGTATAGTTGCAAGGTATCAAAGTCCAATGGAATGTCATTCATGGTGGCAGGCAAAATACCGCCTGATGCTCCGCCCGGTAGATAGCCGTAGAACTTGTGGCCATCTTGCATGCCACCACAGTACTCATCAATCAGCTCTTGAATCGTAATACCGGCGGGAGCCAACTTCACACCCGGCTGTTTGACGCGGCCGCTGAC
Organism: Polynucleobacter meluiroseus; assembly: GCA_945864455.1. GTDB lineage: Bacteria > Pseudomonadota > Gammaproteobacteria > Burkholderiales > Burkholderiaceae > Polynucleobacter > Polynucleobacter meluiroseus_B. The sequence continues at coordinate 8,517 of CAMBBT010000056.1, read as the reverse complement.
GCTAAAGCTGCGCAAACCTTTGCGATCGTGTCTGCCAAAAGAACTAAACCACTCAGGGCCACGTTGCACAATATCGCGCACCCAGTATAGAGTTTCAAAGTTGTGCTCTAAGGTTGGACGTCCAAATAAACCCACTTGAGCAATGTAAGGTGGCCGCATCCGTGGCTCACCACGTTTGCCTTCGATACTTTCAATCATGGCAGACTCTTCACCGCAGATGTAAGCACCTGCGCCACGACGCAATTCAATCGTCGGTAATTTAAATGGGGGATTTGCTTTGAGCTTAGCCAATTCAGCTTCAAGTAACTCACGGCAGCCGTGATACTCATCGCGTAAATAGATATAACAAGCATCAATACCAACTACGTTTGCGGCAACCAGTAAGCCCTCTAAGAAACGGTGAGGGTCACGCTCTAAGTAAGTGCGATCTTTAAAAGTTCCTGGCTCACCTTCGTCAATATTAACGGCCATGAGTTTTGGCGCTACTTGATCTTTCACAATGCGCCACTTGCGTCCTGCTGGGAAGCCTGCACCACCAAGACCGCGTAAGCCAGAACTTTCCATTGCTTTGATGATGCTTTCTGCATCACGCTTACCCTCAACAATTTCTGTTGCAAGAGTGTAGCCACCTTGAGCGCGATAAGCTTCGTAGCCAACATAGCCAGGAGACACTGTTTGATTTTCACCTTGTGGTGAGATGCCCTGCTCTACTAAGGATGCTGGATCAAAGTTAGCATCGTCTTTTGCCATGGGCTGAGTGATTAAATTATTCTTTACTGCGGCTTGGACTTTTTCTGTTGTTGCAAACAGCACTGGATACTGATGAACCACTGCTATAGGCGCCTGCTCACAACGCCCTACACATGGGGCGGCAATGACTTTTATTTTAGGATTACCTAGAATCGCTGGGAGTTTTGCTAGTAAGTTTTGTGCGCCAGCCAATTCACAGGCAATACCATCGCATACACGTACTGTGATATCGGCAACAGGATCGTTGCCACGCACGACTTCAAAGTGGTGATAGAAAGTCGCTACTTCATATACTTCAGCCATCGGCAAATTCATTTCTTTTGCAAGGGCTACTAAATGACGATCATGCAACGCACGATACTCATCATTGAGCAGGTGGAGATTTTCAATCAGTAAGTCACGACGATGAACCGCATTCCCAACCAGTTGTCGCACTTGTTCCAATGAAACATCATCCGCTTGACGACCCTTGAGTTTGCTCTTGCGTCGAATGGTCTCCCTCAAATCATCTACAGTAGCAACAGCAACTGCTTTGACTGCATCGGAAGGCTTTGGATGATTCATAATGTGTAATCTCTAATTTTTATACTGGTAATGCATTTAGGTATCTAGGCATCCCAAAGCAAGGCGAGAGTGAACTTGCCCTACTAGATATGCAAATAATCGCATGATTTTGGGTTATTTCATGCCCTAAGTCCTTGACGGCGCTCAAGGGAATGAATTAAGGGTTTACCCTAGTCTATAAAAGAGATGGAGAGGGCCTATCGCCGGGAGGCTTAGAGTAATCGAGCTTACGTTCATAGACTCGGGCTTTGAAGCAGTCTTGATAGCCTTTGCTGCCAACCACCCAACCAATCGAAGTACAGTCCTCTTGAGCAGCTGATTCAATAGAGCCACAGCCTGAAAGCATAGCAACCATGGTGGCTGAAACGAGGATTAGTAGTTTTCTTAAATTCATACCTGAAGTCTACTTGATTATTGAATGTTCGTTTAGGGGGAGGTCTAGACTTGTCATATTAGAGTAAATGTCAGCAACAATTAATCTACATTCAAAAGATTTGATGAAACGCTTAAATCACTACCTAGCAACATCTGCCATTTACCTATCTAGCCTCTTTTGTAGAAATTGGGCCGCCGCCCAAAATGCAGGTGGCATAGTGAAGTTTAAGAAACTACAAATTAAGCCGCTTTAATTTATTGAAGTGTTATTTCATAACGATCGCCACAAGCTATAGGTCTTAGGGCCTTAGCTTCTTGTAGCATTTTGACCAAACCATAATTTGACATCGTTTTTAGTGTTCGGGATAAGTTCCCCTGCTTTCTTCCGGTAAGTTCTGCTAACTCGGAAATGGATACCGGCTTAGATGCCCGGATAACATGTAACAAGGCTCTATTTTCATCACTCAAGACCTGCGCCAAAGAGCGCATCGAGGTAAACCATATTTTTGGATCGCCTGCTTTCGGCTTTAGATCGCCCTTAGCAATGGCGAGTATGCGCGCCCTAATATCTTTTTGTGATGCAATCCCTATTTTGATTATTTTCATATTTCTCTATCCATCTTTAAAGCTTTATCAACATCGACAAAAAAATCACCTAGTAGTTGGTGTGCACTCTTAAACTCGTATTTAATCCCAGCATCGTTGACACTTCGATGCTTGTGATCATAGGATTGCTTTCTACCAGAATATCCAGATCTCAGCTTTACCGAATGCGCATTGTCATAACCCAAAATTCTCGTTCCTTTTGGGTTATGCAAAGTCAATGAATATCGAACTCCATGTGGCAATGCATCACTGATTGGTACCTCCCAAGCCTCAATCTTCACCCAATATCCATCATCCTGATCAATTACCTCATGATGCAGATCTAAAAGAGTTGCAATTCCACGTTTTCCCATCTCTCCTAATATATCACCTGATGATATACCAAAAGTAACATCCCTGCTTAACTAAAGGCTTTAACTCGCTGACGGAAACCCAACTTTTTGCTCCCACTTATTATTAAAGACATGGATGATCGGTTTTTCATAAACGCCTGCTTTAGTAAATGGCTCATCTTTTAACCAAGTATCGACATCTGCCCTACTTGGAAAATCCATTCCCAATAAGCTGCCTACAACTGTTTTGCCATCCTCCGAAGTGAGCGGTCCAGCAAAGGCCATCCGTTCTGACTGCTCAGCGAGATAGGCGCGGTGCTCCGGTCTTATCTGTATTCGTAATTCAGAAGTGCCTGAGCGATCCATTAACAAGATTGCAAAAATCATAGTGTCTCCGTTTCTTGTGATTATTTAGATCCAGCTTTAAGAGTATTCAAAAGAGAGGCAAGTGGAATTGGCTCAAGTCTTTCTGCAAACTTGTAAGGATTGTTATACATAGTGACTATGCTAAAAGTAATCCATATGCTGCAACAGAAAAGAAGTAATGAGGTAATTGCAGTTTTTTGATTATGTCTATGCACTGCAGCCACACTCAATGTAGATAGGAATGCCAAAGCAATAGCCAAAAACCACTTCGTATTTACACTTGATGAATATCCCAAGGATAGTCTTTGCTCTCGTGCATTACGAAGATCGTCAAGGGCTTTAATGTAGAAAGAGCTGGTAATGGAATCGATACAGGCACTTTGTTTAGAGCCTCCTTTAGCGCAAGCTGCGCTACCGTTCCAAATAATTAATTCCAGATTTCGGAGCGCTAATTTTGTCTCGCTGTTGCCTGATGTGCTGTCATTCTTGCCCCACTCTTCATTCAGTACTGCCTCCAAATACAGCTGAATATGAGTGTTGGATCGCTTCTGATGCTCTTCTAACTGAAGCGGAATGGCAATTAAGCGTGAGATAGAAGAAGCTTCATTAATAAGTGATGTTCTTGCGTGTGAAAAATTTTGCCACGCATCGGACGACATAAAGCCCATTAAGAAAGCAAACATAATGGCTGGTAAAGCTAAGAAAGGTGGCACTAATGGACTATCAATCAAGTGATTGAACAATCTTGTTTTAAACACCAAGAGAAATGCTGCAAGACCGATGCCAAGGCTCCAAAAAAATGAAGCGATGATTGGCGCCAAAATCCCATCAAAAGATTCGTAAAGCATATTGTTCCCTAGTTTTAGAGTTTCTAAATTAGATATCTACTAGAGCAGTATCCAATATATTGAGCATTGCTTCAAAAGAAAAAACCACCCGAAGGTGGTTTCAATGCTACTTGGCGGAAGAGGCGGGATTCGAACCCGCGGTAGGCTATTAACCTACGCACGCTTTCCAGGCGTGTGACTTAAACCGCTCATCCACCCTTCCGGAACCAATGATTATACGTTTGCCGAAAGGGTTTTACTCAGAAGCACTTAAAGAGCCTCTTTGAGTTGCTCCAAAATCGCTGGATTCTCAAGAGTGGAGGTATCTTGAGTAATTTCCTCGCCCTTAGCGATCACACGCAAGAGACGGCGCATGATCTTACCTGAACGGGTCTTGGGCAAGTTATCACCAAAGCGCACATCTTTTGGCTTAGCAATGGGGCCGATTTCTTTACCAACCCAGTTACGCAATTCAGTCGCAATCTTTTTAGCCTCATCTCCAGTCGGGCGGCCACCCTTCAGAACGACAAACACACAAATTGCTTCACCAGTCATTTCGTCTGGACGACCAACCACTGCTGCCTCAGCAACCAATGGATTGGCAACCAAGCAAGATTCGATTTCCATAGTTCCCATGCGGTGACCAGAAACGTTCAAGACATCATCGATACGACCAGTAATAGTGAAGTAGCCGGTATCTTTGTTACGAATTGCGCCATCACCCGCCAGATACAAAGTGCCACCCAATTCTTCCGGGAAATACGATTTCACAAAACGGTCTGGATCACCCCAAATATTGCGAATCATGGAAGGCCATGGACGCTTCACAACCAAGATACCACCTCGACCATTTGGCACATCAGCGCCCGCCTCGTCCACAATTGCTGCCTGAATACCTGGCAACGGCAATGTGCATGAGCCTGGAATCATTGGAGTAGCACCTGGCAATGGTGAAATCATATGACCACCTGTTTCAGTTTGCCAGAAGGTATCTGTAATTGGGCAACGTGAGCCACCAACATTTTCGTAATACCACATCCATGCTTCTGGATTAATGGGTTCACCTACAGAACCCAAGAGGCGCAAGGAAGATAAGTCATAGCTCTCGGATGCACAGCCTCATCATTGCTTGACGCTTTAATCAAAGAGCGAATCGCGGTTGGTGCTGTGTAGAAAATGGTTGCACTGTGTTTTTGAATTGTGCTCCAGAAACGACCAGCATTGGGATAAGTCGGCACACCCTCAAACACAATCTCAGTGGCGCCAACTGCCAGAGGACCATAGGTAATATACGAGTGGCCTGTTACCCAACCAATATCTGCCGTACACCAGAACACATCGTCTGGCTTGATATCGAAAGTCCACTTCATCGTGAGAATCGCCCACAAGAGATAGCCACCAGTGGAGTGTTGTACACCCTTTGGCTTACCAGTTGAACCAGAGGTGTAAAGAATAAATAATGGATGCTCGGCACTAACCCACTCTGGCTCGCAAGTAGTGGACTCATTAGCAATCACCTCATGCATCCAAGAGTCAAGGCCTGCAGTCATCGGAATATTGCCACCGGTACGTTTGTAGACGATGACATTTTTGATTTTTTCGCATCCGCCTAGCGCAAGGCCCTCATCCACAATCACTTTGAGTGGCAAAGCCTTGCCACCGCGTAATTGTTCATCAGCAGTAATGACTGCGCAGGCACCTACGTCAACGATACGCTCTTGTAATGACTTAGCTGAGAACCCGCCAAACACTACCGAGTGAATTGCACCAATGCGGGCACAAGCTTGCATTGCCACAACACCTTCAATCGACATCGACATATAAATAATGACACGGTCACCAGACTTGATGCCCATTTTGCGCAAGGCATTTGCCATTTTGCAAACACGCTCGAGCAGCTCTTGATAGCTAACATTAGTGACTGCACCATCATCAGCTTCGAAAATAATGGCTTTTTTATTACCTAAGCCATTTTCAACCTGGCGGTCCAAGCAGTTATAAGAGGCATTGGTTGTGCCATCTTCAAACCATTTATAGAAAGGCGCCTCAGATTCGTCTAAGATTTTCGTAAAAGGCTTTTTCCAGTATAGATTTTCCTTAGCAAGACGACTCCAAAAACCGTCATAATCCGCATTCGCTTCCGCACAAAGCTTGTTATAGGCATCCATACTTGGAATGGCGGCACCCTTTACAAAGTCTGCGGGTGGGTGAAAAACGCGGTTTTCTTGCTTTAGTGCTTCCATACTTCACTATCCTCAATTAAATAATCAATAATCTATTTTTGCCAAAAATGTCGCAAAATGGTGGGATTAGATCCTCAACACCCTTGAAGATAAGGGAAAACGCCCCGGATTTGCTCTATGGCAAACCCTTAAAATAGGTCAAACCTGACAAATTAAGCAGAAAATCATGACAAATATTAAACAAAACGATCTGATTCAAAGCGTTGGAGATGCCTTTCAGTTCATATCTTATTACCACCCTAAGGACTTCATTAGTGCCATGGGCAGAGCTTATGAACTTGAACAAGGACCCGCAGCTAAAGATGCCTTGGCCCAAATCTTAACCAATAGTCGAATGTGCGCTGAAGGCCACCGCCCGATGTGTCAAGACACTGGCATTGCTGTCGTCTTCTTAAAAATTGGTATGAACGTTCAATGGCCTGATGCCACGATGAGTGTTTCTGATATGGTGAATGAAGGTGTGCGACGCGCCTACCTTAACCCAGAAAATATGCTCCGTGCTTCAGTCCTAACCGATCCAGCTGGCAAGCGCAAAAATACGGGTGATAACACTCCCGCTGTAATCCATTATGAAATTGTTCCAGGTGATGATGTTGAGGTTATTTGCGCTGCCAAAGGTGGTGGCTCAGAAAACAAAGCCAAGATGGTGATGCTCAATCCTTCAGACTCGGTTGTGGATTGGGTAGTAAAAACGATTCCAACTATGGGTGCCGGTTGGTGTCCTCCTGGCATTCTCGGTATTGGTATTGGTGGCACCCCTGAGAAAGCCATGTTGATGGCAAAAGAATCTTTAATGGGGCCTGTCGATATTCAAGACCTCATTGCTCGTAGTGCTAAGACTCGTGCTGAGGAGCTGCGCCTTGAGATTTATGAGCAGGTGAATAAGTTGGGTATTGGTGCGCAAGGTCTGGGTGGCTTGGCAACCGTTCTGGATGTCAAGATCCTGGAATACCCAACTCATGCTGCATCCCTGCCGGTAGCCATGATTCCGAACTGTGCGGCTACCCGTCACATTCATTTCCACTTGCATGGCGATGGTCCTGCTAAGTTAGAAAAACCTTCATTGTCTGATTGGCCAGATGTCACTTGGACTGCAGATACTAAAAAATCAAAGCACGTCAACGTGAATACCTTAACCCCTGAAGAGGTTGCCAGTTGGAAACCAGGCGATACCCTGTTATTAAATGGCAAGATTTTGACTGGTCGTGATGCCGCTCATAAACGCATACAAGACATGTTAGCTAAAGGTGAAGAATTACCAGTGAGCTTCAAGAATCGCATCATCTATTATGTCGGCCCAGTTGATCCTGTGCGTGATGAAGCAGTTGGTCCTGCTGGTCCTACTACCTCTACTCGTATGGATAAGTTCACCGAGATGATGCTAGCAAAGACCGGTTTGATTTCGATGATTGGTAAAGCTGAGCGTGGCCCAGAAGCAATTGCAGCGATCAAGAAACATAAATCGGCTTATCTGATGGCTGTAGGTGGTGCTGCTTATTTAGTATCAAAAGCAATACAGTCTGCCAAAGTAGTTGGCTTTGCCGACTTAGGCATGGAAGCCATTTATGAATTCGATGTCAAAGACATGCCAGTGACCGTTGCAGTCAACTCTGAAGGTATCTCAATGCATGAGACTGGCCCAAAAGAATGGCAAGCAAAAATTGCTGGCATTCCAGTCAAAATTATCTAAGCTAGTACTGCATTGGCACTCATTGGGGTTTTTGATTCTGGCGTTGGGGGCTTATCCATATTGGATGAAGCTCTGCGCCAGCTTCCCCAGCATAACTATATTTATCTTGCGGACTCAGCCAATACACCTTATGGAGAAAAATCGAGCGAGTGGATTGCTGCACGGAGCCTGGCCTTATGCAAACATCTCGCAAGCAAAGGCTGTGATGCAATTGTAGTTGCTTGCAATACTGCGACAGCAGAAGCAATCAAACAGATCCGTGCTGAGCTGAGTATTCCGATCATTGGGGTTGAGCCGGGAATCAAACCAGCAGCCATGCAATCTCAAAATGGCATCGTGGGTGTCTTGGCTACTGAGGCCACTCTGAAGAGTGATAAGTTCAATGCGCTGTTAGCAACCCTCCCAGATCACTGTCGTTTCATTAAACAATCTGGCGCAGGTCTGGTACCTCTGATTGAAGCTGGCAAAGCAAATAGTGAAGAAACGCTTGATTTATTAGGTAAGCATCTTGAGCCAATTTTAGATGCAGGCTCAGATACTTTAGTACTGGGCTGCACGCACTACCCTTTTTTAAGAACTTCCATACGCAAGCTATTAGGCGACACCATCACCTTAATTGATACTAGTGATGCCGTTGTGAAACAACTTGGGCGTCAATTGGAAACCTTAGGTCTCAATCCTGATTCTGGAGAGCGTGGATCCGTTACCTTCATCAGCAGCAAGAATGAAATATCGCTGCTAGCGATGGCTCAAGATTTACTATC
>CAMBBT010000055.1 GCA_945864455.1 Polynucleobacter meluiroseus | reverse complement strand
ATGACACCTGAAAAGGCGATTCGTGAAGCCTGTATCTTGCGCTTTCGCCCCATCATGATGACTACGATTGCCGCTTTGATGGGCGCATTACCCATTGCCCTTGGCTTAGGTGCTGGCGCAGAATTACGACAGCCCCTAGGTATCAGTGTCGCTGGCGGTTTAATCCTCTCTCAATTTGTCACCTTGATTATTACTCCCGTGATTTATCTCTATTTAGATAAATATGCGGGTAATGGTCCAATCGAAATTCCGCCCTCAGTGCTCGAAGGAACCTAATGCGTCAAGTCATTCTCGATACCGAAACCACGGGATTAAATCCTGCTACTGGTGATCGTATTATTGAGATTGGCTGCGTTGAAATGCTGGATCGTCGCTTAACTGAGCGTACCTTCCATTACTACGTAAATCCAGAGCGCGATATCGATGCCGGCGCTTTCGCTGTCCATGGTCTATCTCGTGAGTTTCTTTCTGATAAACCAGTCTTCGGCAATATCGTTGAGCAGCTCATTGAGTTTGTAGATGGTGCTGAAATCGTGATTCATAACGCAGCCTTCGACTTAGGCTTCCTCGATAATGAATTCGCACTCCTAAAGCGCCCGCCATTTCGTAATCTGGCTGCCAAGATTACCGATACCTTACTCGATGCGCGTCAGATGTTCCCTGGCAAGCGCAACTCTTTAGATGCACTGTGTGAGCGTTTTTCTATTAGTAATCAGCACCGTACCTTGCACGGCGCCCTCTTAGATGCCCAGCTCTTAGCTGAGGTGTATGTTGCGATGACCAGAGGTCAAGAAGATCTCTCGATTGATTTAATCGACTACACCGTTGGCGCAGATGCGTCTGGACATACCAAAGCCCTGCCAACTGATTTAAAGGTGCTATCAGCGTGCGCTGATGATCTCGCAGAGCATGAAAAGATTCTGGCTGAGATTGCTAAAGCAAGTAAAAAGGACCCCGTATGGAGTCCTTTGAATGCCGCCTCTTAAGACTTCTTTAGATTGCAGCAGCAATCGCCTTACCTAAGTCATCCGTCTTCGCAGTGCCGCCAACATCTGGTGTTAATGGTGCATGACCAGGGCCGGCTAAGAGCACCGTTTCAATCGCACTAAAAATGGCTTTGCCTGCCTCTGGATAACCAAGGTGCTCTAGCATCATTGCTCCACTCCAGATTTGCCCAATGGGATTGGCAATCATCTTGCCAAAAATATCTGGGGCAGAACCGTGAACTGGCTCAAATAAGGATGGGAACTTACCTTCTGGGTTAATACTTCCAGAAGGAGCTACTGCAATCGTACCGGTACAGGCTGGACCCAAGTCAGACAGAATATCTCCGAACAGGTTGCTAGCAACAACCACATCGAATCGATCGGGGTTCATCACAAAGTGGGCAGCCAAAATATCGATGTGATATTTATCAGTGCGCACATCGGCAAACTTCTTAGACATGGCCTCTACGCGCTCATCCCAATAGGGCATGGTGATCGCAATACCGTTGGATTTAGTCGCAGAAGTGAGATGCTTCTTAGGGCGACTCTGAGCCAAGTCGTATGCATATTTCAGAATCCGATCAACGCCCTGTCGTGTAAATACAGATTCTTGAATCACAATCTCACGGTCAGTGTCGGGGAACATCTTGCCGCCAACACTGGAATACTCGCCTTCCGTGTTCTCACGTACTACAAAGAAATCGATGTCCCCTGGCTTACGATTAGCTAATGGGCAAGGAATGCCAGGTAATAAACGCACTGGCCGCAAGTTCACGTATTGATCAAAGCCGCGACGGAACTGAATGAGACTGCCCCACAAAGAAACATGGTCAGGAAGAATATCGGGCATACCCACGGCACCAAAAAAGATGGCGTCGTATTTCATGAGAGTATCGAACCAATCGTCGGGCATCATCTTGCCGTGCTTGAGATAGTAATCACAGCTTGCAAAATCAAAATGATCAAATTGCATCCCAATACCAAACTTACGGTTAGCAGCCTCTAAAGCGCGTACACCTTCTGGCATCACTTCCTTACCAATACCATCACCAGGAATCACGGCAATTTTTGGGTTTTTAAAGATTTTCTGAGCGTTCATGTTCTTGTCTTAAATAATGAATAGTTGTGTTTAATGTAATCAGGTGAATATCGATACTAGCTGATTGCGCGACGGATTTGATCTGGGGCGGACTTGCCGCCCTTAGCAACAGAATCGCTGTCGTGATCGCTGGTATTTTCGATCGTCTCTGGAGCTGCCTCCAGCATCCGGATATTATCCTTCGGACAGATTGGCGCCCCATAACTAGCCCATTTCTTTAGCAAAGTGACCTCATAGCCACATTGTCCACACTTGGCCTTACTGCTACTCGAATTGCTAGGTCTTGGAGGGGGAAAGTTAATGGCCTGATGTGGGTATGGGCCAAGCTCTTGGCTAATCATCATGAGCCTCACCATCAGCGCCTCTGTGGCATGCGCCATCCTGGCAGGTCCTTCTAGGCCGACTGTTTGGGCGATGCCTTTAAAGTCCTCTCCGTGGCCGCTAAAGCAGTCATCAACGGCATGGCATAGCTCGTGTACTAAGGTGTCTAGCAATTGCACTGGATCATCAATTTTGGGTGAGATAAAGATCTCATTAACACCACCTCCAGAACGCTCCCTTGGCCAGCATTGACCCAAGGTGGTTCTAGGACTACTAGAAGCCGGAAATCCACACGAGACTCGAACTGGGGGAATGGCATAGCCTGCCTTGGAAAATACTGGCTCAAGATGTCTAACGGCGTCTTGGAGCCATGCTTCACGGACTGAATGTTGCTTCATCGATCTAATTACTTTGCGCTAATGGGGGGGAGATTTAAAAACGGTAAATTGCGATCATACGCCACCGAACGTAAAATAGCGTCTATGAAAGATCTAGAAAGCCTCAGTGCCTCCCAAGCTGCAAAAGCCCTGTCCAGGCGAGAGATCAAAGCAAGTGATTTACTGCTCTCCTGCTTAGATCGCATCGGCCAGCGAGAAAGTACCGTCAAGGCCTGGGTTAGCCTTGGTAAAGAAAATGCTCTTGCCAGAGCAAAGCAGCTCGATAAAGGCGCTATACAGGGACTATTGCACGGTCTACCCATTGGGGTGAAAGATTTATTTGATACCTATGACCTCCCTACTGCATATGGATCCCCCATTTATCAAAATCATTACCCACGCGCAGATGCCGTTTCGATTGCACTGATGCGTCAGGCTGGTGGCATCATCCTTGGCAAAACCGTTACAACCGAATTTGCCTCTTTTAAGGGCGGCATCACCACTAACCCTCATAACAGCAAACATACCCCTGGCGGATCTTCTAGCGGCTCAGCAGCTGCGGTAGCAGACTTCATGGTGCCATTAGCAACCGGTAGTCAAACTGCTGGCTCCATTATTCGGCCTGCATCCTATTGTGGTGTGGTTGGCTTTAAGCCAAGTCTTGGAAAAATCAGCATCGCTGGTGTCAAAAGCCTCTCGATCTCGCTAGATACTTTGGGCTGCTTTGGCCGCAGCGTAGAAGATGTTGCACTAGGGATAGCAGCCATGAGTGGTGACCATCAACTCGCTGTCGTGAAGGACTTACATAACAAGCCCCGCATTGGGATTTGCAAAACCGCTAATTGGTCACACGCTCAAAAAGAAACTGCTACTGCACTAGCAGTGGCACGACATGCAGCTGAATCGATTTGTAAAGGAACAGTTGTTGATCAGAAGCTAGCAAAAGACTGCAATGGTTTAACTCAAGCCCAAACCAATATCATGCTCTTCGAGATGTCTCGTAGTCTCATTTTTGAGCGCGCGCATTTTCCTAAAAAAATTAGTCCGTTGATTAGTAAACTATTAAACGATGGTGCTCAAATAAGCTATGAGCAATATGCCAATGATTTACTGATGGTTGAGCGTGCTAAAGCTTCAGTTGCAGATCTTTTTAATAATGAGATTGATATCCTGATTGCCCCTAGCGCCACAGGTGAAGCTCCGATCATCAAGGATGGTACGGGCGACCCTATTTTTTGTAGAGACTGGAGCATGCTAGGTCTACCGTGCATCAATCTGAATGTTGCCAGCGGACCACATGGCTTGCCAGTCGGCGTGCAACTGATTGCCGGTCCAGGCAAGGATGGCTTCTTACTCAGTGCTGCTAGAGCGTTTGCGCTAGCCTTACCTGATCCCGTTTTGCGAGATCAGGCTTAAAGCGGATTTAATCGAGAGTGATATTGGCAGACTTGATTGCCTTACTCCAGTATGGGAGCTCTTTCTTAACCAAGGCATCCGTTGCAGCAGGCGTTAAATAACGCAACTCTACGCCAGCACCATCGGCGCGCTCTTTGACTTCAGGAAATGCCAAACTCTTTTTAACAGAGTCTGTCAGCTTAGCAACCACTGGCGCAGGGGTTCCTGCAGGCGCAAACAAGCCAACCCAAGACTCTAACTGGAAGGAAGGTAAACCAGCCTCGGCAGTAGTCGGAACGTTAGGCATCCCTGGGTGACGAGTCTTACCAGTAACTGCTAAACCTTTGAGTTTGCCACTTTGGACATGCTGCATCAATGATGGCGGAGTGCTAATGAAAACTTGCACTTGTCCAGCAAGAACGTCCTGTATGGCGGGGCCAGATCCCTTATAGGGCACATGGACCATTTCTACACCTGTAGATTGCTTAAACATTTCAGTACCGATATGGGAGATTGAGCCATTGCCTTGTGAAGCGTAATTTAACTTACCAGGATTGGCTTTTGCGTAGGCAATAAACTCTTTTAAGTTATTCACCGGCACTGAAGGATGGACTGCAATCACATTAGTAGAAATAGTCAACAGCGCAATTGGTGAAAAATCTTTCAGAGGATCCCAAGGAAGTTTATCGAACAAAGCAGGATTACCTACGTGATATCCAGAATAAGAAATCAATAAGGTGTATCCATCTGGTTTGGCATTGGCTACATATTGATAGGCAATATTTCCGCTGGCTCCAGGTTTGTTATCCACGATCACCGTTTGACCAATCACCCTGGTTAATGGCTCACTTAAAAGACGCGCGGATGTATCTACTAGCCCACCTGGAGGATTGGGCACGACTAAGGTGATGGCCCGATCTGGAAAGGTTTGTGCGCTAGCAAACTGCGTCACTGCAGTAAAAGCCAGTGTGGCTAATAATTTATGGGCTATGTGCGATCTTGTCATCATGATCTCCTAATATTAAATGCTCATTGATTGATTACTGGCAGTTTAACGCTGCCCTACTTTAACGCCGCCAAATACAGCTTGGGCCTCTCTGGGCAAACAACGCCAATAGCGCTCATTGGCTGTGACTGTAGCGCCTAACGCAGCGGCAGCTTCCCATCCCCAACGGGGTTTATAGAGGAAGGCTCTTGCCATGGCGATCAGGTCTGCATCGCCATCATGCAAGATAGCTTCGGCTTCATGCGGGTCGGTAATTAAACCCACAGTCATGGTTGGTAGGCCCGATTGTTCTTTCACAATCTTGGCAAATGGAACTTGGTATCGCGGTCCAAGAGCAATCTTTTGTTTCGGTGATATTCCGCCAGAAGAGATGTGCACAAAGTTACAGCCCAAAAGTTTTAACTGTTTTGCAAAATCTGCTGTCTCCTGTGGAGTCCAGCCACCTTCGATCCAATCACTTGCAGAGATGCGAATACCCAAGACACCTTGATAAGTAGCCCGAACTACCGCAAACAACTCCAATGGAAAGCGAATCCGATTTTCAAATGAGCCGCCGTACTCATCTTTGCGCTGATTGGCAATTGGGGATAAAAACTGATGCAGCAAATAGCCGTGAGCACCATGTAATTCAATGCCATCGACGCCAATACGGTCAGCACGCTTTGCTGCAGTCACAAAATCATCAATCATTTGCTTGAGTTCTGCTTTTGATAGCTCGTGCGGCAGACGCTCACCTTCAAGCTGAGGAATGGCTGAAGGCGCTAGCATTTCCCAACCGCCTTGATCAGGGGACAAAAGTTGGCCACCGTCCCAAGGGGTCGCACTCGACGCTTTGCGCCCAGCATGGGCTAGCTGAATAAATACCGGGGTGGCTGGCGCCAATTGACGAGCACGGCTTAATTTATCTTTGAGGGCAGCTTCTGTGCGGTCATCCCACAGACCCAAGCAAGCGTGTGTAATGCGCCCATCAGCGGTAATGCCAGTGGCCTCAATCATGAATAAAGCCGCACCACTATTTAACAAATTACCCCAGTGCATCAAATGCCAGTCAGTCGCCTCACCATTGTTTGCAGAGTATTGGCACATTGGGGCAACGACGATGCGGTTGGCCAATTCCAATGGCCCACGAGGTGAATTGAGGGTGTAGCTGGAGAACAAAAGACTCATGGGATACCTTAAAAAGCTGAAAAATAGTCCAAAAATTACGAAAATAACTCTAAAGCGATAGAATACTCAAAAAGCAGAATAAACCAGAAACTGGGACCTGCAACCCTAGCTCAACTGGCTTCAATCACCCATAAAACTTATTAATAAACGAGACTATGAACGCACCCCAAGCCTTTGATTCAAAATACGATATTGGCCACTTTGTCGGCGGTAAGCTGGTGAACCCTAAAGAGGGTCGCTTTGCTGATGTTTACAACCCCGTTAAGGGCACTGTAGCCCGCCGTGTTGCACTGGCCAGTCGCAAGAATGTCGATGCTGCTGTAGCGGTTGCACAAGCAGCTTTTGAGAGCTGGGGTCAAACTAGTCCATTACGCCGAGCCCGGATTTTATTCAAGTATCTTGACTTACTCAATGCCAACCGTGATGCACTAGCAGCAATCATTACTGCCGAACACGGTAAGGTATTTACTGATGCTCAAGGTGAAGTGACTCGCGGTATTGAAATTGTGGAATTTGCTACTGGTATCCCAGAATTACTCAAAGGGGAATACACCGAACAGGTATCTACCGATATTGATAACTGGGTCATGCGCCAACCCTTGGGTGTAGTGGCTGGCATTACGCCATTTAACTTCCCTGTGATGGTTCCAATGTGGATGTTCCCTGTGGCAATTGCTTGTGGCAATACCTTTATTCTCAAACCCAGTCCAACTGACCCATCGGCAGCATTGTTAATGGCTAAGCTCCTGAAAGAAGCGGGTCTTCCTGATGGCGTATTTAATGTCGTCCAAGGTGATAAAGAGGCTGTAGATGCTCTGATTGAAAATCCAGATGTGAAAGCAGTAAGCTTTGTTGGCTCCACTCCCATTGCCAATTACATCTATGAGCGTTGCGCTCATTTTGGCAAACGCTCGCAAGCTTTAGGTGGTGCTAAGAACCATATGGTGATCATGCCTGATGCGGATATTGATAAGGCAATTGATGCGCTGATTGGCGCTGCATATGGCTCTGCTGGTGAACGCTGCATGGCGATTTCAGTAGCGGTTTTAGTTGGTGATGTTGCAGACAGAATCATGCCAAAACTGATTGAGCGCACCAAAACCTTGAAGGTGAAGAATGGTATGGAGCTCGATGCTGAAATGGGCCCTATCGTTACTAAGGCAGCCTTAGAGCGGATTTCGGGCTATATCGAAAACGGTGTTGCTTCTGGCGCCAAACTATTGGTGGATGGTCGCGGCTTAAAAGTGCCCGGTAGCGAGAATGGTTTTTTCATTGGTGGCACGCTCTTTGACAACGTTAAACCCGATATGAAGATTTACCTCGAAGAGATCTTTGGCCCAGTACTTTCTTGCTTACGAGTAGCGAACTTTACCGATGCACTCAATCTAGTGAACTCCTGCGAGTTTGGCAATGGTGTTGCTTGCTTTACCAGCGATGGCAATATCGCCCGTGAATTTGCTCGCCGTGTACAAGTGGGCATGGTTGGCATTAACGTACCTATTCCAGTACCGATGGCTTGGCATGGCTTTGGTGGCTGGAAAAAGTCGATCTTTGGCGATATGCACGCTTATGGCAAAGAAGGTGTGCGCTTCTATACCAAGCAAAAGAGTGTTATGCAGCGTTGGCCTGAGAGTATTGCTAAGGGCGCAGAGTTTGTGATGCCGACCTCAAAATAAGTCAGTAGCAGTGGTACACATAAAAATAGCGATCTACGGATCGCTATTTTTTTAGCACTTAGCCCTGCTCAAACGACTTGCTACTGCAGTGTGTTTTTGAATGCAGGCATCATTGGCATTGCCAACACATCGATACCCTCTTCCCTTAAAGACTCGGCCTCATCTGAAGTAGTCTGGCCACGGATGTTACGCTCAGGAGATTCTTTATAGTGAATCTTTCTGGCCTCTTCCGCAAAAGAATTGCCAACATCCTCTGATCGACCCATCAGCTCACGCATACCCTTTAAAAAGGCTGCCTGAACTTGAGCCTCTAAATGCGAGTGATCTGGCCCAGTCAAAGCAACAACATCACCACTTGAATGACCAGTGTCCGCTTTGGATAGCGCTAACTCAGTCGATGAAGATTTAGCAATGTGAGGGGCCGAAGGCATGCGGGCAATATTAGTGTTGTCGCATACAGGGCAAGACAGCATACCCTGGTCTTGCTGAGCAAGGCAATCCTCTTCAGAGGCAAACCATCCTTCAAAGCGATGGTTTAGGGTGCAAGCAAGGTTATAAACTTTCATAAAACCTATATGAGGGCAAAAGTGCTAAATTCAATAGCCCTATTTTAAGCGGGTTTGCTTAAATCCGATTAAATTGGCTGAGGAGCCACCAAACCTTGGCGGTAGCGGTCTAACCAATAAGCAGAGATGGTGGTTTTAACATCGGTAATCTCACCTTGCTCCACCCAAGCAATCAGTTGCTCTAGAGGCGCTGCAAAAACATCTAAGAACTCTTCTTCATCTAAATGACTAGCGCCAGGCACAAGACCTTCGGCTAAATAGATATCAATAAATTCTGTTGAATAGGAAATCACTGGATGGATCCGGCGAATATAGCTCCACTTTTTTGCTGTATAGCCTGTCTCTTCAGCAAGCTCCCGTTGCGCACACAGTAGCGGATTTTCATGAGGATCTAATTTACCAGCCGGAATTTCGATACAAGCCTTGGCAATGGGGTATCGATATTGGCGCTCTAAGAGCACCCTGCCATCATCTAGTAAAGCCACAATCGTGATAGCACCAGGGTGCGTTAAATACTCTCGAACAGCTTTCTGGCCATTAGGCAATGAAACTGTATCCCGTTTCATTTTCAGAAAAATACCATCATAGATATCTTGCCCAGTAATACACTCCTCACGCAAATGCTGATCGCCAATAGCTAAATCTTTAAATGATTTTTCGGTCATCTCAGGCTAGGAATTTAGGAACCTAATAGAGTCCGGCGCATGGCGTCTAGACAAAGACTCATTAAGCCGGCAGGAACAATGCCCAGTGCTAATACCAAAATACTATTTAAGCCCAGAATCCCTTTGGCAAACCCAGAACCACTAATGGTAGTCTCATGTGTTGGCTGATCAAAATACATCACTTTCACTACCCGCAGGTAATAGAAAGCACCGACTAAGGATGCCATGACGGCAACGATAGCCAAGAAGGTATGCTCAGCATCCACCAAAGCTTCTAGCACGCCTAATTTAGCTGCAAAGCCTACTGTTG
>CAMBBT010000054.1 GCA_945864455.1 Polynucleobacter meluiroseus | reverse complement strand
GATACCCTGAAGACCTCAAAGTCATTAGCGCACGTCGATAATGTGGCAGAACTGTCACAATGGTTACAACAGAATCTGTAAATATTAAGTAATACTAAGGAATCGAAGATGGAAAATAATCCAAATCCTAACTGGGAACGTCAAGCTCTCGAGCATCTGCTGCTAGAGAATTTAAAGGAGACCCGCAAGGCACGTCGCTGGAGAGCTGTACTACGCGTACTGACTTTAGTCGTGTTTGTCGGAGTCATTCTTTCAGTATTTGATTTTCATATTCCTGGGCGTGGTATAGGTACAGAAAAGCACACTGCGATGGTGACACTAGAGGGTGAGATTTCTTCGAGCTCTATGGCTAATGCTTTAGATATCAACTCTTCATTAATGTCTGCTTTTGAGAATGAGCAGAGTGCCGGCGTTGTCCTGCGGATTAATAGTCCTGGTGGTTCACCAGTTCAGGCGGGGATGATCAATGATGAGATTCATCGTTTGCGCAAGCTCTATCCGAATAAGCCGTTTTATGTAGTAGTTGAAGATATTTGTGCGTCGGGTGGTTACTACGTTGCAGTCGCCGGGGATCAGATCTTGGTGGATAAGGCTAGCCTGGTTGGTTCAATCGGCGTGATCATGGAGGGCTTTGGATTCACAGGCTTAATGGATAAATTAGGAGTGACCCGTCGCATGATCACCTCAGGATCCAATAAGGGCATGCTCGATCCTTTTAGCAAAGAAGATCCTAAGCAGGTTGAGATGGTTAAGACCATGATCAATGAAATTCATCAGCAATTTATTGCAGTGGTTAAAGAGGGCCGGGGCGCACGCTTGAAGGAAAGCCCAGATTTATTTTCTGGTCGTATTTGGAATGGTGAGCAGGCTGTCAAAATTGGTTTGGTAGATGGTTACGGCACAGTAGAGTCTGTAGCACGCGATATCTTTAAAGCACCGGATATTCTGGACTACACCATGAAAGAAAATTTTGCGGAGCGTGTGGCTAAGCGCTTTGGCGCTGAGGCTGGTGCAGCTGCTGGCAGGGCTTTAGTGAAGGCGCCAGATCTGAAGTAAAAATGAATTCCTAAACAAAACGAAGTATCAAATCTTAGGCCAACAGTAGAAATACGGTTGGCCTGTTTTGTAATGGAGCGCATGCAGCTTCATTTGGGTAGCGCTTACGCCAGTCTGCTATCGAAAGCGTTGCGATCATTTCTGATGGAAGGCTCAGGTCTACCCCCAAGCAAAGTAAAGATTGTGGCGCTAAAGCATTGAAGCAGGCCATGAGCATCGCAGTATTGCGATAGGGTGTCTCAATCCAAATTTGGGTTTGTTGGAGTTTTCGAGATTCCACTTCAAGCTGTTTGAGTTTGGCACTACGCTCATGCGTGTCTTGTGGCAAGTAGCCCTGAAAAGCAAAGCATTGACCGTTAAGACCGCTAGCCATCAGGCCCAATAAGATCGAGCTTGGCCCAACCAAAGGCTTTACCCTTGCACCCAGTTGATGTGCTGCCAGAACTAGCTCTGCGCCAGGATCTGCAACCCCCGGAACGCCTGCTTCGGACATTAAACCCATGTCATTGCCAGCAAGCAGTGGCTTGAGTAAATCGGCTGGCTTCACAGCATCACCATACTTTGCATTGCGAGCTACACCTCGCCATTCGATCATTTGCATCTCTTGAATAGTGCAGGCAAGCGGAGAAATACTATCGACAGCTTTTAATAATGCGCGTGCTGTTTTAGCATCTTCCACAATCCAGTGTTTTAGTTTTGCTGCTTGAGTGATTGTTTCGGTCGGCAAGACCCAAGGCAGTTGATCATTGCGCGCATCATCGCCTAAGGTATTGGGAACTAAATAGAGCGTGCCTAACTTTGTCATGCTGGAATAATAAAACCAGCATCACGCAATAAACCACTTAAAGCAATCAGCGGCAAGCCAATGAGGGCGGTAGGATCATCGCTCTTGATCGACTCGAGCAGGCTAATACCAAGACCTTCTGACTTAGCGCTACCAGCGCAGTCGTAAGGCTCTTCCGCTAATAAATAACTTTTTAAAACTTCATCAGAGAGTTTGCGAAAGGTGACTTCGGTAGGGACGTTTAAGGTAGTTTGGATATCGCCCTTCATTAAGCAAAGTGCGGTATAAAAGGTTACCGTTTGACCTCGCATCAGTTTCAGTTGCGCTAATGCTCTCTCAAAATTACCGGGTTTGCCAATTGCAGCACCACACAAATCTGCCACTTGATCAGAACCAATAACCCATGCATGAGGATGTTCTTTTGCAACGGCTGCTGCTTTTGCTTTTGCAAGGCGCAGTGCTAAGTCGAGAGTGCCCTCACCAGTTAGCGGCGTTTCATCTACTTTTGGAGAAATCACTTCAAACGGAATGCGTAAGCGCTGTAATAGCTCGCGGCGATATACCGAGGTGGATGCCAAGATGAGGGGTGGGTTTTTAGGTAAATTCATTAAGTTACTCAATGCTACTGACTTTCGAGGATGCCTTGATTTAGACTGATGCCATGAATCGTAATCAACTTTTACCTCAAGTCCAGCTATCGGCTGAAGCTATTGCTTTAAAAAAGGTCGACTTTTGTGCTCCACAGTCTTATGTGGGGGCTGGTTTTTTGACTATGAGTGATATGCCTAGGCTTGCTAAGGAGGTTTCAAGCGTTAATCCTGGGGATGGCTTTGACTGGCAAATGGAGACCCATTTTGAGGATTCACCCGGCAGCGAGCCTCGCCAAATCTTGAACTTAGCCTTAAAAGGTTGCCTTCATTTGGTTTGTCAGCGTTGCCTACAGGATTGCGCGGTCAATTTAGACGAAAAACGGCGTTTTGTCCTAGTAGCTACTGAGGCCGAGGCGGATGACTACCCTTTGGAGGATGAGGAGCAGGAGCCCTTGGTGGCTAGCCAGCATTTCAACCTCTTGGAGACCATAGAAGATGAGGTTTTACTATCTTTACCCTTGATTCCAAAGCATCCAGAGGGCTTTTGTGAGCCTCATGCTACGGTATTTGGGCTTGAAGATGAAGATGAGGGGTCGGATAAGCGTGAAAACCCCTTTAACATATTGAAAAATATGAAGAAAAACTCATAAATGGGGGTTGATTCCCCCTGTTGTTTTCAGCAGCCTTGATCGATAAATCAAGCATTTAGACCCTTTTTCATGCTAGAATATTGCCTTGCTTAGGAGTTCAATATGGCCGTCCAACAAAATAAAAAATCACCTTCCAAACGTGGCATGCATCGTGCGCACGACTTTTTGACCGCACCTGCTACGGCTGTTGAAGCCACAACTGGTGAAGCTCATTTGCGTCACCACATTTCCCCAAACGGCTACTATCGTGGTCGTAAAGTTGTTAAAACTAAAAACGACTAATTTTTTAGTCTAAAAAGATCGAAGCGGCTCCAAAAAAAGCCGCTTTTTTCTTAGATAAATCACTTGCAGCAATCAATGAGTTTATGAGCGTTACTCTAGCTATTGATGCCATGGGCGGAGATCATGGAGTCGTGGTGACGGTTCCTGCCGCCTGCGATTTTCTAGAAAAACATTCTGATGTAAAGATTGTTCTCGTGGGCGATCCTGATTTAATCAAGCAAGTCTTAGATAAATCTTCTACTGCTCACATGGATCGCATTCAAATTATTTCCGCAAGCGAAGTGGTATTGATGGATGATCCCATCGAAGTCGCCTTGCGTCGCAAAAAAGATTCGTCCATGCGGGTGGCAATTGAGCAAGTCAAAGAGGGCGCGGCTGATGCGGTGATCTCCTCTGGCAATACGGGCGCGCTCATGGCAATTTCCCGTTACATTCTCAAAACTCTGGATGGAGTTGACCGTCCAGCAATCGCAACTGCGATTCCAAATGAGCTAGGACTTGGTACAACAATGTTGGATTTGGGTGCCAATGCTGATTGTGAGCCGATGCATCTTGTGCAGTTTGCACAAATGGCGAGTGTTATGGTTCAGGTAGTGGATGGTAAGCAGAATCCTTCCATTGGTCTTCTCAATATTGGTGAAGAGGTGATTAAGGGTAATGAAGTAGTGAAGCAGACTGGAGAGTTGCTGCGCCAAACCAATTTAAACTTTTATGGCAACGTAGAAGGCAATGATATTTTTAAGGGCACCACGGATATTGTGGTGTGCGATGGATTTGTAGGTAATGTGGTTCTAAAAGCCAGTGAAGGTTTGGCAAAAATGATGAGTGGCTTGATTCGTTCGGAATTTAATCGCTCCCCATTGACCAAATTGATGGCTATATGCGCTATGGTGCCATTGCTGCGTGTGCGTAAGTGCGTAGATCATCGTCGTTACAACGGTGCGGTATTGTTAGGTTTACGCGGTTGCGTCATTAAGAGCCACGGCTCAGCTGACCGCTTTGGATTTGGTTTTGCCTTAGATCGCGCCTATGAAGCTTCCAAAAATTGCATGGTTGAGCGCATTGCTGCAGCCTTTGCGGTGGAGACGAAAGAATGAGTGCCTTTGCAAGAGTGGCCGGAACTGGAAGTTATCTTCCCGAGCAGCGCTTAACTAACCAAGATTTGGTGGAGCGTTTAGCGAAGAATGGTCTAGAAACTAGTGATGAGTGGATCAGTACTCGTAGCGGAATTTCTGCACGTCACTTTGCTGCTGAAAACGAGCTCACGAGTGATCTAGCAGTGAAAGCTGCGCAAGCTGCATTAGCTAGCGCAGGCATTACCTCAGAAGATTTAGATCTCATTATTTTGTCAACTTCTACACCCGATCATTTGGGTGGCTTCCCCAGTACGGCTTGCGTAGTACAAGATAAGTTAGGCGCCCATACAGCCTGCGCCGCATTTGATGTCCAAGCGGTCTGCGCCGGCTTTACTTATGCCCTCGCCATTGCTGATGCGTTTATTCGGACTGGCTCATACAAAAAAGTATTGGTGATCGGTGCTGAGACTTTCTCTCGTATTCTGAATTTTCAAGATCGTGGTACTTGCGTCTTGTTTGGCGACGGTGCTGGTGCAGTCATATTAGAAGCCTCGAAAGAGCCTGGTATTTTGTCGACTGCATTGCATGCTGATGGTAGTCAACGTGACATTCTCTGCGTGCCTGGTCGAGCTGGTAATGGTGAAGTCCATGGATCTCCATTTATGACGATGGATGGTCCGGCAGTATTTAAGTTGGCTGTGAAAGTGTTGGAGCAGGTAGCTCATGAAGCTTTAGAAAAAGCCAATCTCAAGCCAGAGCAAATTGATTGGCTGGTACCGCATCAAGCCAATATCCGCATCATGGAGGGTACTGCTAAGAAAATGGGTATGTCCATGGATAAAGTGATTGTGACAGTGCATGAGCACGGCAATACCTCTGCAGCATCGATTCCCTTAGCGCTAGATGCTGGTGTGCGCTCTGGTCAAATTCAGCGTGGTCAATATCTTTTATTAGAAGGTGTTGGCGGTGGCTTTGCTTGGGGTGCGGTAGCCTTAAAGTATTAATACAGTATTCATTCTATTTCCAATTTTAGTAAATTAATCACATGACATTTGCATTCGTATTCCCTGGTCAAGGCTCCCAATCTGTAGGTATGCTCAATTCTATTTCTGAGCGTCCTGAAGTGCGCGCAACATTGCAAGAAGCTTCAGAAGCTTTAGGCGAAGATGTTGCCAAGCTAATCGCCGAAGGTCCTGCAGAAGCGCTATCGTTAACTACCAATACTCAACCAGTGATGTTGACTGCTGGCGTGGCTTTTTATCGCGCTTGGTTAGCCGCAGGTGGGCCAGCACCCCAGGTGATGGCTGGTCATAGTCTAGGTGAGTACTCTGCCTTAGTTGCTGCTGGTGTTATTTCCTTCAAAGATGCAGTTCCATTGGTGCGTTTTCGTGCACAGGCAATGCAAAGTGCTGTACCTGTAGGGACGGGTGGCATGGCAGCAATCTTAGGTTTAGATGATGCCACTGTGATTCAGGTCTGCGCACAAGCAAGCACTGAATCTGGTGGTGTAGTTGAGGCGGTTAATTTCAACGCACCTGGTCAAGTGGTGATTGCTGGTGGAAGCGATGCTGTAACGAAGGCATGCGAGCTATTGAAAGCTGCGGGCGCTAAACGTGCATTACCGCTACCGGTATCTGCACCATTTCATTCTTCTTTATTGCAACCCGCTTCTGAAAAGCTCAAGGGCTATTTAGCCAATATTGAATTCAAGGTACCAGAAATTTCCGTGATGAATAACGTGGATGTTCAAATCTTGAATGATCCCAGCGCGATTAAAGACGCTTTAGTGCGTCAAGCTGCTAAGCCAGTCCGCTGGCAAGAAACGATTCAAGCGATGGCTGCCCAAGGTGTTACTCAGGTAGTAGAGTGCGGTCCTGGCAAGGTATTAGCAGGATTAACTAAGCGAATCAACGATCAGGTGACTGGTGTGCCAGTATTTGATGAGGCCAGCCTAAATGAAGTCTTAGCTACCTTAAAATAAGCACTATTGATCAATATCAATCGATATAGCGAAAGACAAATATGAATCTTGACCTCAGTGGACAAATTGCTCTGGTAACGGGCGCATCGCGCGGCATTGGCCAGGCGATTGCAGATGAATTAGCCAAGTGTGGCGCTAAGGTGATTGGTACTGCTACGACCAGTGATGGTGCTAAAGCAATTGATGCGCGCTTAAAGTCTTCGGGTGGTTGTGGTTTGGTTTTGAATGTCACAGCCCCCAATGCGTGTGAAGAAATGATTGATCAGATCGTAAAGGACTATGGCGGCATCAATATTCTGGTGAATAACGCCGGCATCACTCGTGATAACTTGGCAATGCGGATGAAGCCCGATGAGTGGGCTGATGTGATTGATACAAATTTGAGTTCAGTGTTTCGTTTATCTCAAGCCGTTTTACGCCCGATGATGAAAGCACGCGGCGGCCGCATTATTAACATCACCTCGATCGTGGGTCATATGGGCAATGCAGGACAGGCGAACTATGCGGCTGCAAAAGCAGGGGTTTCTGGGATGACCCGCGCCCTGGCTCGTGAAATTGGTAGCCGCAATATCACTGTCAATTGCGTAGCACCTGGATTTATTGATACCGATATGACTCGTGCGCTGAGTGAAGAGCAGCAAAATGCCCTAAAAGCAAATATTCCTTTGGCCCGTTTAGGCAGTCCTGAAGATGTAGCCCAGGCAGTGGCGTTTTTGGCCTCTCCAGCAGCTGGATACATTACGGGTAATACCCTACATATTAATGGCGGGCTCTATTTAGCTTAAGGCCAAAGCAAGGATTTCATCATTTTTTGGCGGATTTGCTAAATTGCTCCGCCAAGCTGATAAAATTCTTCAATCGTTTTTTTACAACCCCTGGGGGACTTAATGGATAACATCGAACAACGCGTTAAGAAAATCGTCGCTGAGCAATTGGGCGTCGCTGAAGGAGATATCAAAAATGAATCTTCTTTTGTGAATGACCTGGGCGCTGACTCTCTTGACACTGTTGAGCTGGTAATGGCTTTGGAAGATGAATTTGGCATCGAAATTCCTGATGAGGAAGCCGAAAAAATCACCACAGTTCAGCTCGCGATCGACTTCGCTCAATCCAAAGCTCAGGGTTAATTCCCTAGCCTAGGTATTACTGTGTCAGCATCAAATGGCCGACGCCGGGTAGTAGTTACCGGTCTTGGTCTTATCTCACCCGTTGGTAATTCCGTTGATGTAGCCTGGTCTAATTTGCTCGCGGGTAAATCGGGCATCGCTACCATCACGAAATTCGACCACACTCCACTGAGCGTTCATTTCGCGGGAGAGGTGAAAGATTTCAACGTTGAAGAATATGTTTCTGCCAAAGAGGCGCGCCATATGGATACTTTTATCCATTTTGGTATCGCTGCGGGGGCGCAAGCTATTCGCGACAGCGGTCTAGAAATCAATGAGCAAAACGCCGAGCGCATAGGCGTGATGGTGGGCTCGGGTATTGGCGGCTTGCCCATGATTGAGGAAACTGGGGCTGAGTTATTGGCTCGTGGTCCTCGTCGTATCTCACCATTCTTTGTGCCTGGCTCAATCATCAATATGATTTCTGGGCATATCAGTATTTTGTTTGGCCTCAAAGGCCCAAACGTTGCAGCAGTGACTGCCTGTACTACTGGCTTGCATAGCATTGGTTTGGCAGCTCGCTTAATTCAGTATGGCGATGCCGATGTGATGGTCGCTGGTGGTGCTGAATCTACTATTTCTGCTTTAGGTGTCGGTGGCTTTGCTTCAGCTAGAGCACTCTCAACCCGCAATGATGATCCTGCAACCGCTTCACGCCCCTGGGATAAAGACCGTGATGGTTTTGTTCTTGGAGAAGGTGCTGGTGTGGTGGTAATCGAAGAGTATGAGCATGCAAAGGCACGTGGCGCAAAGATCTATTGCGAACTACTCGGCTTTGGTATGAGTGGCGATGCGTATCACATGACTGCGCCCAATATGGACGGCCCACGCCGCTGCATGGTCAATGCCATGCGCGATGCCCATTTAAACCCTGATCAAATTCAGTATTTAAATGCTCACGGTACCTCTACACCTTTAGGCGATAAGAATGAAACCGAAGCAATTAAAGCTGCTTTAGGTGATCATGCTAAAAAAGCTTTAATTAACTCCACCAAGTCGATGACTGGCCACCTTTTGGGTGGTGCAGGCGGTTTGGAGTCTGTTTTCACGATTCTGGCTCTCCATAACCAGAAATCCCCACCCACCATCAATATCTTCAATCAAGATCCTGAGTGTGACTTGGATTACTGCGCCAATACTGCTAGGGATGTGAAGATCGAACACGCAATCAAAAACAACTTTGGCTTTGGGGGTACTAACGGTACCTTGATTTTTGGCAAACTGACCTAATATTCTAATTATCTCCATTGTTGGTTTCTACCAAGTAGGTCTATAGCATTATGAAAAAGTACCTGATTACGCTCTTGGCTATTTTGAGTCTTGGGCAGACTGCATTAATACCGAATGCTTCCGCACAAAATCCCCGTGTAACGATTCCCGATTTTGCGGATTTAGTTGAGCGCGCCAGTCCAGCTGTGGTGAATATTCGCACTACTGAAAAGGTCATGGTTCAGCAGTCTCAAGGCGGCATCCCAGGGATGCCTGAAGATCAAGCAGAATTCTTCCGCCGCTTCTTTGGTATTCCTATGCCAGGAGTTCCAAATAGCCCTAAGCAGGCGCAACCAAATTCGGGCAAACCGCAAGAAGCAGATCGCGGCGTTGGCTCTGGTTTCATTATTGAATCTAATGGTTTGATTTTGACGAATGCGCACGTCATTGAAGGTGCAACAACCATTTATGTCACCTTAACGGATAAGCGTGAGTTCAAAGCCAAGTTATTAGGTATGGATAAACGCACTGATATAGCAGTGGTAAAAATTGAAGCGCGTGATTTACCAAGACTGCCATTAGGTGACTCTTCAAGAGTGAGAGTGGGCGAATGGGTTCTAGCGATTGGTTCACCTTTTGGCCTTGAGAACACCGTAACAGCCGGCATTGTCTCGGCGAAGAGTCGTGATACTGGTGATTACTTACCCTTTATCCAGACTGACGTTGCAGTCAATCCTGGCAACTCTGGCGGCCCATTGTTAAATACTGCTGGCCAAGCCATCGGTATTAACTCTCAAATCTTTAGTCGCTCTGGCGGCTATATGGGAATCTCCTTTGCAATTCCGATTGATGAAGCGATGCGTGTAGCAGATCAATTGCGTAC
>CAMBBT010000053.1 GCA_945864455.1 Polynucleobacter meluiroseus | reverse complement strand
AATATACACTTTGCAATATAAAAGGCTCACTAGCAGTTAAGCAGTGAGCCTTATGTACTGGTGCCCCTTGTCCGACTCGAACAGACCACCTACTGATTACAAATCAGTTGCTCTACCAGATGAGCTAAAGGGGCAACGGTGAGATTTTAACTTATTTCACAATCTTCAAGGATGGTCTGCTGGTTTTAGGCTTTTCAGGGGTCCCATCCGACGTATCTGCAATATGTAAATCACGCGCCTGTTTGGGATCAAACGGAAAAGACATTCCCTGGCCGTTCTCCTTGGCATAAATAGCCAAGACATGAGTTACGGGAACCATAATCTTTCTTGGGATGCCACCAAACCTTGCCTGAAAGCTAATCCAATCACTCTCCATCTGCAACTGATGACAAGCCTCCAATGAGAGGTTTAAAACGATCTCATCATTCTTCACAAACTCCATGGGCACCTCGACTCTGGCATCCACGAAGACCGCTATAAAGGGCGTGAAACCAAAATCCGTGCACCACTGATGTAGAGCACGGATTAGATAGGGTTTATTGCTTGGAACGTCAGACATGCCGACAGATATGAACCGCTAGTACAGCTTAGCGGCGCATGACCTTTTCAGAAGGTGTCAAAGCTTCAATATAAGCAGGCCTACTGAAGATACGCTCAGCGTATTTCAAGAGAGCTGCAGCATTACGAGAAAGATCAATGCCATAGTGCTCAAGACGCCACAATAAAGGCGCAATCGCTACATCCAGCATAGAGAATTCATCGCCAAGCATGTACTTATTCTTAATAAAAATTGGCGCAAGCTGTGTCAAACGATCACGAATCGCCAAACGGGCTTTCTCATGAGTCTTTTCAGCAGCTTTACCTTTTTCATTCTCTAAAGCAGCAACGTGAACAAAAAGCTCTTTCTCGAAATTAAACAAGAAAAGACGGGCGCGTGCGCGTGCTACAGGATCGGGCGGCATTAATTGTGGATGAGGAAAACGCTCATCAATATATTCATTGATGATGTTAGATTCATACAAAATTAAATCACGCTCAACCAAGATAGGAACTTGGCCGTAAGGGTTCATTACCGAGATATCTTCTGGCTTGTTGAACAAGTCAACATCCCGGATTTCAAAGTCCATGCCTTTTTCAAAAAGCACCAAGCGGCAGCGTTGCGAGAATGGGCAATTAGTACCCGAATACAACACCATCATAAATTGATTTCCTTAAATTTCTACTTCAATACAACAAACGCACAACAGCGTTAAATCTCTTTACTCATGAGCCCTAGCTTCAGGACCCATTCAATTCAATTAGTGAATATCTTTCCAATACGCTTTATTCAAGCGCCAAGCCAAGAGGGTAAAGATTGCCAAAAACAAAAGTACCACTACACCAAGACGTTTACGCTCCAGTTGCACTGGCTCAGCCATCCATGACAAGAAGGCTACCAAGTCGGCAATATTATCGTCATATTCTTGTGGTTTCATCGTGCCTGGAGTGAGCTGCTCAAAGCCTATAAATACTTTCTCCATTCTGCTTGCATCATGAGGATCTTTTCGTTCCTCAAACTTAGCAGCACGCTCGCCCTGTAACTGCCAGAGCACGTGTGGCATACCAACGTTTGGATAAACCAAGTTATTCCAACCAGTTGGAGTAGTGTCGTCTTTATAGTAAGTCCGGAAATACGTGTAGAGCCAATCAGTTCCACGCGCACGAGCCTCAACAGATAAATCTGGTGGGACTTTACCAAACCATACCTTGGCATCTTTTGGCGTCATGGCAATGGTCATCAAATCACCGACCTTAGCATCAGTCAAAATCAAGTTGTCTTTAATTTGCTGGTCTGTCAAACCAATATCGCGCAAACGGTTATATCGCATGCTTGCTGCTGCATGGCAGTTCAAGCAATAGTTGACAAAAATCTTAGCGCCATTTTGTAGTGAGGCATTATTGCTTACGCGATTCGGTGCTGTATCTAAGGGGAAGCCACCTTCGCTTGCATTTGCATTTAGGCTAAAACCAAGGGCGATAAGCAGGCTAGCTGCTTGGCAGGCGCGCATCAAAGTGTGCAAAATTCGTTTCATACTAGTTCCTAATGTCTCTTTGCCAATGTGCTGAGCGTTCATTAATGTGCTGCAAAGGTAATGCGCTCTGGAACTGGCTTGAAGGTACCAAGCTTGCTCCAAAACGGCATTGCCAAGAAAAAGCCCAGATAATAAATAGTGCAAATCTGAGAAATCTTTTCAAATAATGGTGATGGTGGCTGAATACCCAAGTAACCCAAAACCACAAAGGTCACGATAAAGGTGCCATAAATATATTTATGGAACTGCGGGCGATAGCGAATCGATTTGACTGGGGAGTGATCTAACCAAGGCAAGAAGAATAGGATCACTACCGAACCACCCATAATCACCACACCCCAGAACTTGGCATCAAGCACATAAAAGCTAGCAGCCAACACTATTGCAATCACTACGCAAGCGCCCTTCACCTTCATATCTTTTGACTGAAGAGCAAACATCCCTAATATCACTGCTAAGAAAATCCACAAAGGCAGCAGGAAGTTCGTAGTAGTAGCGCGCAACATAGAGTAAAACGGCGTGAAATACCACACCGGCGCAATATGCGTTGGCGTTACAAATGGATTAGCTGGAATAAAGTTATTGGCTTCTAGAAAGTAACCGCCCATCTCGGGTGCAAAGAAAACAATCGAAGCAAAAATAATCAAGAAACCGCCTAGATACATCACGTCATGGACGCTATAAAAAGGATGAAACGGTATGCCATCCAAAGGAATCCCTTTTTCATCAACCGTATTTTTAATTTCAATACCATCGGGATTGTTAGAGCCCACTTCATGCAAAGCCAGAATGTGCGCTGCTACTAAGCCAATGAGTACCAATGGAATGGCAATCACGTGAAATGCAAAAAAGCGATTTAAGGTGGCATCACCCACCACATAATCACCCCGTAACCATAAAGAGAGGTCTGGACCAATCAAGGGGATCGCAGAGAACAAGTTCACGATCACCTGAGCACCCCAGTAAGACATCTGACCCCAAGGGAGCAGGTAGCCAAAGAAGGCTTCGCCCATTAAGGCTAAGAAAATAGCACAGCCAAAGATCCAAATCAGTTCACGGGGCTTACGATAAGAGCCATAGATCAAGCCACGGAACATGTGCATGTACACCACCACAAAGAACATCGATGCACCAGTCGAGTGCATATAACGAATCAGCCAACCAAATGGCACCTCGCGCATGATGTACTCGACTGACTCAAATGCCTTTGCAGCATCGGGCTTGTAGTTCATTGTCAAGAAAATACCGGTAACGATCTGAATCGCTAAAACAACTATGGCTAGCGCGCCAAAGATGTAGAAAAAGTTCAAGTTTTTAGGAGCGTAATACTCGCTCATATGACGCTTGAAGGCTTCGGTGACCGGAAGACGGGAGTCAACCCATGCCATCAGCTTGACAGCGGCTGAGGCGTTTGCTGGGACTTGTTTTTCGTGAAATGCCATTTATCTCTCCTTAAGCCTTCTTATCTTCGCCGACCAAAATCTTGGTATCGCTCAAATACATATGGGGCGGCACTTCCATATTGTCTGGGGCTGGTTTATTTTTATAGACCCGGCCTGCCATATCAAAGGTAGAGCCATGGCAGGGACAAAGATAGCCCCCTGGCCAAGTATTTGGTAAAGAAGGCTGGGCACCAGCGTCAAATTTAGGCGTTGGAGAGCAGCCTAAGTGAGTGCAAATACCGACTACTACAAAATACTCAGGCTTGATTGAGCGCCATTGATTTTGGGCATATTGTGGCGTGTATAAAGCTGGATCACGTAAGGAATCAGGATCTGCCAGCTCTGCATCAATTTTGGATAATTCAGCGACCTGCTCAGGCGTGCGACGCACTACCCACACTGGCTTGCCACGCCATTCAACCATGCGCATTTCATCTGGCTTCATGTCAGTAATATCGACCTCAACAGCCGCTCCAGCGGCTTTAGCACGCTCGGAAGGCTCAAAACTATCTATAAAAGGGTAAAGGGCTGCAGCAGCGCCGACGCCGCCAACCGCCGATGTGGCTATCAGCCAATTGCGACGATCCTTGTCCATACTGGGCTTATCACTCATTTACAAAATTCCTAGAAAGGGTATTTTTGATTGGAAATTACTTAAACCTCGTATTTTAAAGTAAAAAGTGGGGGGAGGAAGAAAGTTATGGGGTTAATCTCAGACCAATCCAAATACAAGCAAAAAGGAGGGTAATTATGAGTGTTTTGAAGGAGTTTCGTGACTTTGCCGTTAAAGGTAATGTGATTGATTTGGCTGTCGGTGTCATTATTGGTGGGGCTTTCGGGAAAATTGTCGATTCTCTCGTAAACGACATCGTGATGCCGGTGATTT
This sequence comes from Polynucleobacter meluiroseus, assembly GCA_945864455.1. Lineage (GTDB taxonomy): Bacteria > Pseudomonadota > Gammaproteobacteria > Burkholderiales > Burkholderiaceae > Polynucleobacter > Polynucleobacter meluiroseus_B. The sequence goes on along the minus strand of CAMBBT010000053.1, from coordinate 5,424 downwards.
CCATCCTTTTGGGAGGCCATATTGACTTTACGAACCTCTTCCTCATTCTTGGCCATATTCCAGAGGGCGTTCCTAGGACTTTTGATGCCCTCAAAAAGGCAGGTGTACCTGTTTTTGCTTATGGTAATTTCATCACCATTTCAATTAATTTCATTTTGCTAGCCTTTGTGATTTTTCAAATGGTCAAGGTCGTTAACAAGGTTCGCTTGATGGATACACCTCCAGTACCGCCAACTCCAGAAGATGTGATGTTGCTGCGCGAAATTCGCGACAGTCTCAAAAAATAATTACGCCAAGAAAATTACAATATGTTGAATCGCCTATGGTTACTGTTTGCGCAAACCGTAACGATTCTTTTTGCTGTATGGTTCATTATTGCAACTCTAAAACCAAGCTGGATATCCGGTGAAGGTGTCAGCTCAATTGTTGACAGCGTAACTCTAAAAGAGGGTGCGTATGATGCCAGCGCTCTGAGTCCTGGCTCATACCATGATGCAGTCAAAAGATCAATGCCGGCCGTTGTCAATATTTTTACCAATAAGGTTTCTGCAAAGTCAAAAACGCGTAAAGGTAATAAACAAAATCCTGCTGACCCTCTATTCAAATTCTTCTTCGGCGATCAGCCGCCTGACGAGGAGCCCAGCTCCAGCCTGGGCTCTGGGGTTCTAGTAAGCCCAGAAGGAATCATCCTCACAAACCATCATGTCATTAATGATGCGGATGATATTGATGTTGCGCTCTCAGACGGCAGAAAAGTGAAGGCAAAAATCATTGGTAGCGATCCAGAAACAGATATCGCTGTTTTGAAAATTGAGGCCAAACAATTACCAACTCCCATTACGCTCGGAAAAATGGATTCTGTGCACGTTGGTGATGTCGTACTGGCGATTGGCAATCCATTTGGGGTTGGTCAAACCGTGACCTCTGGAATTGTATCTGCCATGGGTCGCGATCACGTTGGTATCAATACATTTGAAAATTTTATTCAGACCGATGCTGCGATTAATCCAGGCAATTCCGGTGGCGCACTCATTGATACCCGTGGCAATTTGATTGGCATCAATACTGCGATTTTCTCTAACAATGGTGGATCGATGGGCATTGGGTTTGCTATTCCAGTAAACCTAGCTAAGCAAGTCATGGAAGCCATTCTTCAAAATGGCAGTGTCACCCGGGGCTGGATTGGCGTTGAACCCCAAAACCTTTCAAAGGACCTCTCTGAATCTTTAGGGCTACCCGGTAATACCGAGGGGGTACTTTTATCCGGAGTTCTCGAGGGTGGGCCTGCAGCCCGCGGTGGCGTAAAGCCTGGAGATGTTCTAGTGGCTGTTAATGGCGATCAAACTAAAGATGTCAAACAGCTTCTAAATCAAATTGCGCAAATTGGCCCTGGAAACGAGGCTACTTTAAAAGTTTTGCGCAAAGGGAAAGAATCGGTGCTCACAGTCCAAACCGGAAAGCGCCCAAAGCCTAAAACACCGAAGCAATGATTTTTGGGCTCTAGCTCGCCAAGATCTTAGATAAAAAATCTTTAGCTCTGGGTGAGCGAGCCTCTGGATTACCAAAAAATTCATCTTTACTGCAATCCTCAAGAATACGACCCTGATCCATAAAGATCACACGGTTACCAACCTTGCGGGCAAAGCCCATCTCGTGGGTAACGCAGCACATTGTCATACCTTCGTTAGCCAGTTTAACCATGACATCTAAGACTTCACCCACCATCTCTGGATCCAGCGCTGAAGTAGGCTCATCAAATAGCATCAGGATGGGATCCATACTTAAAGCACGGGCAATCGCAACCCGCTGTTGCTGGCCACCTGAAAGCTGGCCAGGAAATTTATCTTTTTGCGCAATCAGGCCAACGCGCTCGAGATATTTAAGACCATGGGTTTTAGCTTCATCGCTTGATCGACCCAAAACTTTCACTTGAGCTAGAGTGAGATTCTCAGTAACACTTAAATGGGGAAATAACTCGAAGCTCTGAAACACCATACCAACCCGTGCCCGCAACTTGGGAAGATTTGTATTGGGATCATGCAAATTAATGCCGTCAACAGTAATTTCACCTTTTTGAAATGGCTCAAGAGCATTGATGGTTTTAATCAATGTCGACTTACCCGATCCTGAAGGACCGCAAATAACTACTACTTCACCCTTATTGATTGAGGTGGTGCAATCCGTCAAGACCTGAAAGGAGCCATACCATTTTGAAACGTTTCGAAGTTCAATCATGATGGTCTAGGTAGTGTGTAGCGATAAAAAATCATTAGCGAATGATGGCAACTTTTGCCTGAATAGCGCGCACTGCCTTAGAAAGCGAAAAACAAATCACAAAATACGTTGCTGCTGCCAATATATAGGTCTCAATTGGGCGGCCATAGTTCTTGCCAGCAATCTCAAAACCTTTTAATAAATCATATGCGCCAATTGCATAGACTAAAGAGGTGTCTTGAAACAGAATGATGGTTTGTGTCATGAAGACAGGAATCATATTCCTAAAAGCTTGAGGTAAAACTACCAAACGCATGTTTTGTCCATACGTCATTCCTAAGGCCTCGCCAGCATAGGCCTGCCCTCTTGGAACCGATTGAATTCCGGCTCTCACAATCTCCGCAAAGAAGGCGGCCTCAAATGCAATAAAGGTAATAGTGGCGGATAAATCTGCTCCGATAGGTTTACCAATCAGCATTGGGATTAACAAGAAGAACCAGAGGATCACCATTACCAATGGAATGGAGCGCATAGTATTGATGTAAAACGTTGCTGGATAGACCAAGATAGACTTGCCTGATAGCCTCATCAAAGCCAAGAATGTGCCAACCATAATTCCCCCAACTGTCGCGATGACAGTGAGCTGAACGCTAAATAACAGCCCCTTCACAATATAATTTGTGAAGAGTTCCCAGTTATAAAAACTTAGGTCTAAGCTCAACATATCGCTACCATTTAATGAGCTAGACTTGCATCATTGGGTGGGGCAATGAAACCGGGGATACGGCTTCTTTTTTCTATGAAAGTCATCACACGATTGATGGCAAAGGCTGATAAGGCATAAAGCATAGTCACTGCTAAGTAAATTTCTATGCCACGAGAGGTTTCTTCCTGTGCTTGCATAGCAAATAAAGTGAGCTCCGGCACTGACACGGCAAAGGCAACTGAAGAGTTTTTGATGGCATTCATACTCTCAGACGTAAGGGGGGGAATAACAATGCGTAATGCCATGGGCAATAGGACATAACGATAGGTTTGTGGCGTAGTTAATCCAAGGGCAGTTGCAGCAGCTCTTTGCCCGCTAGGTAAAGACTGAATACCTGCGCGCACTTGCTCCGCAATCCGAGCAGAAGTAAAGAACCCCAATGCAATACTAACCAGCCAGTAGGATGGAAGCGCCTTTAAAGGCAAAACAAAAGCAGGAATAACGTGGTACCAGAGAAATACCTGAACTAAAACGGGGATATTTCTAAATAGCTCTACCCAAGCTGTTGAAAGCCTCACTAGTAATCTACTCACTATCCCGTTGTTTGGTAAAGTCCTGAGAGTACCCATCATTACACCCACAATTAAAGCAATAGTCAGGCCCAAAACTGCAACAGCCAAGGTCCAGCCCCAGGCCTTCATCAGCCAGTCTAGATAACTAGGATCTGCATTTTGTCCAAGCCAAAAAATAGAGGAGAAGCAGTATTCAACTGCTTCTCCATCGATGGTGCTTTTACAAAAAACACCGAAATCTAATGCCATATTGGAAGCTTAATTGATTAGATTACTTCTTGTTGTAGTCTTCGGCTGGTTTGTCATTGAGATTTGCCCAAGCATTTTTAGTAGCCGGAGATAATTCAAGACCAACTACCGCATTTTTTGGTGGAATTGGTGACAAGAACCACTTATTCCAAAGCCCAGGCATTTTTCCATTTGCAACAATCTTTGCAATGGCAGCATTCACAGCAGCCTTGAACTCAGGATCATTCCTAGGAACCATGATGGCAATTGGCTCAGTTGCAAGCACTTCACCAACAATTTTAAAATCTTTTGGATTCCTAGAGTTCGCAATATTGCCGGCCAAAATAGAACCATCCATCACAAATGCATCAGCACGACCGGACTCTAATAGCAAGAAGCTATCCGCATGGTCTTTACCAAATACTTCGTCAAAGTTCACACCATTGGCTTTTTCATGTTTACGAAGCAATTGAACAGAAGTTGTACCAGTAGTTGTGGCAACTTTCTTACCCACTAATTGAGAAATTGAATTAATCCCAGAGTTTGCTTTAACGGCAATACGCACTTCTTCCACATATAAGGTATTGGCAAAGCCAACATCCTTAGCGCGGCCACTATTGTTGGTTGTTGTGCCGCACTCAATATCAACGGTGCCATTTTGCACCAAAGGTACGCGGTTTTGAGATGTCACAGGCTGGTAGTTAATACGGATTGTGCTCATACCCAGCTTGTCTTTAATGTCGCCCAAAATCATCCGGCAGACTTCAACATGGTAACCATCAAAACGGCTATCGCCGGTGGTGTAGGACATCGGTATCGATGACTCGCGCACTCCCATGGTAACTGTGCCAGAGGATTTAATCTTATCTAAAGTAGGACTTGCAGCGAAAGCAGAATTAGTACCAGTAAATACCGCAATCAAAGCAAATATTGCCATAGAAATTGAAGCTGGCTTACTTATTTTCATATGGATCCTTTTGAAAAACGAAAATTGTTTTAGAGACTAGTAATTTTTTTAGCCAAATCCGGGGCATTTAGAAAAATACACTATCCTAATTTTAATGCATCTCAAAGATCATTATTCCTGTGCAGATTTAATCTGCGTGTTGAAGAAATCGTCAAACCCGCAATACTAGAATAACGATATATCCATGCAATGCAAGCGCAAGTTCGGCAGACAAAGATGCATCTTAAACAAGAATGCTTAAGTCAACAGCAAACAAAATTCAAGCACAAGTCCAGCCCGCTGATTTTAGTTTGATATAGCTAAAATTACACAAAAAAAACTCACTGTGTTGCCACAGTGAGTTGATTTAATACCTAACTAATTAAAACTAGCTTACGCTAGCGTTAAATTAGAAAGTGTGCACCATGCCAATAGCTGCTTGTTGTGCACTTACTTTGTTGTTAACTATACTTGAAGTTGAGGACTTCACTTTGATTTCTGTCTGACCATAAGCTGCATAAAAGTTAGTACGCTTGCTCATGGTATACAAAGCGCCAACTTGCATGGCTGATGTATCCGCATTAGCAGCACCGCTTAAGCCAGTTTCTGTGCTACCAATACCGTACTTGACAAATGGTGAGATTGCGCCAATAGCGTAGCTAACGTTCAACTGGGTTGAATTGACTTTGGACTGCTGCACACCAATAGACTCAGTCTTGTTGTTGGCATAGATTGCTTCTGCAGTCAAATTATTGGCG
>CAMBBT010000052.1 GCA_945864455.1 Polynucleobacter meluiroseus | reverse complement strand
AGTGAATAAAATTGCTGACTGGTTCACACCAGAAAGATTAAAGGATTTTCCCAATGTGGATGGTGTTGTAGCGTTTAGCCATGACATTGGCTGCGGTATGGAAATGAGCGGTGAACCAATGCAGCTGCTCCGCCGCACGATGGCTGGTTATGCGCGTCATCCCAATCTTGCTGCTGCACTGATTGTGGGTCTTGGCTGTGAGCGCAATCAATTAAAGGGCTTAATGGAACAGGAAGACCTTACTGCAGGTACAAATCTCCACACCTTCATCATGCAAGAGACTGGCGGCACACGTAAGACGATTGAAGCCGGAATTGAAGCAGTCAAAGCCTTACTTCCAGAGGCAAATAAAGCAAAACGCGAAACGGTTTCAGCAAGTCATCTGTGTGTTGGCTTGCAATGCGGTGGGTCAGATGGCTTTTCATCCATCACTGCTAATCCTGCATTAGGCGCAGCAGTCGATATTTTGTCTCGTCATGGTGGTACTGGTATTTTGTCGGAGACACCGGAGATATATGGTGTAGAACATACCCTCACCCGCCGCGCTGCCAATCAAGCCATTGGTGAAAAACTGATTAAACGTATTCGTTGGTGGAAAGACGAATACTCCGTTGGTAGAGACGTGCAGATTAATGGCAAAGTTAGCCCTGGAAATCAAATTGGTGGACTGGCTAATATCTTTGAAAAATCTTTGGGCTCTTCCATGAAGGGTGGCACCGGTCCATTAATGGAGGTATATCGGTATGCTGAGCCTGTTACGACTAAAGGCTTTGTCTTTATGGATACTCCAGGCTTTGATCCCGTATCAGCTACCGGACAAATTGCTGGTGGCGCGAATCTGATTGCCTTTACTACTGGTAGAGGTTCCATGTTCGGCTCTAAACCTGCGCCTTGTATCAAGCTGGCTACCAATACCCCCATGTATCAGCGCCTTACCGAAGATATGGACATTAATTGCGGGGAAATTTTGGATGGGACTGTTTCTGTTCAAGAAATGGGGCAACGCATATTTGAGCTCTTTCTGAAAACCGCTTCTGGAGAGGCTTCTAAAAGCGAACTTCTGGGTCTAGGTGATTATGAGTTTGTACCCTGGCAAATCGGGGTGATGAGCTAATACGCCTGTAGAATTAATCTGATGAAATTTAGGGATTACTACGAAACACTGGGGGTGGTACGCTCTGCTACCGAAGCTGAAATCAAAGCTGCCTACCGCAAGCTTGCCCGCAAATACCATCCAGATGTGAATAAAGAGGCTGGGGCTGAAGATCAATTCAAAGAAATCGGTGAGGCCTATGCCGTTTTGAAAGATACCGAGAAACGTGCGGCTTATGATCGCTTCGGCGCTAACTGGAAAAATGGTCAAGACTTCACTCCTCCCCCAAATTGGAATGAAGGCTTTGAATACTCTGATAATGGTTTTAATACTGGTCATCCTGGTTATGGTGGTGGCTTTGAGGGTGATCAAAGTGAGTTCTTTGAATCTCTCTTTGGCAGAGGTCAGCACCGTCAAGGTGGTCGTAGCGGACAATCACACCAAGGGATGAACTTCAAAGGGCAAGATCATCATGCCAAAATTTTGATTGATCTTGCTGATGCCTATAACGGTGCTAAACGCACGATTGCATTACATATGCCAACACAAGATGCTAGCGGTCATGGAAGCACTCAAGAGCGCAAGTTAGATGTCAGCATTCCAAAAGGGATTAAGGCTGGTCAAAATCTTCGTCTCTCAGGGCAAGGTAGTCTTGGCATTGGCGAAGGCCCAGCAGGCGATCTCTATTTAGAAATTGATTTCCATCCAAGTCCAATCTATCGAATTGATGGCAAGGATGTATTCATCGATATTCCATTGGCACCATGGGAGGCGGCCTTGGGTACCACGGTCAATGTACCGACACCAGCAGGCTCTACTTTGGAATTAAAGATCCCAGCAGGTACAGTTGCGGGTCGTAAGCTGCGCCTCAAAGGTAAAGGTATTCCGAGTGCCCAGCCCGGTGATCTATATGTTGTTCCGACCATTGCACTACCAACAGCAGAAACAGATGCCCAGAAAGAAGCTTATCAATACCTCGAGAAAGCTTTTGATTTCAACCCTAGATCTCACTTGAAGGGATGATCGCCATGACGAAGCTCAGCACTACCTGGATTGAAGCAAGCGTTGTAGAGAACGAAGTACATATGAGTATTGTGGAGCTCTCACATGCTTCTCGCACTCCTCAGGAATTGATTATGTCTTGGGTATCAGAGGGCGTCCTCAGTCCTGCGGGCTCATCTCCCGAAGATTGGCGCTTTAGTGGGGACTCTCTCAAAAGAGCCAAGACTGCAGCGCATCTGACACATGATTTGGAATTAAATGTTCCAGGAGTTGCCCTAGCTCTTCAGCTCTTAGATGAAATCGCGCAGCTGCGCGCGCGTCTCAACCTTAAATAAGAGAGATCAAGACTCGGAACGACTGAGGAGCAGCTCCCAGCGTTGCAGCTTTTGATCAAGCTGACCAGTAATCTCTGTTAAGCGCGCTTGCATGCTAGCCGCCAACTCAGGTTCATTCTTATAAAGATCCGGATTACTCATCGCAATGCCGATATCAGCCTGCTCTGTTTCAAGTTCCTCAATTTGCAGAGGTAAAGTCTCCAACTCTTGGCGCTCCTTGCCATTGAGTTTTTGTACCCCACTCTTTGCCACTGGCTTTACTTCTGCTTTGGGTGCTTGCTTAACTTCGGTTTTAGGCTCTACTTTGTTTGCAGATTTTGCATTACTTGCGCGGATTTGATCTGAACGTGCTTTTTGGATTTTCCAATCTTCGTAGCCACCTTCATACTCACGCCACAAACCATCACCCTCATGAGAAATGATGCTAGTCACTACGTTATCCAAGAAATAACGATCATGGCTAACCAAAAATACAGTGCCTTTGTAATCTTGCAGTAATTGCTCAAGCAAATCCAAGGTATCGATATCTAAGTCATTGGTCGGCTCATCCAAAACCAAGACGTTTGCTGGTCTAGCGAATAAACGAGCGAGTAGTAAGCGATTACGTTCACCGCCCGACAAAGTGCTTACCGGGGAGTTGGTGCGCTCTGGTGCAAATAAGAAATCACTTAAATAACTCTTAACGTGTTTCTTATTGCCATTGATTTCGATCCACTCACTGCCTGGGCTAATGTAATCCTCAAGCGAAGCATTGAGATCAAGACCTTCACGCATTTGATCAAAGTAAGCCACCTCAATACGAGTGCCCATCGTAGCACTTCCTGAGTCAGGTGCAATAGTCCCTAGAATCAATTTTAGTAAGGTTGTTTTACCAGCGCCATTTGGGCCTAGCAAGCCTACTTTATCGCCGCGCAAAATCGTTGCCGTGAAGTCTTGGACAATCGGCCTATCGTAGGATTTACACACATCCTGTAGATCAGCAACAATCTTGCCACTACGATCGCCTGCGGAGACAGCCAATTTCACTTGACCCATCGCATCTCTCCGCTCTGTCCGGCTGGTGCGTAACTTTTCAAGGCGGGCGATACGGGCCACGCTCCTTGTCCGGCGAGCCTCAACGCCCTTTCGAATCCAAACCTCTTCTTGAGCCAATAATTTATCTGCCCGAGCATTAGCCAATGACTCTGAATTGAGTTCTTGTTCTTTAAAAACTTCGTGTTGAGTAAAGTTACCTGGGTAGCTTCGTAAAATTCCACGATCAAGCTCGACGATTTGTGTGCAGACGTTATCCAAGAAAGCACGATCATGGGTAACCAGAATTACTGAGCCTTGATATTCTTTTAATAACTCCTCTAACCAGGCAATTGAATCTAAATCCAAATGGTTGGTTGGCTCATCTAAGATTAAGACATCAGGTATTTCTACTAAAGCACAAGCAAGTGCCACCCGTTTTTTAGTTCCGCCCGATAGCGTACCGATCTCGATGTCCGCCTCTAAATGCAATCGATCTAGAGTTTCATGAACCCGCTGCTCCCAATTCCAACCACTGAGGGCCTCAAGCTGAGATTGCACCTCATCTAAGCGATGGTGGGATTCATCATCCCAGTCACTCACACTAAGTGCCTCATATTCTTCTCGCAAGGCCTTAGCCTGGGCTACGCCCTGAGATACCGCATTAAATACCGTCTCATTTGAATCAAAAATGGGCTCCTGAGGGACATAAGCAATTCTTAAACCTTGCTGATATTGCAAAAGCCCATCATCCATTTTTTCAATGCCAGCCAAGATCTTCAACAAGGAAGATTTGCCAGTGCCATTGCGTCCAATTAAGCCGACACGCTCACCCGATTCGAGTGAAAAAGCAGTATTTGCGAGGAGGTCTACGTGGCCGAAAGCCAGTTTTGCATCAGTAATTACGATTAAAGCCATGGCGACATTATCGTCACTTCCGAAAAAGAGGTGATATTTCTGAAATTATCTAAAAAATGAGTAATGCTGGGGAAGGAATTTACTGTGCCAAATAATCTAGCGCAAGCGCTTCTGCTACCTTAATCCCATCAACGCCAGCAGACAAGATGCCGCCAGCATAACCAGCACCCTCACCTGCAGGATAGAGGCCCTTGATATTGAGGCTTTGGAAATTTTGGCCACGCGGAATGCGCAAAGGCGAAGAGGTTCTAGTCTCTACACCGGTTAAGACAGCATCCTTCATGGAAAAGCCTTTAATTTGCTTTTCAAATGCAGGCAGCGCTTCACGAATTGCCTCAATCGCATAAGCGGGTAAGCTTTGAGCTAAATCCGTTAAATGCACACCTGGCTTATAGGAAGGTAAGACACTACCAAACTCGGTTGAGGCTTTGCCTTCTAGAAAATCTCCTACTAACTGCCCTGGGGCCTCATAGGTTCCACCACCTAACTCAAAAGCCTTTGATTCAATTGCGCGCTGAAATTCAATCCCGGCCATTGGGCCGCCAGGATAATCATCCGGAGTAATGCCCACTACGATGCCGGCATTGGCATTACGCTCATTGCGCGAATATTGACTCATGCCATTAGTCACTACGCGATTAGGCTCTGAGCTTGCTGCCACGACTGTGCCACCGGGGCACATACAGAAGCTATAGACTGAGCGGCCATTCTTAGCGTGATGTACTAACTTGTAATCAGCAGCACCAATCAACTCATTACCAGCATGTGGGCCTAAACGTGCCTTATCAATCAGTGATTGCGGATGCTCAATACGAAAACCTACTGAGAATGGCTTGGCTTCCATGAATACGCCCGCATCGTGTAAAGCCTGAAAAGTGTCGCGTGCACTGTGGCCAAGAGCAAGTACTACATGAGTTGCAGGAAGATCATCATGGCCTTCAATTTTGACACCAGTAATTTGCTCGTTCTGGATATTAAAACCACTCACTTTTTGGGAGAAACGAATCTCACCACCAAGATCAATAATTTCTTGGCGCATTTTTTCTACTACGCCTACTAAGCGGAAGGTTCCAATATGGGGCTTAGCAACATACAGAATTTCTGCTGGCGCACCCGCCTTCACAAACTCATGAATGACTTTGCGGCCATAAAACTTCGGATCTTTAATCTGACTCCATAATTTACCATCTGAAAAAGTACCAGCACCACCCTCTCCAAATTGCACATTGGATTCTGGATTCAGAATATTCTTGCGCCACAAACCCCAGGTATCTTGCGTGCGCTCTCTGACCTTCTTGCCACGCTCCAACACAATTGGCTTAAATCCCATTTGCGCCAAGACGAGTGCAGCGAATATTCCGCAAGGGCCAAAACCAATGACTACTGGACGCAATGATTTACCTGATGCAATTGAATCAGGTGCCTTGGCTTTAAAGTGATAACTCGTATCGGGTGATGGTCTGATATGAATATCACCATCAAACTGTTTAAGAACAGCGTCCTCATTCTTAACCGAAAGATCGACTGTGTAGATGAAGGAAAGAGCCACATTCTTTCTGGCATCGTAGCTACGCTTAAAGATCTCAAAGTCAATCAAATCCTTGGCGGGCAAGTGAAGATATTTGAGAATTGCCGCTTCCACAGCTTCAGGAGCATGGTCGATAGGCAGTCGCAGTTCAGTAATACGAATCATGGGGCTCTTCGATACACAGTAATTTGAGGCTCTAGGAACGAATCATACTAGCTAAAGACCTACCTACCTCAGCTAACTAGCCATAAAGGCGATAATGCGGCATGGCTCTCCGCGCAACTATCCACAAAGCTGACCTTCACGTCGCAGACTCTGACCGTCACTATTACGGCAGTCACTCTCTCACTATTGCCAAGCATCCTTCTGAAACTGAGGAGCGGATGATGGTCAGAATCATGGCCTTTGCCTTACAAGCAAATGAGGATTTGGTCTTTACTAAGGGCTTAAGTGATACCGATGAACCTGATCTTTGGATTAAAGATCTCACCGATGCCATCAAACTCTGGATTGAAATTGGTCAGCCAGATGATCGCCGTATTCTGAAAGCCTGCGGTAGATCAGATCAAGTGATTGTGTATTGCTATGGTGGTCACACCAGCAAAATCTGGTGGGATGGCATTGCCAATAAACTCACACGTGCACGTAATCTTCAAATTATTTCTATTCCAGCCGAACAAGCAAAAGAATTAAATCAATTGGTTGAGCGTAGTATGGTCATTCATGTAAACATTCAGGATGGTGAAGTCTATGTCTCTTCAGATCGAGGGCAAGTAACGATCACCCCTGAAGTTTGGCGCAGCAATCAAGACTAAGCAGTTTCTTGCAAATGAAATCCGTCGTCTTTGATACTAATGTTCTGCTAGACCTATTTGTCTTTAATGACTTTAGAGCACTTCATTTAAAACAGGCCCTACTTGACCATAGAATCGATGCGCTTGCTAGCCCAAAGACTCTGCAAGAGTTTGCAGATGTGATCTCTAGACCTCTATTTTCTTTAGATACCGCAGAGCAAGAAAAGATCTTGTTGCAATGGAAATCACTGGCTCGAATGATGGCTGATCAAAGTCTCTTACCCTCCCCTTGGCGCTGTCAGGATCTTGATGATCAAGTCTTTTTGGATTTAGCCTTTACTGTAAAGCCCTGCATTCTCATTAGTAAAGATCATGAGGTATTAAAGTTTGCCGCTCGGGCTGCAAAAGAAGATGTCTTGATTTCTGCTGACTATCAGTCTTTAGATCTCTAGGGACTGAGCAGCCTGTGCTGCAATTTCAAATGATCGTAAGCGTGCTTGATGATCAAAGATTTGACCAGTGATGATGATTTCATCTGCACCAGTAGCCTCTAGCCAATGACGCATTCCTGTTTTAATTGTTTCTACTGAGCCCACCACAGAGACCTGCAAGGTATGGGCTGCTGCTGCCTTTTCATGGGGCTCACAAAATTCATCGAGATTCGTTATTGGGGGTGGCAATTGGCCACGAGTATTACGCCTCATACGAACCACATTTTGCTGCAGGCTTGTAAATAGGTGAGTAGCCTCTTCATCTGTATCAGCAGCCACGACATTCATCAGAAAAGCGCAATAGGGTTTATCTAATTTATCTGAGGGCTTAAAGAGCTCACGATATATCTTCATTGCCTCTAATAATTGATCGGGTGCAAAGTGAGAAGCAAATGCATAAGGCAAGCCAAAATGTGCAGCGAGCTGAGCACCGTAAAGACTAGAGCCTAGAATCCAAATCGGTACCTCAGTATTAGCACCAGGAATTGCTTTCACAGATTGACCCTCCTGAATCGGGCCAAAATAATGTTGTAACTCTCGAACATCTTGTGGAAACCGATCATCACTACCAAGTAAATCTCGGCGCAAAGCTCTGGCTGTCATTTGGTCAGTGCCAGGCGCCCTGCCAAGACCTAAGTCAATTCGTCCTGGATAAAGAGACTCTAAGGTACCAAATTGCTCCGCAATGACTAAGGGTGCATGGTTTACGCAGCATCACACCGCCAGACCCTACTCGGATGTGATTGGTACCTGCCGCCAGATATCCGATCAATACCGCTGTTGCAGAGCTCGCATTGCCTGTCATATTGTGATGTTCAGCCACCCAATAACGGGTATAGCCCCATTTTTCAGCATGCTGGGCAACATCTAAAGAATGACGCAAGGCATCGGCTGCAGTAAAACCCTGAGGGATGGGAGATATATCTAGAATGGAGTACGGGATGGGATTTACCATCACAAGATCATACTGAGAAAGTACATTGTTGACATGACTAAGCCCAAAATGGCTGCACCTTATGCAGGACTCTTTAAGCCTGGTAATAAACTAAAACACAAAAAGACTGGTGGGTTCTATAAAGTGGTCCTGCTCGCTAATATTGAAGCCTCTCTTGAGCCCGCCTATGTTTATGAATCGATGAAGTCACATGATTTTTGGATTAGGCCAAAAGCAGAAATGGAAGATGGGCGTTTTGAGCTTCTCTCAGAATAAATAAGGTAAGTTATATGAGTGATGAGCGCATTACTAATCTAGAAATCAAATTAAGCTTTACTGAAGACCTGATTGAAAAACTCAATGAGACCATCTATAAGCAACAGCAACAAATTGAATTTCTGTACCGCGAGCTAAAAGCCATAAAAGAGCAAACCAGCAGCTCTGGCGGTGGCGGTGGTAGCCTCAAAGATGAAATCCCCCCGCACTATTAGATAACTGATAAGATAGTCCTACAAGTAACACTCCCCATCAGCCTCTCATTAGAAGAAAGGCAGAACATCATGACTAGCTTATCGCTGTTTTTACTGCAGTGGGGTCTCACTTCCTTATCCCTCTGGGTAGCTAGCTATATATTTAGCGGCTTGCGCTTTGCCGATGGAGGCTCGCTGATTATTGCGGCCTTGCTCCTGGGGTTTGCCAATGCCATTGTTAAACCATTGCTCATTCTATTCACGCTCCCTTTGACGGTAATCACAATGGGCTTATTTTTATTGGTCATTAATGCATTGGTATTGATGCTGGTATCAGCAGTCGTTAGTGGCTTTACGATTTCTGGCTTCTGGACTGCGCTCTTTGCGAGCATCTTTATTTCTTTGTTCAGCCTCTTTGTAAGTAACCTAGTCTACTAAAGACTGAACTAATGAGATCCTGGATAGATATCTGTCCAAGAGCGCATTGCTGTTTTACAGGGCTGACTCTTGGTAGCCATGGATTTAGCATTCTCTGCGGCAATACTCATTCCACCAGTCAAAATTCCTAAACCAATTGAGACAGCGCTATTAACAACAGCTTCCTTATTAATGCCAGTCTTTGGGTTTTGTAAGGTTCCTTCTAGCTGCACCAAGCTACCAAGGTTAACTCCTGTGATCATTCCAGATCTCTGGCGAGGGTCAATCTTTAAATTAATTGCTTCAGTATTGAGATTGAGTATTCCTGATAAAGTAATGTCTAGCTTATCAGTCTCTACTCCAATTGAATCCCTAATATTGATCATGCCTCTACTCACGGGCAAATAGGCAACTGCACACTCTAAGATAGTTTGATGACTTTGTTTGTGCATTGGATTTAAGGTATCCATAATAGTGACGGCTAAATCACCTGCAGCATTTAGTAAGTCTGAGTCAATGCGTGCACTTCCCACAGTCATTTGTGCTGTACCATTTACTGCTCCGACTATCTGATGCAAACTTTTGCCTCTGCCAGATAAATTCAAGGCAATTTGAGCATCCCCCCCACTCATCTTAGTGCTTGAATTACTACTCACGAGTACTTGCTCGAGAGTAAAGCCTTTGGCTAGCACCTTCATTGATACCGCAGGAGCATTGCTACCTACCTGCGCAAGAGAAATTTGCGCCTGGGCCTGCCCTTTACCTAGTTCAAATTTCAGATCATTAATATCAATCTGCTCACCCCTAAATGCAATAGTGCCACTCACATCCTTTAGGGGCGTCTGATTTGGCAGGATGAGTTGATTAATATTCAACGCAATCTTTCCATTGGCGTTTGGAAGCGATTCAAAGGGCAGCGGATCATCGCTAAAAAAATATTTGCTTTGACTCTCTGCAGACTTTACTACTACTTTCGGTTGTCCGGTTGAGGATGCGAGGGATGCAGCAGCCAGTGGAGCCAAATCAAACGATTTAGACTCTAGCTTGATATCGAATTGTGGCAATACTTTAGGGTCTTTATTAATCTTACCCGTGATATCTAAGGATCTTCCATTCAGGGTAAGT
>CAMBBT010000051.1 GCA_945864455.1 Polynucleobacter meluiroseus | reverse complement strand
AAATAGCGACTCACTACGCGATCCGATGGTTGCTCAAAGCTAAGCAGTTCGGGTAAGAGTCTTTCCAGATGCAGTGCATGCTGAGGCAGCGCTTTGGCATTAGAGAAGTTCTTTTGGCCTTCAGGGGCAATTAAATTTCCGCTGGCATTGCGTCGCTCTGGACGGCGCTGCGGGTCATTTGATTTAGCGGCGTAACTTTTATGTGGGGCGAGTCTGTTTCCAGATTTACGGGATGGACGTTCTGCACTCATAATTTAAAAAATTGCGACTCTGGGGGTTGAAGCTTCACTTGATTACCTTCTATTCGCAATCGTCCATCAAGGAACCATTTTACGGCCCGCGGGTAAATCTGATGCTCAGCAGCTAAAACACGGGCTGCCAAGGTGTCAGCATTGTCACCTGCGAGCACTGGAACGGAAGCTTGGCAAATAATCGGCCCTTCATCTACGCCCTCAGTGACAAAATGCACAGTCGCACCATGCTCCTGAACGCCCACCTCTAAAGCCCGCTCATGGGTGTGCAAGCCTGGGAATGCCGGCAAGAGGGCTGGATGAATATTGATCAGGCGACCCTCAAAATAGGATATAAAGGCTGGGGTCAGAATTCTCATAAAACCGGCCAGTACGACTAAATCAGCCCCCAATTCATCTATTTTCTCAATTAGGGCTTGATCAAAGGATTCTCGAGTAGCATGCTCTTTATGCTCTATCACGAAGGTCGGAATACCCTGCAAGCGAGCAAAATCAAGGCCCTTAGCCGCAGAGTGATTGGCTATGACCCCAGCAAACTTGACTGGCCACTGCTCTTTTTGAGCAGTTTTGACGATAGCCTCGAAATTGGAGCCGCGGCCTGAGATTAAGGTAACGATAGAAAGCATGCTCACAATATAATTGATGGCTACCCTGAAAGCGATTTTGTGAACGTATTCCGTGGCCCGACCCAGTTTTCTGCAGGACCTGCTTGTGCCCTTAGCATCGGTAATTTCGATGGCGTGCACAGGGGTCATCGTGCCCTACTCAAACAGCTGGTAGATGGTGCCAAGGAACGAGGTCTGATGAGTTGTGTCATGACCTTCGAGCCACACCCTAAAGAATTTTTTTCTCCCGAGCAAGCCCCTCCCCGGATTCTGAATCTTCGTGACAAATTGGCAGCACTTGCCAACATAGGCATTGACAGAGTAGTGGTAGAGCATTTCAATGCTGCCTTTGCACGACTAACACCTGAAGAATTCGTCTCTGAAATTATTGTGAAACGTCTGAATGCTAAATGGATTTTAATTGGCGATGATTTTTGCTATGGAGCAAAACGCGCTGGTAATTTTGCGAGTCTTAAAGCTGCTGGGGAAAAATATGGCTTTGAAGTTTCTAGCATTCAAACTATCTCAGAAGATGGTGAACGTATTTCTAGTTCCGCTTTGCGTGCAGCACTTGCTAATGGTGATATGAACCAGGCTGAAAAATTATTAGGTCGTCCTTATGGAATTTCTGGTCACGTCATTCATGGGCAACAATTAGGTCGCAAGCTTGGCTTCCCCACTTTGAACTTAGCGGTGGCTAATCACTTGCATCATCGTAAGCCAGCCACTACTGGCATCTTCACTGCGCAAGTATTAGGTCTTACTGATAAGCCTCTGCCAGCTGTTGCCAGCCTGGGTGTCAGGCCTACAGTCGAAGATGAAGGCCGCGTCTTGCTTGAAACCCATATCTTTGATTATCAGCAAGATGTCTACGGAAAAATCATCACTGTAGAGCTCTTAGAAAAAATTCGTGACGAGGCGAAGTATGATGACCTCGAAACCCTCACCAAAGCAATTGCTGCTGATGCAAAGCATGCCAGAAATTATTTCCAGAAAAAAAATTATGTCTGAAAAAGAAAACTCTTATCCCGTCAATCTTCTGGATACCTCGTTTCCAATGCGAGGAGATCTAGCTAAGCGTGAACCGCAATGGGTTGCTCAGTGGCAAAAAAATAAGCTTTATGAAAAAATTCGTGCGGCACACACTAACCAAACTAAATTCATCTTGCATGACGGTCCTCCATATGCGAATGGCGATATTCACATTGGGCATGCAGTAAACAAGATTCTGAAAGACATCATCGTCAAATCCCGCTGGTTAATGGGTTTTGACTCTGCCTATGTGCCTGGCTGGGATTGCCACGGTATGCCAATTGAGATTCAGATTGAAAAGCAGTTTGGTAAAAACTTACCGACTGCTGAGGTGCAATCTAAGGCACGTGCTTATGCACAAGTCCAAGTCGATAAGCAGAAGAAAGACTTTGAGCGCTTGGGTGTGCTCGGGGACTGGAACAACCCTTATCTCACCATGAGCTACCGTAATGAGGCCGATGAAATTCGTGCCCTGGGTAAGATCTGGGAAAAGGGTTACGTCTACCGCGGCCTAAAGCCAGTGAACTGGTGTTTTGATTGTGGCTCTGCTTTGGCGGAAGCCGAAGTGGAATACCAAGACAAGACTGATCCAACGGTGGATGTCGGCTTTGCCTTTGATGAAGCCCAGCGGCCCCAACTTGCCAAAGCATTTGGTCTTGCTGAGCTACCGAATAAGCCTGGTCAGATTGTGGTTTGGACTACTACACCATGGACTATTCCTGCGAACCAGGCCATGAATATTCATCCTGAACTGACCTATGCCCTGGTTGATGTAGGCGACAAGTTATTAATTCTGGCAAAAGATCATGTTGAGATTTGCTTGCAAGACTATGGCGTAGAAGGTAAAGTGATTGCAACTTGTACTGGCATTCAATTAGCGAACATTTCCTTCTGGCATCCGCTTGCGTCATTACACGATGGCTACAAACGTCTCTCGCCAATTTATCCAGCTGAATACGTCACCCTTGATACCGGCACTGGCATTGTTCACTCTGCACCAGCTTATGGCGAAGAAGACTTTAAGTCCTGCAAAGCAAACAAACTCGCTGACAACGATATTCTGAATCCAGTCATGGGCAATGGTGTGTATGCATCATGGTTACCACTCTTTGCTAATGAATACATCTGGAAAGCAAATCCAAAGATTGTGCAAGCAATGCGTGAAGCTGGTAGTTTGCTCCGCGATAAAACCTATACCCACTCCTACATGCACTGCTGGCGTCATAAGTCGCCAATTATCTATCGCGCCACCTCGCAGTGGTTTGCAAGCATGGATAAAAAGCCATCAGACGGCAAAGCGAGCTTGCGTGAAACAGCATTAGCCGGAATTGAGAGTACCGACTTCTTCCCTGCTTGGGGTAAACAACGTCTACATAGCATGATTGCTAATCGTCCCGACTGGACCTTGTCACGTCAGCGCCAATGGGGCGTACCAATGGCTTTCTTTGTTCATAAAGAAAGTGGTGAGCCGCACCCGCGCACTGTTGAGTTGCTTGAAGAAGTAGCGAAGCGCGTAGAAAAAGATGGCATTGAAGCTTGGCAGAAATTAGAAGTTTCTGAACTGCTGGGTGATGAAGCCTCCCTGTATGAAAAGAATCGTGACACTCTAGATGTCTGGTTTGATTCGGGGACAACCCATTGGCATGTGATTCGTGGCTCTCACCGCAATGAGCTCCTCACTGCTGACGCCCAAACACCAAATGGTCGCTTGGCTGACTTGTATTTAGAGGGCTCAGATCAACACCGTGGCTGGTTTCACTCTTCCTTGCTCACTGGCGCAATGCTCGATGGCAAACCACCCTACAAAGCCCTCTTGACTCACGGTTTTACTGTTGATGGCCAAGGTCGCAAAATGAGTAAGTCTGTCGGTAATGTGATTGCTCCACAGCAAGTTGCTGACAAACTCGGCGCTGAAATTATTCGTCTTTGGGTAGCATCAACTGATTACTCAGCTGAAATGACGATCTCGGATGAGATTCTGAAACGTGTGACCGAAAGTTATCGCCGCATTCGTAATACATTGCGCTTCTTGCTGGCTAATCTTTCTGATTTTGATCCAAGCAAGCATGCCATGCCTGTTGATCAATGGTTAGAAATCGATCGCTATGTGGTTGCGCTAGCCGATCAAATCCAAGTTGATGTTGAGGCGCATTACAAGGCCTATGAATTTCATCCAGCTGTAGCGCGCATGCTGTCATTCTGCTCAGAAGATTTAGGTGGGTTCTATTTAGACATTCTGAAAGATCGCCTCTATACCAGCGCACCTGATTCGCCTGATCGTCGTGCTGCACAAAATGCTTTATTCCACATCACCAAAAATCTGTTGAAGTGGCTCGCGCCTTTCTTATCGTTTACTGCAGAAGAAGCGTGGCAGGACTTTCCATATGGCTCAGGAAGCAAACCTTCTGAGTCAATCTTCATGGAAGAGTTTGGTAACTTCCCCGAAATTGCCAATGCAGATGAATTGCTTGCTAAGTGGGGCCGTATTCGTGAAATTCGTTCTGAAGTCACCAAAGCCATTGAGATTGAACGTGAAGCTGGCAATGTCGGCTCATCGCTGCAGGCTGAGCTCACGATTAAGCTTGGTGATGTTGACTTTGCCATCCTACATTCATTAGAAGATGATTTACGCTTTGTCACAATTACCTCAAGCGCTAATATTGAACTCAGCAATGATGGACTAGAGGTATTGGTTCGTGGCAGCCAGTACAAGAAGTGTGGTCGTTGCTGGCATCACACTAAGGATGTTGGTAACAATACCGATCACCCAGAGCTTTGTGGACGCTGCGTGAGCAACCTCTTTGGTGATGGTGATCATCGCTTATTTGCTTAATCAATAAACTGAATGACTCTTTCCTATTTACGCTATCTGGTAATTGCAACGATCGTCCTGCTCTTAGATCAAGTGAGCAAGTGGTCAGCATTAAGCAATTTACAGTTAGGCATTCCAGAGCCAGTTCTCCCTTTTATGAATTGGCTATTACTCTTTAATCCTGGGGCAGCATTTTCTTTTCTAGCTCAAAGCTCAGGCTGGCAGCGTTGGTTCTTTACGATTGTGGGTCTGGTAGCCTGCGTTTACATCCTTTGGCTACTTCGCAAAAGCCTTAATGACAAAATGCTTTGTGTGGCTCTGAGTTTGATTCTAGGGGGCGCACTGGGGAATGTATTGGATCGAATCATGTATGGGGCTGTCGTTGATTTTATCGACCTTCATTACGCCAACTGGCATTGGCCAGCCTTCAATATTGCTGATAGCGCTATTTGTATTGGCGCTGCCCTGATTATTTGGGGTGAATTACGCAAGTCATTTGGCAAATCTGCCCAATCCCATTAAGCTGGCGCCATGCAATCACTTTTAAATAAGAAAATCGTTCTCGGGATCTCCGGTGGCATTGCCGCCTATAAGACGCCTGAATTTGCACGCCAATTGATGCAGGAAGGTGCCTCCGTTCAGGTGGTGATGACTGAAGCTGCAACACAATTCGTCACGCCTGTCACGATGCAAGCACTCACAGGCAATCCTGTCTTCACCAGTCAGTGGGATAGTAGTGTCAGCAACAATATGGCTCACATAGAACTCTCCCGATCTGCTGATGCTATTGTCATTGCACCTGCTAGTGCTGACTTAATGGCCAAGCTCTCCTTAGGTTTGGCTGATGACTTATTGAGTACACTTTGCCTTGCCAGAGATTGCCCTCTCTTACTTGCACCAGCAATGAATAAACAAATGTGGGAGCATGCTGCAACTCAAAGAAGTGTCGAGCGCCTCAATAAAGATGGTGTTACTCTTCTTGGCCCAGCGAGCGGCTTTCAGGCCTGCGGTGAAGTAGGGATGGGCAGAATGCTAGAACCTTCTGAAATCGCTGAGCAAGTCATTGCTTTCTTTCAGAAGAAAAGTTTAACTGGTAAAAAAGTATTGATTACTGCTGGTCCTACTTTTGAGGCAATCGATCCGGTACGTGGCATCACTAATCACAGCTCAGGCAAGATGGGCTTTGCTATCGCGCGTGCAGCTGTTGAGGCAGGCGCCCAAGTACATCTGATTGCAGGCCCCTGTGACTTAACAACACCCCTGGAAGCCACTGGGAAAATTACCCGTACCAATGTCGTCAGCGCCAAAGAAATGCATGCGGCAACATTAAATGACTCTGATTGCGACATATTCTTTGCAGTTGCCGCGGTGGCTGATTGGGGTATTGCAAAGCCTGCTCAAGACAAGATCAAGCGCCAAGGTAAAGCGGCTCCAAGCATTGAGTTCACTGCTAATCCGGATATTCTTTTGGATCTGACAAAGCTAGTTAAAACCAAAGGTGGCAAGCCTTACCCTTATTGTGTTGGCTTTGCAGCAGAATCGACTGATCTAGAAGTGCACGCAAATGAAAAACGTCAGCGTAAGGGCATACCCATGATTGTCGGTAATATCGGCCCAGAAACATTTGGTAGCGATCTCAATCAATTATTAGTAATAGACGAATCCGGTAGCAAGAAAATTGGTCAGGCTGAAAAACTTCAACTTGCTCGTCAACTGATTACGCTTGTCGCCAAGAAAATTTAAATTACTCACGCTGCTGCTTTAGGAAATTCTATGCAATCACTCCAAGTCAAAATTCTCGATGAACGTATGCGCGACCAATTGCCAACTTATGGCACACCAGGTAGTGCCGGATTGGATTTGCGCGCTTGCATTAATGAAACCATTGAAATAGCACCAGGTCAAACCGTCTTGGTACCAACAGGCTTGGCTATCTTTGTTGAAGATCCGCGTTTTGCCGCATTTATTCTTCCACGCTCGGGTCTTGGCCATAAGCATGGAATTGTCTTAGGAAATTTAGTTGGGTTAATTGACTCTGACTACCAAGGGCAACTGATGGTGAGCACCTGGAATCGGGGTACAACCCCATTTAAGCTAGAACCTATGGAACGCTTGGCCCAATTAGTAGTTATGCCAGTCCAGCAAGTGCAGCTCAAAGTGGTTGAAGAGTTTACTGAGAGCAGTCGGGGTGCTGGTGGCTTTGGCAGTACTGGGCGGGCTTAAACTCTACCCAGGAATAATTACTTCCGAACATGCGCATGACGAGCCGCATCCTGTGACATGCCGGCACCTTTGCCCTCGCGGGATTCTTTTTCAGCAGAAATTTCCTTACGGCGCTCTTTACAGGAGCCTGCAATTTCTTGTAAAGCTTTACGAGCACGGGTAGCAGAGGCTTTAATGCCCCTGCCTTCGAACTTTTCATGCTCAGCCTTATAAGCCTCAAAAGCATCCAGTAATTTATCGTGGTGTGACATAGATTCCTTTAATAGCGCTATTGATTAAATTTCTTCTGCAGGAGCTACATCTTTTTTAGCTGCCTTACCTGGCAATACAGGGGCATCAAAGTTCAAGAGCACCTTACCATCTGCATCCACATCCACATCCACATGTCCGCCTTGGGCTAACTTACCAAAGAGCAATTCATCAGCAAGCGCTTTGCGCACTGTATCTTGAATAATCCGCTGCATTGGGCGAGCGCCCATCAATGGATCAAATCCATGCTTAGCCAAATGAGCGCGCAACTTAGAGCTAAAGGTAGCATCGACTTTCTTCTCATGCAATTGCTCCTCCAATTGCATTAGGAACTTATCAACCACCCGCATGATGATGGTTTCATCAAGTGCTTTAAAGGAAACAATAGCATCTAAGCGATTACGGAACTCTGGTGTGAAGAACTTCTTGATATCCGCCATCTCATCACCAGACTCGCGGACATTCGTAAAGCCCATAATGGACTTCTGCATCGCTTCAGCACCAGCATTGGTAGTCATAATCATGATGACATTACGGAAGTCGGTCTTGCGACCATTGTTATCCGTCAAAGTACCGTGGTCCATCACTTGCAAAAGAATATTGAAAATATCCGGGTGCGCTTTTTCAATTTCGTCAAGTAACAGTACACAATGCGGCTTCTTATTAACAGCCTCAGTGAGTAAACCACCTTGATCAAAGCCGACATATCCTGGAGGCGCTCCGATCAAACGACTGACCGCATGACGCTCCATGTACTCCGACATATCAAAACGCAATAACTCAATACCCAAGATATAGGCGAGCTGCTTAGCAACCTCAGTTTTACCAACGCCCGTTGGACCTGAGAATAAGAATGAGCCAATTGGCCTATCAATCTTGCCAAGACCGGCGCGCGTCATCTTGATGGCGCTAGCCAAGGCTTCAATTGCAGGATCTTGGCCGAAGACCACACTCTTAATATCACGATCTAATGTTTGCAACTTGCTACGATCATCTACAGTCACCGACTGAGGCGGTATGCGGGCAATCTTGGCAACAATCTCTTCGATCTCTGGACGACCGATGGTTTTCTTCTGTTTAGACTTGGGCAAAATACGCTGCGCGGCACCAGCCTCATCAATTACATCGATTGCCTTATCTGGCAAATGACGATCATTAATATAACGAGCAGAGAGTTCCGCAGCAGCTACCAATGCGCCAGCTGCATACTTTACGCTATGGTGCTCTTCAAAGCGAGACTTCAGGCCACGCAAAATTTGTACCGTCTGATCAACAGTTGGCTCAACCACATCAACCTTCTGGAAGCGACGAGATAAGGCTGCGTCTTTTTCAAAGATGCCGCGGTACTCTGTAAAGGTAGTTGCGCCAATGCATTTGAGTTGACCATTTGATAAAGCAGGCTTTAATAAATTACTTGCATCCAATGTTCCACCAGATGCAGCACCAGCTCCAATTAAGGTATGAATCTCATCGATGAACAAAACGCCATGAGTATGATCCTTTAATGATTTGAGAACACCCTTAAGGCGTTGTTCAAAGTCACCGCGGTATTTAGTACCAGCAAGTAAAGCGCCCATATCTAAGGAGTAGACCGTTGCATTAGCCAAGATATCAGGCACATCACCTTTAACGATACGCCAAGCCAATCCCTCTGCAATTGCAGTTTTACCAACGCCAGCCTCACCAACTAACAGTGGGTTGTTCTTACGACGACGACAAAGGACCTGAATCACCCGCTCTACTTCGCTATCGCGACCAATCAAGGGGTCAATCTTGCCTTGGCGAGCCAAAACATTGAGGTTCTGAGTGTACTGATCTAGGGGGCTCTCTTTTCCAGATGAAGCAGCTTCTTCTGTTTCTTGCGTTGTATCAGCGGGCTTCACATGCTCAGCCTGATCTTTACGAACACCATGGCTAATGAAGTTCACTACATCTAAGCGAGTCACACCTTGCTGTTGAAGAAAGTACACCGCATGCGAATCTTTTTCACCAAAGATAGCAACTAAAACATTGGCACCAGTGACTTCTTTCTTACCATTGGAAGTAGATTGCACATGCATGATGGCACGTTGAATCACCCTCTGAAATCCGAGCGTAGGTTGTGTATCAACCTCATCGTTGCCAGGCACTACTGGAGTGTTGTCATTAATAAAGTTTTTAAGTTGAGAGCGCAACTCGGCGATATTCACCGCACAGGCCTTTAGAACCTCAACTGAGGTCGCGTTATCTAACAATGCGGCCAATAAATGTTCGACCGTAATGAACTCGTGTCGTGATGCCCGCGCGTCAACAAACGCCATATGTAAGCTTACTTCTAGTTCCTGGGCAATCATGCTTCCTCCATAGTGCACTGTAGTGGGTGGCCCGCTTCACGGGATAATTCAACAACTTGATGCACTTTGGTAGCAGCGACATCGCGAGTAAATACTCCGCAAATACCTTTGCCAACTAAATGAACTTGTAGCATGATGCGTGTAGCTGTTTCATGATCTTTACTAAAATACTCCTGAATCACCATCACCACAAATTCCATTGGCGTGTAATCGTCATTCAATAGTAAAACCTTATACATCGAAGGCGTCTTAACTTTCTCGGCCTGCTTTTCGAGAACAATCGTGTCCTCAAGGTAGGGATTGGCTGGGACGCCAATAGTGGGATTTTTTGGTGTGCGGCTCATAACAAACATTCTATACACAGATATTCAAACTTTAATTTACTAGGGTCTTGTTGCTAAAAACCCTGCAAAACCCCCTATTTAACCTATATTGGGGCATTTTTCGATAAATAAAGGGTATTTACTAGGGGGTAAGTACATATAACTCCTTGACACCCCTACAAAAAGGGCAAACAATCGGGGGGTAGGCTTCACAAGAAGTTCTATTTAGGCGTGTTGTGGAGCGAGACTGATTAAAAAGTATTTACCCTCATCACGGTTGTTTTAAAGTTTATGTAATGGAGTTCGCATGGCGACCGGAATTGTTAAGTGGTTCAATGATGCAAAAGGTTTTGGCTTTATCAAACCTGATGATGGTGAAGAAGAGTTGTTCGCGCATTTCAGCGCAATTACTATGCCTGGGTTCAAAACCCTTAAGGAAAACCAAAAGGTAACGTTTGA
>CAMBBT010000050.1 GCA_945864455.1 Polynucleobacter meluiroseus | reverse complement strand
CGGAGCAGAAAGCAAAGAAAGTAGCAAAGAAAGAAAAGAAAGCTGAGAAAAAATCTAAAAAGAAATCGAAGAAGAAAGCTAAGCCTGCTTCAGACGCAGCGACTCAGCAATCATAAGTCTCTCATTTAATTGAGAGACCCCGTTTTATTAAAGTCATCTGGCTCACTCGAGTTTGGTGACTTTTTTCTTGTGTCATTATTCCGCACTAATAACCACATCGCAGCAATAACCAAGCTCATTCCACTGATTTGAATCCAGGTAATGGGTTCAGACAAAATAAAGTAACCTAAAAAGATTGTAGACACAGGCCCCAAGATTCCAGCTTGTGACACTAGCGGTGAGCCAATCCGGTTAATGGCAACCATGATGAGTAACATTGGGATAACAGTACATAAGCCTGCATTTAAAAGGCTTAGCCAATAAATTGTTTGGACTTGCTCGAAGATCGCGCTTGGGTTGTAAAGGGATGACTGTATTAAGCTGAAGAGCGTAGAAGCAGTGCTTGCATAGACCACTAGTCGCACGCTGCCAACGCGCTGAACCATTTCACCTGAACCAATCATGTAGATTGCATAAGAGCAGGCGCTACCAAATACCAAAGCCATGCCAAGCCATGCACTGATTCCAGTGGAGCTAGCATCCTGAATAAAAACAATGAATACGCCAAGGTAACCTACTGCTAGTGCATACCACTGCAAACGCGAGATTGCCTTGTGCAAAACAAAGTATGAAATCAGGAGCACGATGGTGGGGGTGAGATATAGCACAATGCGCTCAAGCCCAACAGAGATATATTGCAATCCTAAAAAATCGAGATAGCTCGACAAAAAATAACCCAAGAAACCTAAGAAAAATAACTTAATTCGATCGGGCCAGGTAAGTGGGTTCATGGGCTTTCTGCGAGACTCCCACCAATAGATTGCCCAGAACATCGGCAGCGCCATCAGCATACGTAAAGCCAACAGAGTTTCTGCGTTAACGCTATAGCCAAATGCAAGTTTGATCAGGATAGCCTTGCCAGAAAAGAGCATGGCGCCGACTCCGGCCATTAAGATGCCATAGAGATAGCGACGATGATGTTGTGCTGCGCTGGTTAATTGCATAAGGCTTTATAACAGCTTATTTAGCAGGCTTCTCATCTCTAGGATAGTTTCTGAGGGGTAATCAATATGTCTGACCTTTTAGGACAATAATGGATTGGGTCAGTGCTGTTTAGATAGGAAAGCTTAGTTTTAGTGAGGGTAATCGAGTCTTATCGCTGCAAAACGTAAGAGTTAAGATGGCATGATGTTGATATTAAAGGCAAGAATATGAGCTCAAAGCTCCCCACTAACAATGCTCAGACTATTACTGATTTTTTAAGTCTCGAGCCACATCAAATTTCTGAAGAGACTTCAGAGGAGTCCTCTAAGTTTGCATTTGATGACGAGGCTTTTCTGGCCCGTAGAGAAACGATTGGAATTCGTTTTGAATTAGAGCTGTTAAAACCAGAAATTTTACTCAATGAGCACGGGATTGACCATACCATCACGGTCTTTGGCTCTACCCGCTTTGTTAGTCGTGAAAAAGCCTTGGAGATGGAAAAGAATGCACAAACTGTAGCTGAGAAAGCTGCCGCAAATAAAGCATTACTGCATAGCCACTATTACGAATCTGCACGCGAGTTTGGCACTACAGTTGCTCATTACAACGCTAGCCAAGATGAGAGTTGTAACAAATTACATATTTGTACTGGGGGTGGCCCTGGAATTATGGAGGCAGCAAATCGGGGTGCATTTGAGGCGGGGGATCAAACCATCGGCTTTAACATTAGCTTGCCAAGAGAGCAGCACCCTAATCCATACATCAGCCCTGGCCTCAGTTTTCGTTTTCACTATTTCGCCTTGCGCAAGATGCACTTCATGTTACGGGCGCGGGCAATCGTTGTATTTCCGGGAGGCTTCGGCTCATTTGATGAGTTCTTTGAGGTCCTTACTTTGATGCAGACTAAAAAAGTCAAACCCTTTCCTATCATCCTAGTGGGTAAAGAGTTTTGGACCGGAATGGTGAAATTTGAGCAGATGATTGAGTTTGGCGTGATTGATGAGATTGATATGCAAGTCATTCATTTTGCAGAGACGGCACAAGAGGCTTGGTCGATTATTAGAAATCACTACCATTTGACCTAATTACAGTGCTGACCATCTCAAGTGCTTCGCCTGTAAAATAGCCCAAAGCCTAATCATGACTCTACAAGACGCCAGCATCTCCATCATTTTAGATTTACCCAGCTACCTGCTAGGTACCGTCATGCTATTACTGGTGATGGTTTTCCATGGCCTAGTACTACTGCAAATTTCTAAGCGTCATATGGAAAAATTCAATATTTCTTCTGAAATCATTGACCGTTTTAAATAAGACATGACTAAGACATGGGATGCCGTCGTTATTGGCGGTGGTGCAGCCGGTTTATTTTGTGCCGGAGTTGCTGGTCAACTGGGAAAAAAGGTTTTAGTCCTTGATCACGCGCCAGTGCTGGGCGAGAAGATTCGGATTAGTGGCGGTGGGCGCTGTAACTTTACTAACTCGCATAGTAGCCCAGCCAATTTCCTATCACTCAATCCCCATTTTATTAAAAGTGCACTTGCTAAATATCCGTCAAAAGAATTTATCAAGCTCGTTGATTCATACAAGATTGCTCATCACGTGAAACATCAAGGACAACTCTTTTGTGATGACTCTGCTAAGCAGATTATCGATCTACTCATGTCAGAGTGTGCCAAGGGTAAGGCAATCATTCGCAATCCTGTTTCTGTTGAAGCGATTACGAAAGCAGAATCAGGCTGGCTAGTCCATACAAACGAAGGGCTTGAAAAAACCAAGACTGTAGTGATGGCAACAGGAGGCTTACCGGTTCCGGCCATTGGTGCTACTGCCTACTCTTTGGATATCGCCAAACAATTTGGACTTTCAGTAGTAGAGCCACGACCCGCATTGGTGCCGTTGTCATTTACGGCAGAGACTTTTGGCAACCTCAGTGATCTAGCAGGCTTAAGCGTACCCATCAAGATTGCATCTGGTGCGAAAGGGCATCGTTATGGTACCTGCCGATTTAATGAAGACCTACTCTTAACTCATAAAGGTTTATCAGGTCCAGCCGTTCTCCAGGCAAGCAGCTATTGGGTCGAGGGCGAGCCCATCCACATCGATTGGCTTGGCACCATTGATGTCGCTGGTGGATTTAATTGTGATGCGCTATTTAATGATGAAGATAATCGTTTAAAACTCACCGAAAATATACTTGCTTCTGTTTTACCGCAGCGCCTGGCTAAAGCATTTGCTGAACAACGAAATCTTCATGGTCGTAAGTGGGCCGAAGTATCTAAAAAAGATCGTCAAGCTCTGAAAGAGTTGCTCACCAATTGGTCTGTAAAACCTGCTGGGACCTTGGGTTGGAAAAAAGCTGAGGTCATGTTAGGCGGAGTAGATACCAAAGATTTAGATGGTCAAACGATGATGTCACGCACGCATCCTGGATTATTTTTTATCGGTGAGTGTGTAGATGTTACCGGCCATCTAGGTGGGCATAACTTCCAATGGGCCTGGGCAAGCGGCTTTGTTTGTGCCCACGCTCTTTAAATTATCTTAACTTTTTCTTCTTTTGCCGAGAGCAAAAATCGAAGGGTGACGATGGACAAAATCACCAATCTGTTTTGCAACAATTAAAATGATCATTACAGAGGCTGACACTGACGTTTTGTGGACAAACTGCCTACCCTGATAAACTATCAAAATTATTATTGGCTTCCCATCTTAGTCTCTAAATTGCCATATTAATGCGTTAAATTAGGAGAAATTGGCAGCTTGCTAATTTCGGTTTAAAGTGGAATTGAAGCTTTTCATGGACCCTTGATTGATAGGAGCATAAAAATGGATGCAAAAGAATTGCAAAAATGGCAGCGCGAAAAAGCAAAAGAAATGTTTGATTACTCACATACCTTATTAGAGGCTGCAAAGAAACTGAGCGAACATCATATGGCTGAGATGGAGTGGGGTATGAAAAATGCCTTAGAAAGCGCAAAGTCAGCCGCTAAAAATGATTTAGCCAAGTTGAAGGATTTACAAGCGGATGCAGCTAAAGAAGCTGCTAAACGTGCAGCCGTCTATCAGAAGAAGGTGAAATCGGTTCTCAAAGATCTTGGCGATAGCGCTGCCGATGAAACAGAGAAGCATCTTGAAAAGGTACGCGCTTCATTGGTAACTTGGCTTGAAGATGCTGAAAATAAAATGCCGGCACATGCAGAAAAGTTATCGAAAGTAGTTCATGAGATGTCGACCACCGGCCAGAAGATGTTCAAAGAAGGCCGCCGTATCGTGAATGAAGTTGCTGATACTGCAGAAAAAAATATTGATGAGATAGTCAAGAAATCTTCGGAATCAAAGAAAAAATCTAACTAAGCACTTCGGTATTAGTTAAAAAACCGCCTCAAATCGGGGGCGGTTTTTTATTGCCAACCCTGAATCCATAACTCGCTATTAGTCAAATCGCGCCAGGCAATCACCGTAACCTTTTTTGTTAATACTGCTTCAATTTCAACAAATTCAATTTTTTCGTTAGGAGGCTCTGGCAGAATCACTTTGCTTACTAAAAAATGTTTCTGTTTGGTAATAGGCTTAACCGCCGTCCATTTGCTGAGTAAAAGTTTCTTGGGGCTAAGTGGGTTCATCTACTTATAGAGCGCTGCACTGATAATTCTGGTCTTTGCTACTGAGTGCGCCAGAGGATGGAGTAAATACATAGGCAGACTCTTGAATCAATGCAGGACATTTTTGGTCAAAATAGCTCTGATTACCCAGGCTGCCGCAATAGTCTAGCTTAAGGTCTTTTATTTCCATGCGCGCTTGTCTGAGGACCATCGAAACCTTCATCTCTGTTGGTGAGTCACAACTCCAACTGGTATAACTTTCTCGCTCACAGGCCATTAGCCCCAGAAGGCCCAGAATCAAGATGGTCAATCGCATGAAGTGCAAGAGCTAGAGAACCCAGAAGTGATGGGTACCATCCTTACCTAGTTGATCTACTAAACCAAACTCCCAGTCTAGATAGGCCTGCATTGCAGCAGGGTCGACGCCAGTGCCCTCGTAAGGTCGCTTATAGCGATCCAAGGGTGGGGAGGCTAAATGACTAGGACCTTTCTCGAGATCAAGACCTGCACTAGTCCAGGCTACATTACCGCCTTCTAATACCAATACTTCAGACTTGCAGAGAGATTGAAACTCTTGTGCAAGAAACAGGCTTAATTGGGTTGGGGTACTCGTAAGCACATAGCGGTCAACCTGGGGAAGCTGTTTGATTGCATCAGCTAGTTGTGAACGCAATGCGTACCAACTTCCTGGAATATGACCCTTGACATAATTAGCGTGGGTGCTGAAGTCCACTGCAATCATATTGCTATCTGTCTTGAGCCAATCAGAGAACGTAGTAGCATCCACCAATTGAACTTGAGGAAGTATCGGTAAAGAGGCTTTCCAGATTCCTGTTTCACTCAGGTCAGATGCCTGCAAGTCATCAACTACATAAACATCCCATCCCATCTGCGCTAACCAAGAGGCTGGCATATTAGCCCTGACACTGCTACTAGCATCGGCTAATACAATGCGCGCACCGCGTACGGGTGCAACCATTTCAGTTTCTTGCACGAGCTGGCCGCCTGGTGCGGAACGAAAGCCGGGAAGGTGGCCCGCTTCATATTCTTCGGGCGTACGGGTGTCAAAGAAATAAGTAGTGCGTTCTGATTGAGATTTCCATTTCTCAATTACAGTAAGAGTAGTACGTTTAACGTGTGCCCTGTCAGCAACGTTGCGAGCGCGCTCTGCAGCTTCATTTGCCGTGTTCTGGCTGACTTCTTTAAACTTGCGACTCTGACCCTTGTCTAATTCTTGTCCAGCAAGAGTCCAGCCAATCGTGCCATTACGTAATGCATTGACTTCATTCGGAATGCCGGCATTGATCAACGATTGAGTGCCGATAATGCTGCGCGTTCTACCGGCGCAGTTCACAATAATTTTGGTTTTCGGATTGGGTGCAAGTTCAGGAACACGCAATACCAATTCAGCACCAGGAACACTAATGCCGCTGGGAATACTCATGGTGTGGTATTCATCAAAACGGCGGACATCAACTACCACAACATCTTCTTGGTCATCGAGCAGCTTCTTCACCTCCTGGGCAGATAGGGAAGGGGTATGACGTTTAGACTCAACAAGCTCTCCAAAAGACTTGCTGGGAACATTGACGTCTCTAAATAGCTCACCACCAGATCTTTTCCAGCCTTGGACGCCACCCTCGAAAGTCGATACATCCGAATAGCCAAGACTCATCAAGCGCTGTGCTGCCAGTTCAGCATCACCTTCGCCATCATCAAGCGTCACAATCGGAACATTTTTTCTAGGGAGCTTGCTGTAGGCATCTATCTCAATGCGAGAGAGCGGAACATTAGCAGCAAATAGAGGATGTTCTTGAGCATGAGGATCTTCCTCGCGCACATCTAAAAAAGCAATCTCTTCTTTATTGAGAAGTTTGTTACGAACAAACGCATAGTTTTTAGTTGGAATACTCATCTGTTTTATTTAACTTAGCTTTACTAGGAAAGGTTGACATATATGCTCGGTGCAATAGAGTGATGCACCGCACCATAGAGCCAAGGATAACTATCTGCGCCGCTGCGATTATCAACCACGATGGAGTCATTTAATTGGGTAGAAAGCTGCTTCGCTAGTGGGCGTCCAAAAGCGTCTTCAGCCCCGCCAAGGGGGAAGGGGTTAATAAAGGTAATGGGCTTATTATGGGACGGCCAGGAGCTGGTCTGGGCCCCAGCCGAGAGGGAGAGGGCGCTGGGAAGCACTAAAAGCAGGATATATCTGAGTATTTTAGGGGTGTCCATCAGGTTTTCTGTAGTTAATTCATTTTGGCTGAAATACGCTTTCTAAGCGTTATCCCTGATAAAAAAGGCCATTTCCCACTGTTTTTATGGGGATATACTGATTTCGTTGTTGCTTTGAATAATTACTTGATAACGGGAGACAAGATGTCACAACACGATACATTGTTAGCTGCTTTTGAAACATATAAAGCTGAAAACGAAAAATTCATTGGAAAAGGTATTAAGGCATCTGCGGCGCGTGCTCGTAAGGCATTGCAAGAAATTGCTGGTGCATGTAAAGAGCGTCGTAAAGAAATTACCGCTACAAAAGAGGCGATGGAAGCTAAGAAGTAACACTTAAGCACCTTCATCCCTAAGCCTAGCTTTCACCAGCTAGGCTTTTTTATTTTAATCTTTAGATAGTTACTGCAAAGAGGGTTAGCTTCATTGCTGTGTTTCGGATAGCAACTAAAGCTTGATATTCAGGGCTATGAGCCCAAGCTTTAGCATCTTCTTGGCTCGGAAAAGTAAGCTCTACGAACGCGCTAAATCTGGCGCAATTTAATTCGTTCCAAAATATCTCGGTGATACTTCCTCGATTTTCAATACTACCCTTGTAGAGTTCTAAGGTCTGGCCAACTTTGCTACGATATTGTTCAAAGGCATTTTGATCTGTTAATTCAATGAGTCCAATTACTTTTACTGTCATATACGTATGCCTTTAGTAGTAAATGAGAATATTTTATATCCGAAGGAACTCTATCGATTAAAGCTTCTTTTCGGTGGGCTGCTTCGCTTGGCTGGAGTGCGATTAGATCCGCCACCATTACCTGCAGCCTTAGGCTTTCTCGATTGTTGGTGTTGTTGGCTACGCAGCTGAATGGGTTGAGCAATAGCGTTAGGGTCTGGCTCAAATCCTGCAATCACTTCTTGCGGTATTTTTTGCTTAATAACTTTTTCAATATCTCTGAGCATCTGATGCTCATCAACGCAAACTAAAGAGACTGCGACACCATTGGAACCTGCACGACCAGTTCGTCCGATACGATGAACATAATCTTCTGATACGTTTGGTAAGTCGTAGTTCACCACATGGGGCAGTTGATCAATATCGATACCGCGAGCAGCAATATCAGTTGCTACTAGCGCAGTCAGCTTGCCTGCCTTGAAATCTGCCAAGGCCTTTGTTCTCGCAGATTGACTCTTGTTGCCATGAATGGCCATACTAGTGATGCCATCCTTTTCTAATTGGGTCACTAGTTTATTGGCACCATGTTTGGTACGAGTAAAGACTAATACTTGCTTCCAGTCATTACTTTGAATCAAATGGGCAAGCAAAGGATGTTTCTTGGTTCTATCCACAGGATGAATCAGCTGGGCAATCGCTTCATTTGCACTATTACTACGAGCCACTTCAATTAATACTGGTGCATTTAATAAGCTGTCTGCCAAGGCCTTAATCTCAGTAGAGAAGGTTGCTGAGAACAAGAGATTTTGTCGCTGTTTAGGCAGGGCAGCCAAGATCTTTTTGATATCGCGTAAGAAGCCCATATCGAGCATGCGATCGGCTTCATCTAAAACCAGAATTTCTATATGACTGAGTGAGACGCATTTTTGCGACATCAAATCTAGCAAGCGCCCTGGGGTGGCAACTAAGATATCTAAGCCACCAGCAATCGCTTTAATTTGCGGATTAGCACCTACGCCGCCAAAGATCACAGTTGATTTAAGTCCGGTATATTTTCCATAAGTCTCAACAGACTCTTGAACTTGGGCTGCTAGTTCACGAGTAGGAGTCAAAATCAGCACGCGTAAGAGACGTTTTCCTGTACTTGCTTTTGTGGAGCTAAGGCGTTGCAAAATAGGGAGCGTGAAGCCTGCTGTTTTGCCAGTGCCAGTTTGTGCTGCTGCTAGGAGGTCTCCGCCTTGAAGTACTGCGGGAATCGATTTAGCTTGAATCGGTGTGGGGCTGGTGTAGCCTTCTTCAGCAATAGCGAGAAGAATAGGTTCTGATAAACCAAGATCTGTAAATAACATAGGGGCCAATAAAATATTGACCCGTATTCAATTAAACGACTATCCCGGCCAATGGGGTGAGCTGCCACGCTAGAGCGTTTGCAGTAAGAGCCCCTATTTTAAGTCATTACAGTGAATCAGCTAAAAATAGCCAGTCAGGGAGTGCTTTGGGCTTGAGGGTGGCAGTGTCCACACAAACGATGTTAATTAAAGCACTCACGATGAGTTCCATCTCAGCCTCATTACCATCCTGAGATTTTCTTTTGGCTGTCTGCTTCACGCTGACTTGAGCTTTACTGCGGCGCTCGATGATCTGATCAATCTGCAGCAGATCGTCTAGGTAGGCAGGCTTATGAAAATTCATCTGAAGATCTCGGACGGGAAGCAGTATTCCAAATTGATTAATCAGTTTAGTTGGGCTTAAGTCGTACTGAGCTAACCACTCTGCACGACTGCGCTCAAAAATATCCAAATAGCGCGCGTGATATACAAGGCCAGCGGCATCAGTATCGGAATAACACACACGATGGATGTATGGGAAAGAAGAATGGTCAGTGCTCATAAGTAATGGATGGCTATGCAATAGTGTTTGGTAATAAGAGCATCATATTACGATGGGGAATGCCTGCTTCATCATAGATAGGCCCCTGCGCTATAAATCCATGCTTTGCATAAAAAGGAAGGGCAGATACTTGAGAATGTAGCGTCAAGGTTAAAACGCCTTCTGCTTGAGCTAGGGCAATCAAGCGACTCAAGATTGCCTTGCCAATACCCCGATTTCGGAGAGTGCTCAAGACGGCCATACGGCCAATTTGCGCATGATGATTAGCTAGGTTAACTAATCGCGCGGTGCCGACACATAGAGGTCCTTCATAAGCTAAGGCATGCGTGGCAGCAGGATCAAACTCATCTAATTCCATATCCTCAGGCACCCCTTGCTCTTGAACGAACACCTGCTCTCTTATCAAGTAGGCCTCTTGGGAGGCTTCCTGCCAAGGTTTAATCAAAATTTCTAAGTTATTCAAAGAATTTGGCAATCAAGTATCGGTTTTAGCTGGTGAAAGGTTTTAATTTACCAAATAAACCTTAGACCTTGCATATGACAAGCTTGTATTGATGAATGTTTCTCCTGTGGATTACCCGCTATTACTTAGCATTTGGAAAGAAGAGCTGCTCACCACCGATTTGGTAGCTCGCAATCACGTCTTGACCGTTTTTAGAAAGCAACCAATCAATAAAGGCCTGTCCCTCAGCTTTTTTCACATGAGGAAACTTCGCTGGATTCACTAACATCACACCGTATTGATTAAAGAGTTTAGGGTCGCCTTGCACTAGGATAACTAAATCACCACGATTCTTAAAGCTCAGCCAAGTAGCACGGTCC
>CAMBBT010000049.1 GCA_945864455.1 Polynucleobacter meluiroseus | reverse complement strand
TGTTTGTTACGGAGATGTTTTTCACTATCGATTTCTCGGGTGATCAATACGTCGTCTGGATCGCCCTCTTTATTTTGATCAACCGGGATGTCGGGTTTAACGCCAAATGCCTGAATCGATTTTCCACTTGGGGTGTAGTAATAAGCGGTAGTGATCTTTAGTGCGGAATCATTTGTCAGTGGACGTACAGTTTGTACAGAGCCTTTACCAAATGTTGTCTTGCCAATAATGGTTGCACGTTTGTAGTCTTGTAGGGCACCAGCAACAATCTCAGAAGCAGAGGCTGAATAGGCATTGACCAACACAGCCATTGGTAATTTTTTGAAAATTGCTGGCACACCCGCTAATGGATCGCCAGGCTCACTAAGGCGGTACATCGCTGGTGTGGCATTAAATACTTGTTTAGAATCTGGTGCCTGGCCTTTAGTAGAAACAATCACTACATCGGCCGGTAAGAAGGCCGCAGCAACCCCAACTGCGCCTTGCAGGAGTCCACCACCATTATTGCGTAGGTCAAGAATGATGCCCTTGAGCTTGGGGTTCTGATTAGCAAGTTCCGTTAACTTTTTAGCAAGGTCCGGAATGGTACGCTCTTGAAAGCTGGTTATCCGAACCCACGCGATATCGTTATCAAGGATCTTGGCCTTAATAGACTGCACTTTAATTTCTGCGCGAGTGATAGTGACTGGAAAGCTACGCTCTTCACTCTTGCGATATACGGTTAATGTAATTTTAGTACCGGGTGTGCCGCGCATAGTACGCACTGCTTTATCAAGAGACATACCGCGAACTGGCTTATCGTCTAAGCGAGTAATTAAATCACCTGCTTGTAACCCAGCACGCGCAGCAGGGCTATCTTCAATTGGATTCAGAACCTTAACAACTCCATCTTCGGAGGTGATCTCAATTCCAAGGCCAGCAAATTTTCCTGAAGTTGCTTCTTGCATCTCAGAAAAATCTTTTTTGTCGAGATAGGTGGAATGGGGATCAAGGCTACTGACCATCCCTTTGACAGCATCAGTTAAGAGCTGCTTATCTTCGATCGGTTCAACGTATTCCCGCTTGATTTGCGCAAAGACATTCGAGAGTGTTCGCAGTTCCTCGAGTGGGAGCTGAGCGCCTTGCTGGGCGGTTGCGGATAGTTGAATAGTTGCTGCTATGCCAGCAATCAAACCAACTGCGATGAGAGCAAAATTCTTTAGAAATTGGCGCATATTTCCTTTTTGGTCCTAGTTCAGATAAAAATGTTGAATGGGTTTGAGATTGTCATCAAGCTCATATATAAGGGGTGCGCCATTTGGCACATTCACTTCCATAATGGCTTCGTCAGACATTTGATCTAAGTATTTAATGAGAGAGCGAATGCTATTACCGTGCGCGACTAAGATCACGCGTTTACCAGCCTTCAGTGCTGGTGCAATCGATTCATTCCACAAAGGAAGTACGCGCTCGACATTATCTTTGAGGCACTCGCCCAAAGGGATATCGGCGGCACTGAGTTTTAAATAGCGTTGATCATTATTAAGATGGAGCTCATTACTAGGCTCTAGCAATGGAGGGCGCACATCATATGAGCGACGCCAGATGCGGACCTGTTCTTCACCATACTTAGCAGCAGTTTCTGCTTTATTAAGACCGGTGAGGGCACCATAATGGCGTTCATTTAATCTCCAGCTATGGACCACGGGAAGCCACATTAAATCCATAGCTTCTTGAATATGCCAGAGTGTGCGAATAGCACGCCTTAAAACTGAGGTGTAGGCCACATCAAATTCATAACCTGCTTTTTTGAGGTTTTCGCCAGCGGACAGGGCTTGTTCGACCCCTTTTGGCGTTAAGTCAACGTCTGCCCAGCCAGTGAAGCGATTTTCAAGGTTCCAGGTAGATTCACCATGACGAATAAGGACAAGTTGTTTCATAGAGCCATTCTATAATCCGGTGATGAACTTTCTTACTCAAATTGATAATTTAGCGCTTATTGCCCTCCTTTTAGTTTCGGGCACCACGCTTTTCCTACCTACATTATCTACGCTTATTAGCGGAAAAGGCTTGTCGCCCACCGAGGCCACTATTTGGATTAATCGTCGCAAGGCCTATGTTTTGGATCTACGGCCTGAAGAGGCATATAAAGCGGGACGACTGCCAGGGGCTAAATTGATTAACCCAGCCGCTATTTCGGCTGCGATTGAGAAGTTAAAGTTAGATACTAAGCACCCAGTTGTGCTGGTATGCGAAACCGGCGCCTATTCTCGAAAAGCTATTAATGAGGTTAAAAAACTCGGTTTTGCGGAAATTGGAACCCTCGATGGCGGCGTTCAAGCATGGAAACAAGCTGCTCTTCCATTAGTTAGGCAATAGATCTATGTCTCAAGTTCTCATGTATAGCACCCAGGTTTGTCCATATTGTGTAATGGCTGAAAAACTATTACTCAAAAAAGGGGTCAGTAATTTAGAAAAGATTTTGATTGATCGTGATCCTGTGCAGCGTGAACTGATGATGACTCGCACAGGTCGTCGTACGGTCCCACAAATTTATATTGGTGAGACCCACGTTGGTGGGTACGATGATCTTGTGGCTTTAGATCGCGCAGGTAATCTCGATCCTTTATTGGTTTAATGTATTTATTCGTCAAGAAAGATAGCAATGACTGAACAATCTTCCGTACCTCAAGCAGAGGCTGATAACTCAAAAGAGCCTGGATTTCAGATTCAGCGTATTTTCCTTAAAGATCTCTCCCTAGAACAGCCTAATGCGCCACAAATTTTGTTGATTGTGGCTCAACCCCAAGTGGAGGTAGAGATTGATATTGCGGTTACTCCATTAAGTGATAATATTTTTGAGGTATCGATCATTTCTACAGTGACTGCAAAAGTAGATTCAAAAGTGTTGTTTTTAGTTGAGGCTAAACAGGCTGGTATTTTTGAGTTCAGTAATATTCCACCGCAACAACTTGATCCAATGTTGGGGATTGCTTGCCCAACTATTTTGTATCCATATCTTCGTTCAAATATTGCCGACATTATTAGTCGCGCAGGCTTCCAGCCAATTCACCTGAATGAGATCAACTTCCATGGCATGTATGAGCACCGCCTCATGCAAGCTCAACAAGCAGCTAGCCAAGAGAGTGGCGCCGCTGATGAGAGCAAAATAGTTCTTCCACATTAGATCTCAACAGCGAGCACACAGATCATGAAAGTGACCCTGATTGGTGCTGGGGCTTGGGGAACGGCGATGGCTGCGCAAGCGGCACGTCATCTCAAGGATGGGGATGTCTGTTTATGGTCTCGTAGTAAAGATCAGTTGGCAGATATTGAGAATAGCCGTGAGAACCGCTCCTATTTGCCCGGCATTCAGCTGCCAAAAAACATTACATTAGAAAATAACTTTTCAGTCGCTATCAAAAGACTTTCTGCTGATGATCTATTGGTCATTGCAACGCCAATGTCCGCACTCTCAGAAACCATTGCTCAGGTATTAAAAATTACAGAGCACCCTTTAAATATTATTTGGCTTTGCAAAGGTTTGGAGCCTGCTACAGCGCTCCTGCCACATCAAGTGGTTGAGCGTGAAGATAAATTGCATAGTCATGGTATTTCCCATTCTTATGGCGCACTATCTGGCCCTAGTTTTGCATCTGAGGTGGGTTTTGGAATGCCATGCGCCTTAACGATTGCCAGTACTTCTGCTAATTTATGTACGGTAGCTCAAGCCGCTTTTCATCATGGCAATATGCGCGTTTATTCAAGCGACGATTTGATTGGCGTGGAATTAGGCGGCGCCATTAAAAATGTTTTAGCAATTGCGGCTGGCATTGGTGATGGGTTGGATTTGGGTTTAAATGCCCGTGCTGCAGTCCTCACACGTGGTTTAGCAGAGATGATGCGTTTAGTGAAAGCAGCAGGCGGTAGATCAGAAACTTGTATGGGTCTGACTGGTGTTGGCGACTTAATATTGACGGCAACCGGAGATCTCTCTCGCAACCGACGAGTGGGCCTTGAACTTGCTGCCGGCAAATCATTGCCTGAGATATTGTCTGGTTTAGGTCACGTTGCAGAAGGTGTGCTTTGCGCTGCTGCAGTTGGAGACTTAGCAAAACGCTTAGGTGTGGAGATGCCAATTACTACGATGATGGGCGAGGTGCTAGCAGGTAAACTTTCGCCGCAAGAGGCATTAAAGAAGTTAATGGGTCGCGACCCAAAAATAGAAGATTAGTACAGCTCAGCTTTAACTCAATCCTTACTTGCCGCCTACAAGACCATTTTGGCGCCAGGCTTCGTACACCACAATCGCTACAGTATTAGATAGGTTCAAGCTGCGGCTACTATCTTGCATGGCCAAGCGCATTCGATTGTTTTCTAGAATGGCGTTACGAACTTCCTCAGTAATTCCTTTGGTTTCAGAGCCGAAAACAAAGTAATCATTGGGAGCATATTTGCCCTCATGAAACTTCCCGCTTCCTTTAGTTGTTAAAGCAAAAAGATGTTGTGGGTTCGGTTGCTCGTTTTTTAGAAACTGTGCCCAATTAGCATGAACTTTTACTTTCGCGAACTCGTGGTAGTCAAGCCCTGCCCTGCGTAGCTTAGCGTCTTCCATAGGGAAACCCAAAGGCTCAATCAAATGCAGCTTTGCGCCAGTATTAGCGCAGAGCCGAATGATATTGCCGGTATTTGGCGGGATCTCTGGTTCGAATAAGACAATATTAAACATGCGGTATTTTTGCCGTTCTAAGCAAAACCCAATTAGTGATGTGTGATGCGCCATTGTCCTTCAGAACGCGGGCAATTTCATTCAGAGTGGCTCCGCTAGTCATGACGTCATCAAAAATGATGATGCTTTGGCCTCGAAGAGCTTCAGTAAAGTGATCATCGATATAAAACACGCCCGCAATTGCTAAATGCCGCGCAGCAAGCCCGCCCCCTACCTGTTGAAATGCATGGTGATGACGTTTTAGTGCGTGGGGTAATTTCTGGATGCTTGGATTACAAGTCATTCTGCGGGCAATTTCCCAGCTTTGATTAAAGCCCCGCGTAGATAATTTTTGAGTACTTATTGGCACAGGAAGAAGATGGTTTGCCCTGATATTGATGAGTTGTTTTGAAAAAATATGATTCCATACACTTGCAAGCCCATGCGCATAGGTCAGACGCTTTTGATATTTCAGTTGATGTACTGCATTTTGTAGAATTCCTTCATAACTATCTAGACAATACGTCTTATCAAAATACGGTGGATGAAGATTGCATTGTTCACAGCGCCGTTCTTTAAGTTCTAAGGCATTCAAAGTGATACCGCATTGATAGCAGCATTCATAATTGAACAGGCCATTAATATTTAAAGATTGCAAACAGTGTGCGCAAATAGAATGTTGTTGGTAGCGCTCGCATACGATGCAAGCGCTTGGTAAAACTTGGCTATTGATGGATTGAAAAATCTTCTCTAGAAATTGCATGGGGCGCTGAGTATACTGAGCGTATGACCCAGCCAATCAGATGGTTACAAGACGAAATTGCAGATCGTATGTTGCAAAAGCTCGATATCGTCAAACTCGATGTAAAAGATGTATTAATCGTTCCGGATTTTCCGGGAAAGCATTTTTCATTTTTTGCAAAACGCTATCCCCATGCCAATATTCATAGTCTTACAGAAGAAGGCATTACTAGATTTGAAATGGGGCGCTCAAAAGCAATATCGCATTGGCGCTCTTTGTTTCGCGGAGATACAAGCCCCTTGGCCCATTACTTAGCAAAAGGCAAATTTAATCTTCCTGACAATTCTGTCGATTTGGTATTCAGCGATCTTTTGTTGCAGGACTTGACTGATCCACGACATTTCTTGCGTGAGTGTTGGCGTGTTTTGCGAGAGGGTGGCCTGATCACATTTAGCTATTTAGGACCTGATACTGGAAAAGAGCTCCGCACTCTTGAGTCTGGCCCCATTCAATTTAAGAATTTATTAAGCCCTTGGGATATGCACGATATGGGAGATGCTCTTTTAGGAGAGCGTTTTTCGGATCCCGTCATGGATATGGAATTTATCAGTCTTGATTACCAGTCTGATGCACTTTTGCTAGTAGATTTAGAAGCGCTGAAATTACTTCAAATGCCTGCATCTGAAGGCTCTAAGCAGGGTGTTTTACCGAAAAAAATGACCTTAGAGGTGGTGTATGGGCATGCCTGGGCGATCGGAAAGCAGCTCACCCAGGCGCAGAATAGTGTTGCTTATATCGAGGTAAATCAAATTGGGCGCAAGACTAGGTAATAATCTGCTTAAGTGTAAGTACTTACTATTTTTTTAAGCGTTGTCAAGATTGAATGGAGCTAGCATATCCAGATTTGCTGTTGTGCACAATTAACCCTATAATCATCGCTGTACGTAATGGCTTTAAACCGCTTTTTTGAGCATTTTGTAGCGTATTCAAGCATTTGCTCACGACAATAAACAGAGAATAAGATGAATTTATTTGGAAAAGTCACTAGGGCTTCGCTCTATTTAGTAGCAGCCTTTGGTACTGCTTTTGCACAGGCATCAGAAAACATGCCTGGCGGCCCAGCTCTATACCAGCTGAATTTTCCTGCACCTGCCACCAAAATCATGCAAGAAATCCATTGGTTACATTGGATGATGTTGGTGATCTGCGCGGTGATTTTTGTCGGCGTGTTTGGAGTGATGTTTTACTCGATTTTGAAGCACCGTAAATCATTGGGTCACAAATCTGCCTCTTTTCATGAGAGCACGACAGTTGAAATTATTTGGACAGTCATTCCACTGCTGATCGTGATCGGAATGGCATTACCCGCAACTAAAACAGTTGTCGCGATGAAAGATACAACGAATTCAGATATCACCATTAAAACTACTGGTTATCAGTGGAAATGGGGTTACGACTACATTAAGGGCGAAGGCGAGGGCATTAGCTTCTTATCAACTTTGTCAACATCCCGTGAAGCAATTAACAACCTCGCACCAAAATCAAATACTTATTTGATGGAAGTGGATAACGAAATGGTTGTGCCTGTTGGCAAGAAAATTCGTTTGATCACCACTGCTAATG
Source organism: Polynucleobacter meluiroseus (assembly GCA_945864455.1). GTDB lineage: Bacteria > Pseudomonadota > Gammaproteobacteria > Burkholderiales > Burkholderiaceae > Polynucleobacter > Polynucleobacter meluiroseus_B. The sequence goes on along the minus strand of CAMBBT010000049.1, from coordinate 3,464 downwards.
ATGTGATTCATGCTTGGACTATTCCAGCGTTTGGCGTAAAGCAAGATGCAATCCCAGGATTTGTTCGTGATACCTGGTTTAGGGCTGAAACGATTGGCACATTCCGTGGTCAATGTTCTGAGTTGTGCGGTGCACAGCATGCCTTTATGCCTATCGTGGTGAGAGTTGTTTCACAAGAGGACTACACCAAGTGGGTCGAAGAGAAGAAAAAAGAAATGGGTGGCGCTGGTGAAGATCCATCTAAGGTTTACACCATGGACGAGCAAAAAGAGCGCGGTGCAAAAGTGTATGCGGCTAATTGTGCAGCTTGCCACCAGCCAAATGGTAAAGGTGCTGGCACATTCCCAGCTTTGGATGGTAGCAAAGTGGTATTGGGTCCCAAAGCAGGCCAATACAACATTCTCCTCAATGGCAAGGGCGCAATGCCGAAATGGGCTGGCGTGATTCCTGATGGCGACATTGCTGCGGTAATGACCTATACCCGTAACTCATGGGGTAATAAATCGGGTGAAATAACTCAGACCCAAGAAATTATTACTGCACGTGTCGGCAAGTAACCTATTCATTAATACAGATAAAACGAAACCGGAGTAATCCATGAGCACAGCCTCAACTACCATAGACCACGTACACGATCATGCGCATGATGATCACACGCCACATGGTTGGCGCCGTTGGTTGTTTGCAACCAACCACAAAGACATCGGGACTATGTATTTGATTTTCTCGTTTGTTAGCTTGTTAGCTGGTGGCGTGATGGCCTTGGGAATTCGTCTGGAATTATTCCAGCCAGGCTTGCAATTCTTCCGCCCAGAATTCTTTAATCAATTAACCACCATGCATGGCTTGGTGATGGTGTTCGGTGCGATCATGCCAGCCTTCGTTGGTTTTGCTAACTGGATGGTGCCTTTGCAAATCGGCGCATCTGATATGGCATTTGCTCGTATGAATAACTTTAGCTTCTGGATTTTGCCAGTAGCTGCACTATTGTTATTTGGTTCATTCCTTGTTCCTGGCGGCGCTCCATCAGGCGGCTGGACAATCTATGCCCCCTTGAGTTTGCAAATGGGTCCTGGAATGGATATGGCAATTTTTGCCCTCCATTTATTAGGTGCTTCTTCCATCATGGGTTCAATCAATATCATCGTGACCATCTTGAACATGCGTGCTCCTGGCATGACTTTGATGAAGATGCCCATGTTCTGCTGGACTTGGTTAATTACTGCCTACCTGTTGATCGCTGTGATGCCTGTATTGGCTGGTGCAATCACCATGGTCTTGACTGACCGTCACTTTGGTACCTCATTCTTCTCTGCTGTAGGTGGCGGCGACCCAGTGATGTTCCAGCATATTTTCTGGTTCTTCGGTCATCCAGAGGTTTACATCATGATTCTTCCAGCATTTGGAATCGTCAGTGAAATCGTTCCCGTCTTCTCTAGAAAAACCTTGTTTGGTTATAGTTCTATGGTTTATGCAACATCGTCTATTGCGATCTTGTCATTTATCGTTTGGGCTCACCATATGTTTTCAACTGGCATGCCTGTGACGGGTCAGTTGTTCTTCATGTATGCAACTATGTTGATTGCTGTGCCAACTGGCGTGAAGATTTTTAACTGGGTTGCAACGATGTGGAAAGGATCCATGACCTTTGAAACTCCCATGTTGTGGGCCATCGGTTTTATTTTCGTATTTACGATGGGCGGCTTTACTGGATTAATTTTGGCGCTGGCGCCAATTGATATTGGCGTTCAAGACACTTACTACGTTGTAGCGCACTTTCACTATGTTTTGGTAGCAGGCTCATTGTTTGCAATGTTTGCTGGTTTTTACTACTGGTGTCCTAAGTGGACTGGCTATATGGCTAGTGAAGCTCGTGGCAAGATCCACTTCTGGACTTCCATGATTTTCTTTAACTTGACCTTCTTCCCAATGCATTTCTTGGGCTTAGCTGGCATGCCGCGTCGTTATGCCGACTACCCAACCCAGTTTGCTGACTTCAATGCAATTGCATCGATTGGCGCCTTAGGCTTTGGCTTGTCACAAGTGTATTTCTTGCTCTTCGTAGTAATGCCTGCTTATCGTGGTCAGGGCCAAAAGGCAGCAATGAACCCATGGGAGGGCGCTAAGGGCTTGGAGTGGACAATACCTTCACCAGCGCCACATCATACTTTTGAGACTCCGCCTAGTGCAGAGCAGATGCGTGAAGCAGGAATTTAATTCTTCAGGAAAACAAGCCTTAGTTACGAGTAATCGTAAACTGGGGCTTGCTCTTCTGAGTGTGGCTCTAGTCTTCTTTATTGGAATTATGATTAAACGGAGCTGGTTGGGTTGATCCCGTACACTGCGATGGTTACTACTCAAACTCTCAATCGTCAGATTTTATTAAAGCTCTTAATTGCAGCTGTGATGATGTTTGGTTTTGGTTATGCTTTAGTTCCCATGTATAAGGCCTTGTGTGAGATCACTGGAATTAATGTGGTCACCAGTAAGAATAATTACGGTGTGCGAGCGTTTAGCCCTAATCGAGTTGGTAATACACAAGTGAACTATGCTCGTACAGTGACCATTGAATTTGATTCTAATAGTCGAGGGCCTTTTACTTTTAAGCCAGTAAAGAATTTTTTGGAAGTTCATCCTGGTGAAATGACTGAGATTGTGTATGAAGTGACAAATAATCTTGGCCGTACAGTACGGGCTCAAGCAATACCAAGTTATGCGCCTAAAAGTGCAACCGAGTTTTTTACTAAATTAGAATGCTTTTGTTTCCAGGAACAAACTCTAGCAGTAAATGAAACGAAGAAGATGCCAGTGATATTTGTAATTGATGCAGGCTTGCCTGATCATGTGAAGACAATCACCTTGTCATATACCTTCTTTGAGTTGGGATTGGGTGGTACACCGCCTGCGCCTAAATCAAAGGTATTGTTATGAAGAAGAAAAGTAGCTTTATGCAGTCTATGAAAGCCGTCATGTGGGGCTTCTTGGGGGTGCGTAAAAAGGCAGGCTTGCAGGAAGATGTCGCTTCACTCAGTTTTGTGCACATTATCATTGCGGGTGTTCTTGGCGCCTTGATTTTTATGGCTGTCCTGCTATTGATTGTGAAAGCAGTTGTATCCCATTGATTATTTTTGATTGAGTAGAGAGAACAAGATGTCATCCAATTCAACCCCGCACTATTTTGTCCCAGCCCTGTCTAGACATCCTGCTATGGCAGCGGTCGGCTTAATTGCCTTTGGCGCGGGTATGTCTGGCTGGGTAAATAGCACCTCTTGGGGCGGCGCTCTGAGTTTGCTTGGTGTGGCATGGATTTTGTTTGTGCTCTACAACTGGTTTGGCGATACGATTGCCGAGGCAAATGCTGGCAAGAATGGTGTCAACGTAGATGTTTCTTATCGTTGGTCGATGGCTTGGTTCATCTTCTCTGAAATTATGTTCTTTGCCGCTTTCTTCTCCGCATTGTTCTA
>CAMBBT010000048.1 GCA_945864455.1 Polynucleobacter meluiroseus | reverse complement strand
ACCGGTGTTCGCAAGTGGATTTATCAACGTCAACAATCTGCCTTGTCATTGCGTGTTGGTTACGGCATGCTGGCTATCGGTAATGAAGTGATTGTGACGGGCTTTTCTGGCGGACGTTTTGGCATGATTGCGATTGCCAATGGCGGCTTAGTTTGGGAAACCCCAGTGTCATTTCCAAAAGGCTTCTCAGAAATTGAGCGCTTGAATGATGTGTCTGCTAAACCCAGCATGGAAGGCGACATCATTTGTGCAGTTTCCTATCAGGGCCGGGTTGGTTGTGGACAGGCGCGGACTGGGAATTTAATTTGGTTCAAAGATTACTCAAGCTATACCGGTACCGCACAAAGTGCAGAGCTCGTTTTCTCAGCCAACGAAAAATCTTATGTGACAGCATTTGCAACTAAAGATGGCACTCAGGTTTGGGAAAACACCCAACTGACCCATCGTGATGTAGGTGAGTCATTAGCGGTTGGAAAGGTTCTACTTTTAGGTGATGCTCAAGGCTATGTGCATGCACTGACGCAGGCAAATGGCGAGATGATCGCGCGGATTCGTCACGATAGCAGTCCAATCTCCGCTGCTCCCATTGCAGTGGGTGGACTCATCTTGATTCAATCTCAGGGTGGAAAAATCTCGGCCTACAGTCCTAAATGAATCCGGTCATCACTATTGTCGGCCGTCCCAATGTTGGGAAGTCGACACTCTTTAATCGCCTGACTCGTTCGCGCGATGCATTGGTAGCAGATTTTTCTGGCTTAACAAGAGATCGCCACTATGGCAAAGGCCGCATTGGTGAACGCGCCTTTATTTGCGTAGATACCGGTGGCTTTGAGCCGGTTGCTAAAACTGGCATCGTTGCGGAGATGGCAAAGCAGACTAAGCAAGCAGTAGCGGAGTCTGACATTGTGATTTTCTTAGTGGATGGCCGCTTAGGGATGGCGCCGCAAGATCGCGTCATTGCAGACTTTTTACGCAAGACTGGTCGCCCAACGATTTTGGCAGTGAATAAAACAGAAGGCATGCAAGCTGGCATTGTTACTGCAGACTTTCATGAGTTGGGTTTAGGGGAGCCATTTCCAATCTCCTCTGCGCACGGCGATGGTGTGCGTGGACTACTCGATGACGCCTTAGATTCTTTGGGGATTGCTGAGCCCGAGGAAGAAGAGTTAGTAAATGATCCAAATCGCCCAATGAAAATTGCGGTAGTAGGTCGTCCAAACGTAGGGAAGTCCACTCTCATCAACAAGTTGATTGGTGAAGAACGGGTGATTGCATTTGATATGCCCGGTACTACCCGTGATGCGATTGAAGTTCCCTTTGAGCGTAATGGCAAACCATACATCTTGGTGGACACAGCAGGCTTGCGTCGTCGTGGCAAAGTATTTGAGGCCATCGAGAAATTCTCGGTAGTGAAGACATTACAAGCCATTGCTGATTGCAATGTGGTGATCTTGATGCTTGATGCGCAGCAAGATATCTCTGAGCAAGATGCGCATATTGCAGGCTTCATTGTTGAAGCTGGCCGTGCATTAGTTGTTGCCGTGAATAAGTGGGACGGTATTGATACTTACGTTAAAGAGCGCGCTCGTTTAGAGATCGCGCAAAAACTCCGTTTCTTGGATTTTGCAAATGTGCACCCGATCTCTGCGAAAAAAGGCACAGGCCTCAAAGAGTTGTTCAAAGACGTGGATTCTGCCTATGCGGCAGCCATGGCGAAATTACCAACCCCACGTTTAACTCGCATTTTGCAAGAGGCTATTGAGCATCAACAACCTAAACGCGTTGGTATGGGTCGTCCGAAATTACGCTATGCGCACCAAGGGGGTATGAATCCTCCGATCGTGGTGATTCATGGAACCTCATTGAGTGGTGTCACAGATAGCTATAAGCGTTATCTAGAAGGACGCTTTAGGGATGTCTTTAAATTACGAGGCACCCCCTTAAGAATCCAGATGAATACCGCCAAAAACCCTTATGTGGATGCGGATAAAGGGAAAAAAGGTAAGAAGCGGTAAATTTAGACTTGATTTTTTTATAATTGAGCCCAATATAGAAGATGAGCTAGCAATCATTTTTAAAAGTTTGTACCCCATTAAAAAAGCAAGACTCCCTAATTACAAAACAAATGAGGAGCAGTATGAACACCAACAAAATTCAGTTACTGCAGGATCCATTTCTCAATGCCTTGCGCAAAGAGCACATTCCTGTTTCGATCTATCTCGTCAATGGTATTAAGTTGCAAGGCAATATTGAATCCTTTGATCAATATGTTGTGCTTTTGCGTAATACGGTAACCCAGATGGTTTATAAACATGCAATCTCCACGATTGTTCCAGCGCGTGCGATTGACTTTCGAATAGAAGAAGACGCCCCTGTATAAAACTGGAGTAGATGCGGCACGTGCCGTTCTCGTTGGGGTCGATACCGGACGCGAAGATTTTGCAGATAGTATGGCTGAGCTCAGTCTTCTGGCTGATAGCGCTGGCTCTATACCCGCAGCTAGTGTCATTGCCCGCAAAGGTAAGACAGATCCCGCTTTGTTTATTGGTTCTGGCAAGGTCAATGAGTTAAAGCGCGTGATGGAAGAGCAGAATGCAGAGCTCGCGATCTTTAATCATCCGCTTTCGCCAACGCAGCAGCGTAATTTAGAGCGTCACCTCGATCGTCATGTGATGGATCGCACGGGTTTGATATTGGATATCTTTAGCCAAAGAGCACAAAGCCACATTGGTAAAACGCAAGTAGAGTTAGCACAAGTGCGCTATCGCATGTCTCGCTTAGTGAGGGCTTGGAGTCACTTAGAGCGTCAACGCGGTGGTATCGGTGTGCGTGGTGGTCCTGGTGAAACCCAGATGGAGTTAGATCGCCGCATGCTCGCCACTAAAGCCAAGCGTTTAGAAAATGAACTTGAGAAGCTCCAGCGCCAACAAAGAACTCAGAGAAGGGCTCGTCATCGTCAAGACGTATTTTCTGTCTCCTTAGTGGGTTACACCAATGCTGGTAAATCCACCTTATTTAATTCCCTAACCAAAGCAGGGGCTTATGCGGCTGACCAACTTTTTGCCACTTTAGATACCACCTCGAGAAAAGTGCATTTGGACGGAGTAGGCTCCATTGTGGTTTCGGATACCGTCGGATTTATCCGGGATCTACCTCACCAGCTAGTTGAGGCATTTAGAGCTACCTTGGACGAAACCATCCATGCCGACCTGATTTTGCATGTGATTGATGCCTGCAGCCCTGTAGCTCGGGAGCAGAAAGCCGAAGTTGAGGCTGTTTTGCAGGAAATTGGAGCAGATCAGATCCCCCGAATAGAGGTCATGAACAAAATTGACCAGATGCCACAGACCTTTATAGAGGGGGCAGTCTTGGTACGGGATTCAAGGGGGATTTCGAGCCAGATTTTCCTCTCCGCCAAGACTGGCATGGGCCTTGATTTATTGCGTTTGGCTCTCACCGAATGCTCTCAAATGACTGATAGAATAAGGATCGAACACAATCGTGCCAAGAAGCAATTGGCCCCAGACGAGTTTTTAGAGCCCTTATCAGAACGACCAGACACTGCTGAATTTAATCCTACTTTAAACAGAAACTATTTTTCTAATGATGCGTAAATTTCAAAATCTCTTTTCGGTCAATGATCCAGGTTGGGGCAATAGCCACAATAGCGGATCCAAAGATGCCAAAGATGCCAAAGATGGGCAGGGGAGTGATCAAGCTCCTAAAGTCGATCCGGATACTAATAAGCCAACAGAAACTGCACCAAAGAATTCACCAACTAAGCCAGGTGGCCCTCCAGATTTGGATGAGCTCTGGCGCGATTTCAATGACAAAATTACTGGTATCTTTGGCGGAAAGAAAAGGCCAGGCGCGCCATCAAGTCCAGCAGGTAATAAACCCAATAGCACTGATATCCCTCCGCCATCTCAGCGCGGCAATGGCGGTGGCGGTGGTGGCTTTACCCCCCCTAGTTTCAATTTCACCAACCCATTTAGCTCGAAGGCCACCGTCCTATTAGCTGTAGGTGGTGTTTTCTTAATTTGGATCCTTAATGGCTTGTTCATTATTCAAGAGGGCCAGTCTGGTGTGGTTACGACCTTTGGTAAATACTCTCACACCGCAGGTCCTGGTATTAACTGGCGCATGCCTTGGCCTATACAGGCTGAGCAAACTGTCAATGTTTCAGGAGTGCGTTCTGTAGAAATTGGCCGTTCAATTTTGATTAAAGCAACCAATCAAAAAGACACTTCCATGCTCACTGAAGACGAAAACATCATTGATGTGCGTTTTGCAGTTCAATATCGCCTAAAAGATCCAACAGATTATTTATTTAACAATCGCGATCCCGATGCTACTGTGGTGCAAGCTGCAGAAACTGCTGTCCGTGAAATTGTGGCGCGTAGCAAGATGGATACTGTTTTGTACGAAGGTCGTGAAAAGATTGCGATTGATTTGGCTGCCACGATACAAAAAATTCTAGATAGCTATAAAACCGGTATCTACGTTACCAGCGTGACTGTTCAAAACGTTCAACCACCGGAGCAAGTGCAGGCATCATTTGATGATGCTGTAAAAGCAGGTCAAGACCAAGAGCGCCTCAAGAGTGAAGGTCAGGCATACGCTAATGACGTCATTCCACGCGCCAAAGGTACAGCGGATCGACTGATTCAAGAGGCGGAAGGTTATAAGGCACGCGTTATGGCTACTGCCGAAGGTGATGCCGCTCGCTTTAAGCAAGTGTATGTTGAATATGCAAAGGCGCCGGTTGTGACCCGCGATCGTATGTACATCGATAGCATGCGCGAAATGTATAACAACGTTACTAAGGTTTTAGTTGACACTACCAAGAGCAATAGCATGCTCTATTTGCCTTTAGATAAGATCATTGCGCAAGTGAATGCAGAAAGTACGCAAGTTGCTACTCAGGGGCCAGCTTCTACGCCCACTGGATCTGTGACGGTAGGGGGTGCGACAGGCAATCCAGCAGCTCCGTTTAGTAACAGCACAACTAGCCTAATCCCGAGCAATAGTTCAGGCAGTAGTGCTTCCGAAAAACGCGACGGCCTGAGAAGCCGTGATAGAGGGGATGCAAGATAATGAATGCAAATCGTCTCATTGGAGCTATCGCTGGCCTCATTGCCTTAGGGTATGTTCTGGCTTCCAGTATTTTTGTTGTAGATCAACGTAACTTTGCTGTGGTCTTTGCTTTTGGGCAAATTGTGAGAGTCATTGAACAGCCTGGCTTGCAAGTGAAATACCCAGCGCCTTTTGAAAATGTGCGTTTCTTTGATCGTCGTATTTTGACAATCGATACCCCCGAAGCAGAGCGCTTTATTACCTCCGAGAAGAAAAATCTCTTGGTGGATTCTTATGTGAAGTGGCGCATCGTTGATCCCCGTAAATTCTTCGTGAGTTTTAAGGGTGATGAGCGTTTGGCGCAAGATCGCTTGACACAGTTAGTCCGATCCGCTTTGAACGAAGAATTTACTAAGCGTACTGTTAGAGAGATCATCTCGGATCAGCGCGAAGAAGTAATGCAGGGTATTCGTAAAAAAGTAGCAATGGATGCGTCTGATATTGGCGTAGAAATTGTGGATGTCCGTCTCAAGCGCATAGATTTGTTAGCTGAAATTAGCGACTCCGTTTATCGCCGGATGGAGGCAGAGCGTAAACGCGTAGCCAATGAATTGCGTTCTACTGGTGCTGCAGAGTCAGATAAGATTCGCGCCAATGCTGAGCGTCAACGTGACACGATTTTGGCCGAGGCTTATCGTGAGGCGCAGAAGATTAAAGGCTCAGGTGATGCGAAAGCCACTGCCTTATATGCGGAAGCATTTGGGCGTGACGCTCAGTTTGCGCAGTTCTATCAAAGTCTTCAAGCCTACCGTAGCTCATTTAAAGACAAGAAGGATGTGATGGTTGTTGAGCCGAATGGGGAGTTCTTTAAGTTCCTGAACAAAAAGAATTGATAGCAAGTATTTAAGATCATGAATCGCTGGTTACTTCCTGAAGATATCGCTGATGTTTTACCAGCACAAGCTCGCAAGGTAGAGAGTCTGCGTCGTGCCATTCTGGATTTGTATCAGTCCTACGGGTATGAGCTAGTTGCCCCTCCCATTTTAGAGTTCTTGGATTCTTTATTGACAGGCACTGGCTCAGATCTCAATCTCCAAACCTTTAAGTTAGTAGATCAAATGTCGGGTCGCACCCTAGGCTTACGTGCCGACATTACGCCGCAGGTAGCGCGGATTGATGCACACTTATTAAATCGCGCTGGAGTCACCCGTCTTTGCTATGCCGGCTCTGTAGCGCATGCTCGTACCCCAGTGGGTAGCTCTGCTCGTGAAGATTTACAGTTAGGCGCAGAGATTTATGGCTGCGCTACCTGGGAGGCTGATTTTGAGGCAATCACTTTGCTCCTCAAAACACTTTCTATTGCGCTCTTAGATAAGGTTTACCTTGACTTATCCCACGCCGGCATCTTGAGCGGTATTTTGGCTGATCAGAAGCTAGACAAAGAGACCATTGAAACTGTATATGGCCTGTTGCAGACTAAAGATCGCCCACGTCTCAGTAAATGGGCAGCTTGCTTACCAGCGAAAACTACTGAAGCACTGATGGCTCTCACAGAGCTTAATGGCCCTTGTGCTGAAGTCTTGGCAAAAGCTAAAAAAGTATTACCAAAGCATGCTGCAATTGATCAAGCATTGGCAGATCTCGAGCGCTTGGTGGCCGCAGTGAGTTCATCAAGCGGCTTAGAACTCAGCATTGATTTAGCAGACTTGCGAGGCTATCAGTACCACAGCGGCGTGATGTTTGCAGTCTATGTAGAAAAGCTACCACAGCCGATCGCTAGAGGTGGGCGCTATGATCATGTTGGTCAGGCCTTTGGCCGCTCACGTCCTGCCACCGGATTCTCATTAGATCTGTTGACTCTTTCCAGCCTCTCGCCACTGAAAGTGCGTAAGCTAGCAATCGCAGCGCCTTGGCTTGAAGATGACGCTTTAAGTAAAGCGATTGCAGTCTTGCGCAACTCTGGTGAAGTAGTGATTCAGGTGATGGCCGGTGAAAAAGTAGAGGCCGCCGAATATGAATGTGATCGAGAGCTAATAAAGCAGGGCAACTCTTGGGAAGTAAAGAAAAAATAAAGTAATGCAGCACACCAGAGTTCAACCAATTTTGTAATTATCTTTTTGGATTTCCATATGTCTTCAAAGCAGCAAGCTAAAGGTCGTAACGTCGTTGTCATTGGCACCCAGTGGGGTGATGAAGGCAAAGGAAAGGTAGTTGATTGGTTAACAGATCATGCAAAGGCAGTGGTTCGCTTTCAGGGTGGTCACAATGCAGGCCATACCCTCATCATTGGTGGTAAGAAAACCATCCTTCGCCTGATTCCCTCTGGAATCATGCATAAAGAGGTGATTTGCTTCATCGGTAACGGCGTGGTTCTATCCCCAGAAGCGCTCTTTAAAGAAATTGGCGAGCTTGAAGCTGCTGGTTTAGAAGTGCAGTCTCGTTTGAAGATTTCTGAAGCAACGACTTTGATCCTGCCGTATCACGTGGCAATTGATCATGCGCGCGAGAAAAAGCGTGGCGACGCAAAGATTGGCACGACTGGACGTGGCATTGGGCCAGCCTACGAAGATAAAGTGGCGCGCCGTGCATTGCGTGTCCAAGATTTGTTCTATCCAGAAAAGTTTGCAGAGCATTTGCGTGAAAACTTGGAGTATCACAATTTCATGCTCACCAACTACTATGGCGCAGAGCCCGTCAATTATGAAAAGACGCTAGCAGAAGCGATGTCTTATGCGCCGCGTATCAAGCCCATGGTAGTGGACGTCTCTAGTGCGCTGTATGCTGCTGAGCAGGCTGGTCAAAATCTCTTATTTGAAGGTGCTCAGGGTACCTTGCTTGATATCGATCACGGCACCTATCCCTATGTCACCTCTAGCAACTGCGTAGCAGGCAATGCTGCCGCCGGCTCTGGTGTTGGACCAGATTCTTTACAGTACATCTTAGGTATTACTAAAGCGTATTGCACACGTGTTGGTGCCGGCCCATTCCCAAGTGAGCTCTATGATCATGACAACCCAGCAAAGCAGGACCCAGTCGGTATCCGTCTGGCTGAAGTTGGTAAAGAGTTTGGTTCTGTCACAGGTCGACCACGCCGCACTGGTTGGCTAGATGCCGCTGCATTGAAACGTTCCATTCAGATCAATGGACTCTCTGGCTTGTGCATCACTAAGTTAGACGTGCTCGACGGCTTTGAAACCATTCGCTTGTGTGTTGGCTATAAGCTAGATGGCAAGACTCTCGATGTCTTGCCGCGTGGTGCTGAAACCGTTTCACGCTGCGAACCCATTTATGAAGATTTCCCAGGTTGGAAGGGCACTACCTTCGGCATTCGGGAGTGGGACAAGCTTCCAATCGAAGCGCAAAACTTCTTGCGTCGTATTGAAGAGGTTGCTGGTAAGCCTATTGCTATGGTCTCAACAGGACCAGAGCGCGATGAAACCATCTTGCTCCAACATCCTTTCCAGAATTAATGGAAATTATTTAATCTTCTTTATTAGTTTACATTTGTTTAAGAAAATATCAACATGACTGCGCGCACTACCTGTAATGGCCTTCAAGTGGCAACTCCGCTTTACCGTTTTATCGAAGACAAAGTACTCCCAGGTACCGGCATTAAAAGCGCTGATTTTTGGAAGGGCTTTGATGAGATCGTTGAAGACTTAAGCCCAAAAAATGCAGCGTTGTTAGCCAAGCGTGATCGCCTGCAGGCCGATTTAGATCAATGGCATAAAGCTAATCTAGGCCCCATCAAAGATATGCCTGCCTATCGTAAGTACCTTAAAGAAATTGGCTATATCGATGAGGTACCTGATACTGTCCTAGCTACCACCCAGAACGTAGATGATGAGCTGGCTCTCCAGGCTGGTCCTCAACTGGTAGTGCCTGTGCTCAATGCCCGTTATGCTTTAAATGCTGCCAATGCCCGTTGGGGCTCTTTGTATGACGCTCTGTACGGTACAGACCTGATCTCAGAAGAGGATAGCGCTACTAAAGCTGGAGCCTACAACCCAATTCGAGGTGCAAAGGTAGTTGCATATGCTCGCAACTTCTTGGATCAAGCGGTTCCCCTAGCTAAAGCTTCCTATAGCGATGGAGTGGCCTATAGCGTCGTAGACAAAAAACTGTCCGTGAAATTAAAAGACGGTAGTACTACTGGCTTAGTGGATGAAAAACAGTTTGTTGGCTATCAGGGTGATGCTGCTACCCCAAGTTCCATCTTGATGCGTAATAACGGCATTCATATTGACATCGAAATTGATAAGACCAAAACGATTGGTGCTGCTGACCCGGCTGGCGTAAATGATGTAGTGCTTGAAGCGGCTCTCTCAACCATTCTGGATTTAGAAGATTCAGTCGCAGTGGTTGATGCTGACGATAAAGTACTGGCTTATGAAAACTGGTTAGGCATTCTCAAAGGTACCTTGGCTGAAGAAGTGAGCAAGGGTGGCAAAACCTTTACCCGCACGCTTAATCCAGATCGCAAATACACAGCAGGCATTGGTGCAGTCAATGCAAAAGATGGAGTTGTGACATTGCATGGTCGATCGCTTTTGTTCCTTCGTAACGTGGGTCACCTCATGACCAATCCTGCCATCATTACCAGCGAAGGTAAGGAAATCTACGAAGGTATCCTAGATGCAGTAGTGACAGTATTGATTGCTTTGTATGACATTAATCGCCCCGCAACTCAAGCGATTGGCAATACCCGCAAAGGCTCCGTATACATTGTGAAGCCAAAAATGCACAGCCCAGAAGAGGTGGCATTTGCTGCTGAGCTCTTTGGTCGTGTTGAGAAATTACTGGGTCTACCAGAGAACACAGTGAAATTAGGAATCATGGATGAAGAGCGCCGCATGAGCGTCAATATTAAAGCAGCCATTGCGGCTGCTGGAGCACGTGTTGCTTTTATTAACACAGGGTTCTTGGATCGTACTGGCGATGAAATGCATACGGGAATGTATGGCGGCGCCATGGTTCGCAAAGGGAGAATGAAGATCGCTAAATGGTTCAATGCCTATGAGCGCCGTAACGTATTGGCAGGCTTAGATTGTGGCCTGCGTGGCCGTGCACAGATTGGCAAAGGCATGTGGCCAGCTCCAGATCTCATGAAAGAAATGGTAGAGCAAAAATTAGCACACCCTCAAGCTGGTGCTAATACCGCTTGGGTGCCATCACCTACCGCTGCCACTTTGCATGCAATGCACTATCACCAGGTGAACGTTGCGCAAATCCAAAAGGACATGGAAAAGCAAGACACCGAAGCTGAGTATGAAGCCCTCATGGATAACCTCTTGACTGTGCCTATTGCTCTTTTCCCCGATTGGACTAAAGAAGAGATTCGAGAAGCGCTCAATAATAATTGCCAGGGTATTTTGGGTTATGTGGTTCGCTGGATTGACCAAGGTGTTGGTTGCTCCAAGGTGCCTGATATCTATAACGTTGGGTTAATGGAAGATCGTGCCACTTTGCGTATTTCTAGTCAGCATATTGCTAACTGGTTGCTGCATAAATATGTCAGCAAAGCGGA
>CAMBBT010000047.1 GCA_945864455.1 Polynucleobacter meluiroseus | reverse complement strand
AGCATGGACTATGCTGGCCCATCACGTCAGTTTATGGCCGAGTCCGGTGGCTTCTTAGTCACGATGTTCTTTGCGATTCTGATTGTGTTCCTGGTGCTTGCTGCACAGTTCGAAAGCTTCCGTGACCCGATTGTGATTTTGGTATCGGTACCACTCGCTTTATTCGGCGCACTAATCTTTATCAATTTGGGATTTACCACGCTAAACGTCTATACGCAGGTGGGCTTGGTCACGCTAATGGGGCTCATTAGTAAACATGGTATTTTGATTGTGCAGTTCGCTAATGAGTTAAAAGAAGCGGGGTACAGTAAGTTAGAGGCCATTATTGAGGCAAGTAGTGTTCGCTTAAGACCCATTTTGATGACAACGGCAGCGATGGTATTGGGAGTCTTACCCCTAGTGATTGCCTCTGGGGCTGGCGCTGCAGGCCGTCAATCCATGGGTATTGTGATCTTTACTGGTCTATCTATCGGCACCCTGTTTACTTTATTCGTAGTGCCTGCGATGTATCTCTTTATTGGCGCAGATCACCAAGCAAAGAAGTTTAAGCAGCAGTAATCAAAAACTACTTAACGATATTGAGCTCTTTTTCAGCAATATCGTTAAAGCAGGTTTCTTGTTCTAGACGTTTTAGCCATGCATCAATATTTTTGAGTTCTGTGCGAGGCCCAGTCTGCTCTGGAAAAGTTTTATTTAATAAGATCCAGCGACTTGCACAAAGCGCGAGTGCAATATCGCCAATGTGAAACTGATTGCCAGAGCAATTGGACTGTTCACTTAAAACTTGATCCAGTACGCCCAACAGTTGACTAGTACCTTCGTAACTCTTCTGTATAGCAGCTTGATCACACTCTGCAGCCGGTGTTCTAGTCAAGCCTAGGAAGGCAATGCGTAAGGTTGGCCACAGAGTTCCTAATTGCCAGTCCAGCCATTTCTCAGAGCTATATTGAGCTCGCATGTTTGTTGGGAATCGCTGATTCTTGTCATGCTCTTTAGCAAGATAACGCAGGATAGTATTGGATTCCCAAAGAATGAGACCGCCTACTTCCAAGGTCGGCACAAGACCATTCGGATTCATCTTTAGGAACTCGGGCGTGCGATTTACACCAAACTGAAGTCCGGCATCAATACGCTCAAAGTCGTTACCTTCTGTCAGCCCTAATTCAGCAAGACACCACAATACTTTTTGAACATTAATAGAACTTTTACGACCCCATAAACGCATCATGGCATTTCCTTGAAAGGCTATTTAAATAGTTTTTACTTCTGCAAAATCAAGACCAACAAATTTGCTACGAGCAAAAATGAGCGGCTCTCTATCTGGATGATTTTTTAAGCTAATCACTTTAGCAACAATGATGTTATGGTCTCCACCAATATGCATAGAAATAGTTTCACATTCATAGTAAGCAACACAGTGCTCAATTTGAGTTAGGCCACTGTTAGCAAGCTTGTGTTCAACCCCAATAAATTGATCTTGCTTAACAGTAGCGAAATGCGTCGCCAAATTTTCTTGAGAACGTTCAAGCACATGGATGAGATGCTTCTTACCTACTTCAACCCAGGGTGTTAAACGAGAATGCTTTTTAAGGCTCCACAGAATCAGTGGCGGCTCGAGAGAAACTGAATTAAATGAGCTAATAGTGATGCCATGATGACCTTGGTTTTCATCAAGACAGGTGATCACCGTGACTCCAGTTGCAAATGATGCGAATCCTTTACGTAACTCTTGTGAGGTAAACGGGGCCATCAAATTTGACTTACCTTGCTTCTGCTTTAACTACAGGGGCGATCGTTGTCCCTGGAATAGGAATCAATATTTCATTTTCCTCAGACTTTACGCACTTAAACCGATACTCCTTACTTGCCTTAGAAAGGAAGCTGGCACCCTGATAAAAGTCATTTCTGCAGGCCTTTGTTGCAAAGTCCATTACATCCTGTGGATTGGCGCTAGAAGTAATCAGCCGCATATTGCCCATAGACATATTGATTTGAGTGGAATAGCACCCAGCCAGCATCAACCCAGAAATCGCAGTTAATAGTAGAATTTTTTTCATGGAAGCCTCCATAATTAGCAATGCTCGTTAGGATAAACCTATTAGGCATTTGTTGCGGGGAAATGCCCTTTATAAAAGGAAGAGACATGTTTAGAGCTGTATTGGTAAATAAAGATGAACAAGGCTATCGCGCTGAGCTCGGCCAGGTAGATGAGGCTAGCCTCCCAGAGGGGGAGGTTCGGGTTAGGGTTCTTTATTCCACCCTTAATTACAAAGATGGCCTAGCTATTACGGGTAAAGGACCTGTAGTTAGAAGCTTTCCAATGATTCCAGGGATCGATTTTGCGGGCGAAGTGATTGAAAGTACTAGCCCAGACTTCAATGCGGGCGATATGGTGCTCTTAAATGGCTGGGGAGTTGGCGAAGGCCATTGGGGTGGTTTAGCACAGCAGGCCAGAGTAAAAGCAGATTGGTTAATTTCATTGCCTAAGGGATTTACAGCTAAGCAAGCTTTGGCAATTGGTACGGCCGGTTATACGGCTATGCTCTGCGTCATGGCTTTGCAAAAGCACGGCCTCAAGCCGAGCGATGGCGAGGTGTTAGTGACCGGTGCGGCAGGTGGTGTAGGCAGTTTTGCTATCACGCTGCTGAGTAAGCTAGGCTTTACTGTCGTTGCAAGTACTGGCCGAATGGCTGAAGCAGATTATTTAAAGAAACTGGGTGCTGCCGAAGTAATAGATCGTGCCACTCTATCTTCTCCAGGCAAACCGCTGGCAAAAGAGCGCTGGGCTGCAGTGGTAGATAGCGTTGGTAGCCATACCTTAGCTAATGCCTGTGCACAAACGAAGAGTGACGGTGCAGTTGCTGCTTGTGGACTTGCACAAGGCATGGACTTCCCATCCAGTGTTGCACCATTTATTTTACGTGCTGTGACCTTATATGGCATCAATAGCGTCACTGTGCCACGTGCAAAACGGATTGCTGCCTATGAGCAATTGAGTCAATTGCTTGATCTCAAAACCTTAGATGAAATTTCTCATGAGATTACTTTAGAAGAGTCTTTAAAGTATGCGCAAGAGTTGATGGCAGGTAATGTGCGTGGTCGTTTAATTGTTGATGTAAACAAGTAAGCGAGAGATGAAAATTTATTCATCAGTTTGGGGCTTGCGCACTCTTAGTTTTGACCAAACCTCAAGTTTTTCAGGATTAGAAAGATCAGACCAATCTGCAATTTCAGTAAGTGTGCGATAGCAGCCGCGACAGAAACCGTTCTCGGGATTGATGTCGCACCAATTGATGCAAGGTGATGGGACGGTTGTCAAAATAAACCTAAAACTATAGTAATTTAAAAGAAAAAATTCACATCATGGCCACTCAAAATCAGGCAAAAGCGGAAAGTGTTCTTCATTATCCATTAGGAGAAGCACTTCCTGAGCTTGGAAGCACTATTGAGTTTGTACCAGGTGTTCGCTGGCTCAGAATGAAGCTGCCATTTGCTTTAGACCATATTAATCTTTGGCTTTTGCGTGATGAGATTGATGGGGTTGCTGGATGGACCATTGTGGATTGTGGCATTGCGAATGATGAGACTAGGGCGTCGTGGGAGAAGATTTTTGCTACTCAGCTAGAGGGCTTGCCTGTCCTCAGAGTTTTGGTAACCCATATGCATCCAGATCATGTGGGTTTATCTCAATGGTTGTGTGAAAAATGGCATGCACCTTTGTGGATTTCGATGACTGATTTTTTAACTGCTCAATGGTTAAGCTGCAAAGAAGGCGGTGCTGCAATTGGAGTGCGCGCTGGCGGCGGCGGATCTGCCGATCATTTTCAGAAGCATGGTTTGACTACACCAGAAGATTTAGAAAAAATTCGGGCACGCTCCAATTACTACAGCAATATGGTTCCAGGCCTACCTCGCCAATACCGCCGTATCATGAATCGCGAAAATATTTTGATTGGCGGGCATCAATGGGAAGTCATCATGGGCTATGGGCACGCACCTGAACATGCATCACTATTTTGTAAAGACCTGGGGATCTTAATTTCTGGGGACATGCTTTTGCCGCGTATTTCAACCAATGTCAGTGTTTTTGATGCTGATCCAGATGCAGATCCATTGGGGCTATATTTAGATTCGCTAGATGAGTACTTGCCTTTGCCTGACGACACCTTAGTATTGCCTTCACATGGAAAACCATTTACGGGTATGAAGCTGCGCATTGCACAATTAAAAGCCCATCATGATGATCGTTTGGCTGACACACTCGGTGCATGTAAAAAACCGGCACATGCTAGGGAGATAGTGCCGGTTTTATTTAAGCGTGAATTAGATATTCATCAGTTAACTTTTGCTATGGGTGAGGCTATTGCCCATCTGAATTACCTACTTCGTCGAGGTAAGTTGCATCGCCAGCTTTGCGACGACGGCGTGTTGCGGTTTTCCGTGGTTTAGCTTTAACGCTAGTTGTTTTAGTATTCGACTCTTCATTTGGTACTGTTGCTGCGGCGCCAGCTGCAGATACTGCATCTCCAAATGATTTCAGGGCCATCATCGTGGCATGTTGTACCTCAAGGCCCTGAATAGTCGATTTGAGGATATTGAGGTTCAGGTTTAGCCAGTTCTCAACACTTTTGAGGTCCTTGATGCGCTTTTCTAGCTCGTCAACATCTAGACCTGGAAAAGCCGAACCAAAGCCACCGGCAGCCTTAGAGGCATCTGTAGTGAAGGGAAATTGGCCAGCTTGACCTGTCGCACCTTGCCCCCACATGGTTTTAAACATTTCAAGGCTTTGATTAAATTCTGGAATTGTTCCAAACATAACTACTCCGGGTTAAATAAAAAGTGGCTTTTCCAATAGAATAAGGGATTCTAGAGATTTATCCCGGTTAATCAATGCAATCTAATGGTATGTCCCAGCCTTACACCCGTGGTCAGGCACTTCCCGAGCTGCTGAAGCAGCGCATCCTGATTTTGGATGGCGCAATGGGCACCATGATTCAGCAGTACAAATTGACTGAGGCTGACTACCGTGGTTTGCCTGCCAATACCCGCTTTGCTGATCATCCCGAAGATATCAAGGGTAATAACGAGCTCTTAGTTTTGACTCAGCCGCAAATCATTAGCAAGATCCATGAGCAGTATCTAGATGCAGGCGCCGACATCATTGAAACCAATACTTTTGGTGCAACCTCAGTTGCCCAAGAAGATTACAAAATGGCTGGCCTTGCGCGTGAAATGAATGAAGTTTCTGCAAAGCTTGCTCGCGCAGCTTGTGAAAAATATAGTACACCTGATAGACCGCGTTTTGCTGCTGGAGCAATTGGCCCGACACCAAAGACGGCCAGTATTTCTCCGGATGTAAATGATCCAGGCGCACGCAATGTCTCATTTGATGCTTTGCGGGCCTCTTATCGTGAGCAGATTGAAGGCTTATTTACAGGTGGTGTAGATTTGTTTTTGGTTGAAACCATTTTTGACACACTGAATGCTAAAGCTGCGCTATTTGCATTAGATGAATTCTTTGAAGAGACTGGCGAGCGTTTACCGGTGATGATTTCAGGAACGGTGACGGATGCCTCTGGGCGGATTTTGTCAGGCCAAACCGTTGAGGCATTTTGGAATAGCTTGCGCCACATCAAGCCGCTCACTTTTGGCTTGAACTGTGCCCTAGGTGCTGCCTTGATGCGCCCTTACATCGCAGAGCTGGCACGGATCTGCAATGTAGCAGTTTCTTGTTATCCGAATGCTGGCCTTCCTAATCCAATGAGTGACACAGGCTTTGATGAGACCCCAGAAATCACTTCTAGTCTCATAGACGGTTTTGCTAAAGATGGCTTGGTGAACTTGGTAGGTGGTTGCTGTGGCACTACGCCTGATCACATTCGTGCCATTGCCAATGCAGTGTCGAAGCGCAAGCCACGAGCTTTTTATCGCGAAAACTCTGAGGCAGCAGCATGAGTAAGCTAGATAAAAAAGTGATGCCAGCAATGAAGCTCTCTGGTCTAGAGCCCTTTAATGTCACCGCAGATATTCGTTTTGTAAATATCGGTGAGCGTACTAACGTCACAGGATCCAAAGCATTTTCCCGCATGATCCTTAATAATCAGTTTGATGAAGCGCTGGTAGTTGCTCGTCAGCAGGTTGAGAATGGTGCACAAGTCATCGATATCAATATGGATGAAGCAATGCTCGATTCTGAAGCGGCGATGACCCGTTTCTTAAATCTGATCGCTTCTGAACCCGATATTGCCCGAGTCCCGATCATGATCGACTCCTCTAAATGGAGTGTGATTGAAGCAGGCTTAAAGTGTATTCAAGGCAAGCCCATTGTGAATTCGATCTCTTTGAAAGAAGGCGAAGAGCCCTTTAAAAAGCAGGCGCGTTTAATTCGTCGTTATGGTGCTGCCTCTGTGGTGATGGCTTTTGATGAAGTTGGTCAAGCAGATACATTTAAGCGTAAAACAGAAATCTGTCAGCGTTGTTATGAAATTCTCGTAAACGAAATCGGCTTTCCTGCAGAAGATATTATTTTTGATCCGAATATTTTTGCAATTGCTACTGGTATTGAAGAGCATGATAACTATGCTGTCGACTTTATTAATGCTATCCGTTGGATAAAAGAAAATCTTCCTGGAGCCAAGATTAGTGGCGGAGTTTCTAATGTGAGTTTCTCTTTCCGCGGTAATGATCGTGTTCGTGAAGCGATTCACACCGTATTTTTATATCATGCGATTAAAGCGGGTATGGATATGGGTATTGTCAATGCCGGTCAGCTAGGAGTGTATGCAGATCTAGACTCCGAGCTACGTGAGCGGGTAGAAGACGTCGTGCTCAATCGTTTTAAAGAGAAAGACGGCAAAACACCAACAGAGCGCTTATTAGATATCGCCGATCAATTTAAAGGCGGTGGCGCTAAACAAGTTGAAAACTTAGTTTGGCGTGAAGACCCAGTGCGTGGGCGTCTAACGCATGCATTAGTGCACGGTATTACTACTTTCATTGAAGCAGATACTGAGGAGTTGCGCGCGGAGATCATGGGCGCTGGCGGTAGACCAATCGAAGTGATTGAAGGTCCACTAATGGATGGCATGAATGTCGTCGGTGATTTATTTGGTGAGGGCAAGATGTTCTTGCCGCAAGTGGTAAAAAGTGCGCGCGTAATGAAGCAAGCGGTTGCAATTCTGATTCCCTATATTGAGGAAGAAAAACGCCTACATATTGCTGGTGGGGGCGAAGCCAAAGCTAAAGGCAAAATCGTGATGGCTACTGTAAAAGGCGATGTGCACGATATTGGTAAAAATATTGTGACCGTCGTCTTGCAATGTAATAACTTTGAAGTCGCTAATATGGGTGTGATGGTTCCTTGTGCCGAGATTCTGAAACGCGCCAAAGAAGAGAATGCCGATATTGTTGGACTGTCTGGCTTGATTACGCCATCACTTGAAGAAATGACTTATGTTGCTCAAGAGATGCAGCGTGATGATTATTTCCGTGAGCGTCAAATTCCATTGATGATTGGTGGCGCTACAACCTCGCGCGTACACACAGCTGTCAAGATTGCTCCGCATTATGATGGCCCAGTGGTTTATGTGCCAGATGCATCACGCTCAGTATCTGTTGCATCCAGCTTGCTCTCTGATGAAAGTGCTAAGAAATTTATTCAAGATTTGCGTGATGACTATGTGCGCATTCGCGAGCAGCACGCTAATAAGAAAGCAGCACCCACTATCTCTTTGGAGGCAGCGCGTAAAAATCGCGAGCTGATTGATTGGTCTTCTTTTTCTCCTGAAAAACCCAAATTTATTGGGCGCCGGGTATTTAAAAACTTTGCAATGAGCGATATTGCTAAATATATTGATTGGACACCATTCTTTCAGACTTGGGATCTGGCTGGCAAGTTCCCAGCCATCTTAGATGATGAGGTTGTAGGCGTTGAAGCGCGCAAGGTGTTTGAAGATGCTAAGGTATTACTTGATAAATTGATCAAGGGTCAGTGGCTTCAGGCTGATGCAGTGGTTGCTTTCTACCCTGCTAATACGATGGGCGATGATATTGTTTTGTATAGCGATGAAGCACGTCAGCATCCACTGTTTGTGTGGCATAACTTGCGCCAACAGGCTGAGCGACCAGTAGTAGATGGTGTTCGCAGACCAAATCGTTGCTTAGCGGATTATGTCGCTCCAAAAGATTCTGGTGTCGCTGACTACCTTGGTTGTTTTGCGGTAACAACTGGCCATGGCGTAGAAAAGAAAGTTGCTGAGTTTCAGGCAAAACATGACGACTACAGCGCAATTATGTTGAAGGCTTTGGCTGATCGATTAGCAGAAGCATTTGCTGAGCTCATGCACCACCGAGTGCGGACAGATTTGTGGGGCTATGCTACAGATGAGATTTTGACAAATGATCAAATGATCGAAGAGCAGTATCGCGGTATTCGTCCTGCCCCTGGCTATCCTGCTTGTCCAGCTCACGAAGTCAAAGAAGATCTACTAAGAGTGATTGGCTCTGAAGATATTGGCATGACTTTGACTGAATCGATGGCGATGAATCCAGCTTCTAGTGTGAGCGGTTTTTATCTTGCTCATCCAGATGCGCGTTATTTCAATGTTGGAAAAGTATCCACTGACCAGCTTGAGGATTTAGCGAAACGTCGTGGCCAGTCAATCGAAGATACACGCCGCCAATTGGCGAGTCTAATAGACTAAACACCCCACATTACAGGTTCGTCTTTGGCATTAGCCTGCTTCATGAGTTCTAGAAATGGGTAGGCTCGTTGTCCTAGACGATCCACAAGCTTCACTTTTTCGCTATTATTTCCCCCCTGCCCTTGAACTTTGGAGCGCTCTTCAAGATCCTTAAGGATGGCAGTTTCTAGGGTTGTAATCAGCTTAGGGAGTTGTTCAACCGTGAGGATTCCACGGGGCTCTAGCGGACGAGCAAAAATATCAAAGATTCGCTTAGTGAGATCGGCCAGCATAATGACATCTGGACCAGCTTTTGAGCGAAATTGATAGATCATTTTGATAGCTTACCACCTGATAAAATCACTGTTCTATGTTGTCTACTAATAAAAATCGTTTAATTGAGATGCTTGGCAGTGCTCTTGGTAGCCTTGCTCAGGTGCGGGGCTTAGATAAGCCTCCTGCACCACGCTTAGAGCGTCCTAAGTCTGTAGATCATGGTGATGTTGCATGTAATATTGCACTCCAGTTATCTAAGGCTTGGAAGCTCAATCCCAGAGAGTTGGCTCAGGCTCTGGTTGAGCGTCTGCAAAAAGAGGCAGACTATGACAAGCTCATCACTTCTTGTGAAATAGCTGGTCCTGGATTCATCAATTTTCGTTTAAGTAATGCTGCCAAAACAGCTGTAGTCAATGAGATTCTGACCGAAGGCGCTCATTTCGGCGAGCTTCCAAAAGAGCAGGCTCCAATGAAAAGCGCCATGGTTGAGTTTGTTTCAGCAAATCCTACCGGACCATTGCATGTAGGTCATGGCAGGCAAGCAGCGCTCGGTGATGCCCTGGCAAATTTATTAGCCACCCAAGGAATCAAAGTACATCGTGAGTTTTATTACAACGATGCTGGTGTACAAATTGCTAATTTAGCTTTATCTGTTCAGTCTCGCTTAAATGGCTTAAAGCCCGGAGATACCGCTTGGCCAGAGCAGGCTTATAACGGTGAATATATTGCCGAGATTGCTGCTGCTTTTAAGGCTTCTCCAGGTTACAAAGATGATCTTGAGGCTATCCGCCAGTTTGCAGTTGCTTACTTGCGTAATGAGCAAGACATCGATTTAAAAACCTTCGGTGTTCAATTCGATTGCTACTACTTAGAATCCTCTTTATATACCGATGGCAGTGTTGCTCAAATTGTGGGTGATTTACAAAGTATTGGTAAGACCTATGAATCTGAAGGCGCATTGTGGTTAAAAACGACAGATGATGGCGATGATAAAGATCGCGTGATGCGTAAGTCTGATGGTAGCTTTACTTATTTTGTTCCTGATGTGGCGTATCACACCAGCAAGTGGAATCGGGGTTTTCATAAAGTCATTAACGTACAGGGCAGTGACCACCATGGCACGATAGCCCGGGTTCGCTCTGGCTTACAGGGCGTAGCACAAAAGCGTGGGTGGGATATTCCGAAGACTTATCCAGACTATGTTCTGCATAAGATGGTGACCGTCATGCGTGATGGTGAAGAAGTCAAGATATCTAAACGAGTAGGCTCTTATGTCACCGTCCGTGATTTGGTTGAGTGGTCTGGTGGGGTTACTCCAGAGATGGCTCCTGAAGAAAGAGAATTGGCATTACAGCGTGGTCGTGATGCAGTGCGCTTTTTTTTGATATCACGTAAAGCAGATACTGAATTCGTTTTTGATGTTGATCTCGCTCTGCAGCAAAATGATGAGAACCCAGTGTTTTATGTGCAGTATGCTCATGCGCGCATCAACTCCATTTTCCAGCAGTGGGGCGGTCAAATTTCTGATTTAGCCTCTGCCGATTTATCTTTATTGCAAAGTAAAGCTTCAGATCATTTATTACGTCGTTTGGCTGAGTTCCCTGAGCTACTGACGGAGGCTGCGGCTGAATTGGCTCCCCACACCCTCGCTTTCTACTTGCGAGATCTTGCGGGGGATTTTCATACCTTTTATAACGCAGACCGGGTGTTAGTGGATGATCAGAACCTCAAGGCAGCTCGCCTGGCGCTGTTATTAGCTACTCGCCAAGTGCTGCAAAATGGTTTAAAAGTATTAGGGGTATCTACGCCCGCTAAGATGTAATAGCAGTGTATGAAGTGAAAAGGTAAGATAAGGTAATGAAAAAACCGAATCAACAAACTGGCTTTATCAAGACTGAGGAAAAGAGCGCCCAATACGGCGGAACTATCTTAGGCTTTGTATTGGGCTTAGGAGCGGGCCTAGGAATTGCTTTTGCAATCGCCTTTTACCTTTCTAAAAATACCCCCCAAGAGAAACCTGGAGTTCGCGCGCCCAATTTACCCTTAACCATCAAACCCTTTGGCGCCCCTACTGAAGGCGAGTCTGCTACCCCCGTTGAGCAATTGGATTTGAATAAGCCCTTACAAGGCAAGTCGTCCTCTACTGCCCCACCTGATCCGATTGCAGATTTGGTAAATGGTAAGAAGCCAGTTGAAATTGCGCCCGCTCCAAAAACAGACGCCATTTATTTCCTGCAAGTAGGGGCATTTATAAAACGTGCTGATGCAGATGCACAAAAAGCAAATTTAGCGATTCAAGGAATTCAGGCACAATTGAGCGAAGTGACTGCCGACGGAAATACCTTGTGGCGTGTACGTGTCGGACCCTATAACAGCCCTGAA
>CAMBBT010000046.1 GCA_945864455.1 Polynucleobacter meluiroseus | reverse complement strand
AAGGCTTTGATTATGCAGCAGCAGTGAAGCAAGGCTCTCGCTTAAAAGTTGCCACTAAATACGTTAATTGCGCACGTGAGCACTTTGCTAACAAAGGTGTACATATCGATACGATTCATCTCTATGGCTCTATGGAGTTAGCGCCACTGATAGGTTTAGCCGATGCGATTGTGGATTTAGTTTCTACTGGCAATACGCTAAAGGCGAACGGTTTAGTTGAAGTCGAGCCGATTGCTGATATTAGTGCACGTCTAGTAGTGAACCAAGCTTCTTATAAACGTAAGCGTGCTCAGCTGCAACCGATTTTTGAGTTGCTGAAGTAAAGCGCAACCTTACTTCTCACTCAAATGTCCGCACAAATCAAAATCAAGCGCCTTAAGAGTCAGGATGCAGGTTTCAAAGAAACCTTACTCTCCAGTCTTTCCTTGCCTATGGCTGATGATGACGTGATTGAGGCGACTGTCTCCAAGATTCTCCTGGCAGTCAAGGAAAATGGCGATGAAGCGGTCTTGGGATTTACTAAACAATTTGATCGCTTAAATGTTACGAGCGTTTCTGAATTAGAGATTCCACGCAAAGATTTAGAACAAGCTTACAAGTCTTTATCTGTTGAGCAGAAGAATGCTTTAGATATTGCCGCACAAAGAGTGCGCGCGTATCACGAGAAGCAAAAGATCGAGGCGGGCTGTCATTCTTGGGAATATGAAGAAGCAGACGGTACACGTTTAGGTCAAAAAGTGACAGCACTAGATCGTGTTGGAATCTATGTGCCGGGTGGCAAAGCTGCTTATCCATCTTCTGTTTTGATGAATGCCATTCCGGCGAAGGTGGCTGGTGTTGAGCAAGTCATCATGGTTGTGCCAACCCCAGATGGTGCACGCAATCCATTGGTGTTGGCTGCTGCCTATTTAGCCGGTGTAGATCGTGTCTTTACGATCGGCGGTGCGCAAGCAGTTGGTGCTTTGGCTTATGGAACAAAAACTATTCCAGCGGTAGATAAGATTGTCGGCCCGGGTAACGCTTATGTGGCTGCTGCTAAGCGCAGGGTATTTGGGATTGTTGGCATCGATATGATTGCTGGTCCATCTGAAATCTTGGTGCTATGCGATGGCTCAAGTAATCCCGACTGGGTTGCGATGGATCTGTTTTCTCAAGCTGAGCACGATGAGCAGGCTCAATCGATTTTGCTTTGCCCCGATGCTGTATTTATTGAGCAAGTACAAGCCAGCATCAATAAGCTACTACCTGAGATGCCAAGAGCCAAAGTCATTGAAGCATCTTTGACTAATCGTGCTTTATTGATTCAGGTAAAGGATATGAGCGAAGCCTGCGAGATCGCCAATGCGATCGCTGCAGAGCACTTAGAGATTTGTGCCGCTGATCCACGCAAGTGGGCGGAAAAAATTCGCCATGCTGGTGCGATCTTTATGGGTAACTATACGAGTGAGTCACTTGGGGATTATTGTGCGGGGCCAAATCACGTTTTGCCAACAGCCCGCACAGCTCGCTTTTCATCCCCGCTGGGTGTGTACGACTTTATTAAGCGCTCTAGCATGATTGAAGTAAGTGAAGCCGGTGCTCAGACTTTAGGATCGGTTGCTAGTACGCTTGCTCATGGCGAAGGCTTGCAAGCCCATGCACGCGCTGCTGAGATGCGCCTGAAAAAGTAATCCAAAAATAAATCTAAGCTAGGATTTCTTTTAAAGCGGCGACGAGTTCGCCGCTTTGTTCATCTGTACCAATCGTAATGCGCAAGAAATCTTCTATCCGTGATAACTTGAAGTGGCGTAGGATGATGCCGCGATCTCGCAATGCTTGATAAAGTTTTTCTCCAGCATGTTTGGGATGGCGAGTAAAAATAAAGTTTGCGGTCGAAGGCAGTGTTTCAAAACCAAGTGCATTCAAGTCGCCCACCAATTTGTTGCGGGTTTGCATTACTTTTGCAGAGCTCTGTTCAAGGTGAGCTTGATCCTCGATTGCAGCGATTGCACCTGCTTGCGCCAGGCGCCCAAGAGGATAAGAATTAAAACTATTTTTTACTCGCTCTAAACCCTCAATCAAGGCAGGGTGCCCAACTGCAAACCCAACACGCAAGCCAGCAAGTGCTCTTGATTTTGAGAGTGTATGAACAACGAGAAGATTTTCAGGGCAAGTACTGCTGCGTAATAGTGGAATGCAAGACTGCGTGCCGTAATCAACATAGGCTTCATCAATCACTACTACAGAGTCTTTGTTGTAAGAGAGTAAGGTTTCAATTTCAGCGCGGGCTATAGATCTACCAGTTGGTGCGTTTGGATTGGGAAAAATAATTCCACCATTAGGTGTTATGTAATCAGGCAGATTGATCTCAAATTCTTTTCCAAGCGGAATGGTTTTGAACTCAATTCCCAATAGTTTGCAGTAGACCGGGTAAAAGCTATAGGTGATGTCCGGAAAGTGAACTGGCTTATTGTGTTTGAGTAGGCCAGCAAAAACATGGGCCAGAACTTCATCTGAGCCATTGCCCAAAAAGACTTGTTTTGGATCGAGGCCATGCAGATTGGCGATAGCTTGCTTGAGTGCAGTACCTTCTGGATCTGGGTACAGGCGCAAGTCTTCATTGTTTTGAGCATCAATTGCAGCAAGAGCTTTAGGAGACGGTCCATAAGGACTTTCATTGGTGTTGAGCTTTACCAGCCGCTGCATTTGCGGTTGCTCCCCAGGCACATAAGGGGTTAGGGTTTGAACAACAGGGCTCCAAAAACGGCTCATTAGGGTACTCGGCTCAAAAATCAGAAAGAAAGTGAAGCAATATCTGCATTTATATATCTTCTAGGAATGATATTATGAGGCTTCAATCAACACTTCGCCTCGCGGCGCAATGAAATGCGGCAAGCCGACGTTACCCGAAACACTTCGGAAACCAAAATTCAAATTTCCATCAATTTAGATGGTACTGGCAAGGCCGAGCTAGCCTCCGGCGTTCCGTTCCTAGACCATATGCTCGATCAGATTGCCCGTCACGGCATGATTGACCTCAAAGTGGTCGCTAATGGCGATACCCATATTGATGATCACCACACCGTTGAAGATGTGGGAATTACCTTGGGTCAGGCTTTTGCTAAGGCAGTTGGTGATAAAGCGGGCATTACCCGTTATGGCCACTCCTATGTACCTTTGGATGAAACCCTCTCGCGTGTTGTGATCGATTTTTCTGGTCGCCCAGGATTGGAATTTAACGTACCGTTTACTCGCGCTCGAGTAGGCGACTTTGATGTTGACCTCAGTATTGAGTTCTTCCGTGGTTTTGTGAATCATGCTGGAGTCACTTTGCACATCGATAATCTGCGCGGTATTAATGCGCACCATCAGATTGAAACTTGCTTCAAGGCTTTTGGCCGCGCCTTACGCATGGCTGTCGCTATTGATCCGCGGGCATCTGGTGCCGTCCCCTCAACTAAAGGTAGTCTCTAATCTAGACACCCCACAGTTGCTCTGTAGACCACAGCGAAAGATAAGCTAAATTGGCGCAAACTATTGCGATCGTTGATTATGGAATGGGTAATCTGCGTTCCGTATATCAAGCATTTCATCATGTAGCTCCCGATGACAACGTGTTGATTGCGCAAAAGCCCGAAGAAATTCTTTCTGCAAATCGTGTGGTTTTGCCTGGCCAAGGTGCAATGCCCGATTGCATGAAGCATCTTGCACAGTCTGGTTTATTGGAAGCTCTCATAGAGGCATCCAAAAATAAACCCCTACTTGGAGTGTGTGTAGGTGAGCAGATGCTTTTTGATCAAAGCGCTGAAGTGCGAGCAGTAGAAAAGAGTCAATGGACTCCCTGTTTGGGCTTAGTTCCGGGGGAAGTACGTCGTTTTGAGCTGACAGGCAAAAAACAGCCTGATGGCTCTGCCTATAAAGTCCCCCACATGGGCTGGAATCAGGTGCGCCAAGACTCCAAACATCCCCTCTGGAAGGGTATTCCAGATTTAACCAGCTTTTATTTTGTCCATAGCTACTATGTTGTGCCGCAACGCAAAGAAGATATCGCGGGCTCTACAGAGTACGGGGATTGGTTTACTTCTGCAGTGGCACGAGATAATATTTTCGCTACACAGTTTCATCCAGAAAAAAGTGCAGAATACGGATTAAAGCTTTATCAAAATTTTGTTTCTTGGCAACCTTAAAACCTTTAACCTTTAGATATGCTGCTGATTCCTGCAATTGATCTCAAAGACGGCCACTGCGTTCGACTTGAACAAGGTAATATGGACAAAGCTACGGTTTTCTCTGAAGATCCTGGCGCGATGGCCACACACTGGATTAGTAAAGGTGCGCGCCGATTGCACCTAGTGGACCTTAATGGCGCATTCGCAGGCAAACTGAAAAATGAATCCGCAATCAAATCGATTCTCAAAGCAGTTGGCGATGAGATTCCGGTTCAATTGGGTGGTGGCATACGTGATCTGGAAACCATTGAGCGTTTATTAGATGACGGTATCAGTACTGTGATCATTGGTACTGCTGCAGTAAAAAATCCCGGCTTTGTGCAAGATGCTTGCACCGCATTCCCTGGCCATGTGATGGTGGGCTTGGATGCCCGCGATGGTAAGGTCGCTACAGACGGTTGGAGCAAGATCACTGGTCATGAAGTAATTGATCTAGCGAAAAAGTTTGAAGATTGGGGTGTTGAAGCAATCATCTATACCGATATTGGCCGTGATGGGATGTTAAAGGGTGTCAATATTGATGCGACTATCAAGCTCGCTCAGGCGATTCGAATTCCAGTGATTGCCAGTGGCGGTCTCTCGAATAACAAAGATATCGAAGCGCTCTGTAAAGCGGAAGAAGAAGGTGTGATGGGCGTGATTGCGGGCCGCTCTATCTATGCTGGAGATCTTGATCTTGCAGCGGCTCAAAAATATGCGGATGAGTTAACTCTGAAGTACATGAAGAAAATTCTCTAGTGTTAACGAAGCGAATTATTCCTTGCCTCGATGTGACTGCAGGGCGTGTTGTGAAGGGCGTGAACTTTGTTGGCTTGCGCGATGCGGGCGATCCTGTAGAAATTGCTAAACGTTATGACATACAAGGTGCAGATGAGCTTACTTTCTTAGATATCACTGCTACATCGGATGGCCGCGACTTAATCTTGCACATTATTGAGGATGTTGCCTCACAAGTCTTTATTCCGCTTACTGTTGGTGGCGGCGTGCGCGCTGTTGCTGATGTGCGTCGCTTATTGAATGCTGGCGCAGATAAAGTGAGCATGAATTCCTCTGCGGTAGCTAATCCCGATTTAGTTTCTGATACAGCAGCCTATTACGGATCCCAATGTATTGTGGTTGCGATTGACGCTAAGCAAACTGCTGCTGGAAATTGGGAAGTATTTACGCATGGTGGTAGAACAGCTACTGGCATTGATGTCGTAGAGTGGGCCAGTGAAGTGGCCAAACGTGGTGCTGGGGAAATTTTGCTTACCAGTATGAATCGCGATGGCAGTAAGGATGGTTTCGATTTAGCTTTAACCGCAGCTGTGAGCGATGCGGTATCCGTACCGGTGATTGCATCCGGTGGCGTTGGTAATCTGCAGCATTTAGTAGATGGCATTACTAAAGGACATGCTGATGCCGTATTGGCGGCTAGTATTTTTCACTATGGCGAGTACACCGTAGGACAGGCAAAAGAATATATGGCCGCCCAAGGAATTCCGGTTCGGATTTAAGCTGTATTCCTGGATTCGCTGTAAAGTTTAGGTATGACGCAATCCCAAAATAAGCCTCAAAGTACATTCACCCCCATTCAGTCTTTGCAAGCTGGTACATGGCTTGATGCCGTGACCTGGAATGAACAAGGTTTAGTTCCAGTCATTGCGCAAGAAGTTGGCAGCAAGGACGTCTTGATGATGGCCTGGATGAGTCGCGAAGCCCTTTTAGAAACCATTCGTTTAGGCGAAGCAGTCTACTGGAGTCGCTCAAGACAAAAGCTTTGGCATAAAGGTGAAGAATCTGGCCACACCCAAAAGGTAAAAGAGATTCGTTTGGATTGTGATGGCGATACGATTTTGCTCATGGTGGAGCAAAAGGATGGCATTGCTTGCCATACGGGTGAGCATAGCTGCTTCTTTAAGCAGTGGGACTCTGTAGGCTCAAGTTGGCAATTAATCAGTAAAACTTAGCTTAAGTGCCTGCCTTTCTGGTTTATTTGAGCAGTACTAAGATCAAATGTGGTATATACTATGATATATATCAAGGAGTAAAAATGATGAGCCAAACTGCAAAAGTGTTTATGAATGGGCGTAGTCAAGCAATACGCCTGCCAGCGGCATTTCGTTTTGAAGAAAAAGAGGTGTACATCCGACGCGATGTAGATACTGGTGATTTAATTTTGTCTAGAAAGCCTGAAAACTGGGATGGATTTTTCTTGGCGCTAAAGGGTGCCGACATTCCATCAGATTTTTTAAGCCCCGAAGATCGTAATCAAGGCTTCCAAAATCGAGACCCTTTTGATGGGGTTAATGAGTAATGAGATATATGCTCGATACCAATACTGTCAGCAGTCTCATCAAGGAAAACCCAGCAGTAAGCAAAAGAATAGCTAGCCTTCCGATGGATAGACTATGCTTATCTGTAATTTCCGAAGGAGAGCTTCTCTATGGCTTAGCTAAAAAGCCAGATGCTAAGAAGCTTCACAGAGTAGTGCAAGAATTTTTAAGACGAGTTGAGGTATTGGTTTGGAATAGTGATGTGGCTGAGCATTATGGGTTTTTAAGGGCGGAGTTAGAGGGTGCTGGTAATGTACTTGGGCCTCTTGATCTGCAAATTGCAGCACATGCATCTCAGGTTGGTGCGATTCTTGTAAGTAATGACCAAGCCTTTAAAAGAGTTCGTAAATTAAAAGTAGAGGACTGGACCGTATAGTCCCAACAAAGCGTATCAATGGACAACACTAAAAACTTAGATTCTGCATTCGCGCATTTAGCAGATGTTATAGATCAACGTCGTGATGCCTTTAAGGCAGGTCAAGCAGACCCTAAGACTTCCTATACCGCTTTGCTCTTTTCCAAGGGTGACGATGGAATTCTGAAGAAGATTGGCGAAGAGGCGACCGAAGCAGTCATGGCAGCTAAAGATGCTCGTAGCTCTAACTTGGCTGCTGAGCAGCAAAAGCTGCTGGTAGCTGAAATGGCAGACCTTTGGTTTCACTGCCTAATTGCCTTGTCACAATTTAAATTACGTCCAGAAGATGTGATTGCAGAGCTAGATCGCCGCTTGGGTAGCTCAGGAATCGAAGAAAAGGCCGCTAGAAAAGCAACTGGTAAAGAGTAAATTCGGAATAAATCATGTCATACGATCCAAATTGCCTGTTTTGCAAGATTTCACAAGGCTTAATCCCATCCCAGAAGGTCTACGAGGATGATGAAATCTACGTATTTAAGGACATCAATCCTGCTGCGCCAGTGCATTTTCTGATGATTCCCAAGAAACATATACCCATGTTGGAGTCAGTAGAAAGCATTGATGCCCCTTTGCTGGGTAGAATGATGGAATTAGCACCCCGTCTTGCCAAAGAGCAAGGTTGCCGTCCTGGTAAGGATGGCGGCTTTCGCTTAATGGTGAATAATGGTGCAGATGGAGGGCAGGAGGTTTATCACTTGCATTTGCATGTGATGGGCGGTCCGCGCCCTTGGAAAAAATAATCCAAGGAGATTCAAAATGGGCTCATTTAGCATTTGGCATTGGTTAATTGTTTTGGTCATCGTGATGTTGGTATTTGGTACCAAGAAATTGCGCAACATTGGCCAAGATTTGGGTGGCGCTGTAAAAGGCTTTAAAGATGGAATAAAGCCAGGCGAGGAGTCTAAAGAGCAAATCCAGCAAGCTGCTACTGCAACTGCAGAAAAGACTGTTGATGTGCAAGCTAAAGACATTAACAAGTGATTTTTGATAGTGCAATAGAAATTCTTGTAGTTTTTAGAAGACTGCTGAAATGATTGATCTTGGTGTTTCAAAGCTTGCGCTCATCGCAGTAGTTGCTTTGATTGTCGTGGGCCCAGAGCGCCTACCAAAAATTGCTCGCATGGCGGGTAATTTATTTGGCCGAGCTCAGCGCTATATGGCCGACCTTAAATCTGAAGTTAATCGCCAGATGGAAGTTGAGGAATTTAAAAAGCTCCGTGAAGAAAGCGCATCTGCACTCAAAGAGGTTGAGAGCAGTATTCATTCAACAGTCCAAGAAGCCAATACCAGCCTTAGTGATCAGGCCGATATTTTTGAAACCAACTTCGGGAAGTTGCCTGTCGATGAAAGAGCGGTATGGGATAAGACCAAGCGTCAAGGCAGAAATAGCTGGGGCGTTAGACGGGCAGCTAGACCCATTTGGTTTAAACGTTCAGCAGGGGTGCGCACCCGCGTTCAATCGGGCGCTGCCAGAATGAAGCGCTTTCATCACAGCGCTGTCAAATAAATATAACAAGAATAAAAATACTTTCGCATGTCAGAAAATAATTCCACTGAAGATTCAGGATTGCAAGAGTCTTTCCTCTCGCATTTATTTGAGCTGCGTGATCGTGTTATCAAATCCGCTTTAGCAATTATTATTGTATTCGTTAGCCTGGTTTATTGGGCGCCTGATATTTTTCATTTATTTGCACAGCCACTACTCGATTCATTGCCAGCAGGCGGTAAGATGATCGTCACGGATGTTACTGGCTCTTTCTTTGTACCCATGAAGGTAACCATGTGGGTTGCTTTTCTAATTGCTTTGCCAGTAGTGATTTATCAGCTATGGGCTTTCATTGCCCCCGGTTTATATCAACATGAGCGTAAGTTGGTCGTGCCATTAGTGGTGAGTAGCTACAGCCTGTTTATCTTTGGTATGGCCTTTGCTTATTTCTTAGTATTCCCAACGGTATTTAATTTCATGGCTAGCTATAACGCCCCGCTGGGCGCAGAGATGTCTACGGATATCGATAAATACCTAAGCTTTGCTATGAATACCTTTTTGGCTTTTGGCATTACGTTTGAAGTGCCTGTAGTAGTGGTTGTCTTAGTGCGGATGGGTATAGTGCCATTGGCCAAGCTCAGAGAGATTCGTCCCTATGTGATTGTGGGCGCCTTTGTAATCTCAGCTGTGGTTACTCCACCTGATGTGCTCTCTCAACTACTGCTAGCGATACCGATGACGCTGCTATACGAGCTAGGTTTATTTATCGCCCGTTTCTATATCCCTAAGCCTGCGGATGATGGTGCAACTAAAGAAGATCAAGCTAGCTCAGCATCAGCCTGATTTTTAGAGCTCTTAGCAAAAGTATCCGTTAGCCAGTTGGTAACGCGATCAAAGCGATAGCGCCTTTGTCGCAAGTTACCTTCGATCTCTACATCAGAAGTAGCAAATACTTTACCTGCAGCTAAGAGAGTGCGACGTTGTTGAATCGTATCAATCTGAATGAGCCGCGGCAAAATCTTGGGCAACTCCCAGCGAATATCAACTACTACGCAGTGCTCATGTTGTAGTTGACCTACTTCGCAGAGGAGTAATTCTGCTTTACTGAAGTTAAATTGATTGGCAATAATGATGCGATGGCACAGCAACAACCAATCTTCATCTAATTTATGTTCAGCATGACGATTAATGGCGCACTCGGCAAGGTGTGCCAGTTCAAACCATTCGTTGGATTTGGGATTGGGGTAGACCTCCAAAATTTTGCTAAGCAATGCTTTAGCTTCTGCAACGCCTTGTTGATGCGCTTGCCAAACCCAATAAGAAGCTTGCAAGCCTCGCACCTTTTCTTCAGACTTTTCTCGCTTGCGCCAAAGGTTCGCACCTTTACGCAGTTGCGCTTGTGCGTGCCCTAAATCTGCAGCGCGATCAAAACAGCGATCGCTTTCTGTGGCGTTATATCTTGAGAATTGAGGGCGACGATAAATTTCACCAAGAACATACCAAGCGTGACGATCCCCATCTTTGGCTGCAAGCTCTAACCAATACACTGCTTTTTTAAGCGAGGCATTGGATTTAGTATCCCCACCATCTAACTGCGCGAGACGTAATCCCAGTGTCAATTTTGCAACGGTGAGTCCAAGTTCTGCAGCTTGTAGTAGAGCATCTTCATTTTTTTCCTCAAGCCAGGCACTCCATAAAGAGGAAAGGGCCTCATTTTTGGGTTGAAGCTTAATCAGTAATTCTTTAGCGGAACTAGTGAAGGGAGAATCTATTTCAGAGAGCTCTTGCAAATATTTTCTAGCAAGTTTTTGAAGATCACCAAAATCGGCACTGACAATTTTTTCAACTGAGGATGTAGTTACTGTTTTCTCTAGCCAATTGATTAACTGAGACTGCGTCTCTTGATTCGCTGGGTTAATTAAAAGATTAGCGAGCTGCCACTTTGCTTCCAGACTGGAGGTGCCCTGAGCCGTTTTTTCGGCTAACTCCCAAAAGGATCTCCAACCAAAGCCAAAAGCAGGTGAGTTGAAGGTCTCCACCAAGGGAATGCTGGAGACTTGCTCTAAAAGACTAGAAACTTCAGGCTGATTGGAGTAATTTTTCTCAAGTCCTTGATTTATAATAGAAAAATAAGATTTTTCAAGCCAAATTAAGGCATTACTGGGCTGAATTGGGGTTTTAAATGCCCCAGTCATATAAGCTTGTGCCAATTTTTGTTGCGCTAATACATCACCAAAACGGGCTGAACTGAGGATTTTTAAGAATTCGCGACTTGCCATATGACAATTTTGTCATCTAGAGGTCTTAAAAGACAGAAAACAAAGGTCTTGTTGCCGAGATACAACGAAGAAAGCCAAAAAACTACCTTTTGACAAGCAAAAATGGCTCCTAAATACCCTTACCCCCAGTCTAGAAGGGCAAAAGAAGCAAAATTCATGAGTCCCGATTTTTTTTGGGCATTAATTTTAATTTTTGGAGATTTAAAGAATGAAAAAATCGCTATTCGCAATCGCAGCGGTAACAGCATTTGCTGGTGCAGCTCAAGCACAGTCCTCAGTGACTGTTTATGGTTTATACGACGGTGGTTACAACGCTAAAGATACCGCTACCACAACCGCAGGCGCAAAAACAAACACCACCACTGGTGGCTTTACTGGCGGTGCACAAGCATCAAGCCGTTTAGGTTTCCGTGGTATCGAAGCTATGGGCGGCGGCACATCAGCTACCTTTAACTTGGAGTATGGTGTTACTCCAGGAACAGGCGCTACTGATACAGCGGCTTATACAGGTATGGCTGGTCAATCAACAACTGGTGTGCGTACTAGCATCGTTGGCTTAACCAACAACGCATTTGGTACAGTTAATATTGGTCGTCAGCTCACAGGCATCCACACCATCATCGCTGGTACTGTATTTGCTGGCAACAACATGGTTGGCGACTTGGC
>CAMBBT010000045.1 GCA_945864455.1 Polynucleobacter meluiroseus | reverse complement strand
TAATGACAGGTAATTACCGCTGCATTACTCCTGAAGGTATGCGTCCAATCAAAGAAGCTGTTCATTCTGACATGAAGACATCTCAATTAACGTACGATTGGGTGAGAGACTTGTGTATATCTCTTGGTGCCGATCTTAATGATTTAGTGCCTTTTGAAAAGTATGCAGCTGCAGCCAACAGCTTAGCCAATCCATCTTCTGCAGCAAGAGCTTTGTATGGCGGGGCAAAGAATATTGAGCGGGTTGATAAATTAGTGCAATCTATTGCTAAACACAAAGGTAAGAATTTTTCAATCATTGATGATGTAGTCACCCTAGTAAATACGCAACTTGAGAAAAATCGGGCACAGTAAAATTCCCCCACTTGACGACCTCCACATCAAACTATTCGACCGCCTATTGGTCCTAATGCATGCTCTGTGCGGGACGATGCTCTAGTGCTGCCCATTCTTCAAGATAGTCTTGGATGTCTTGATTACTTGATGTAATGTAATGTTTAAAGCCACTGTGTGATTCTTGAGTTTTCAGGGTCTCTTCAAAGTCTATCGTAAGATCAAGTAGCTGAATTATTTTCTCAGTGCGTTGTTCAGATATTATTTTTTCCCTAACGTCAACATCTAATAATCGTTGTCCAAGACAAGATAAGATCTGTAATTGTTCATATGTTGGTATTTCAGGAAAAAGTAAAATAATGAGAATGCTGATTTTATCCTCATCTGGTG
The DNA here is from genome assembly GCA_945864455.1 of Polynucleobacter meluiroseus. GTDB lineage: Bacteria > Pseudomonadota > Gammaproteobacteria > Burkholderiales > Burkholderiaceae > Polynucleobacter > Polynucleobacter meluiroseus_B. The sequence goes on along the minus strand of CAMBBT010000045.1, from coordinate 10,912 downwards.
AAGCAAAATCTATAGGCTTAGCTAACTTGATAAGGCATCCAACAGGTATTTGAATTCCAGTGACCATCCCATGGGGTATTCCGACCCCAGAACCAAGGGCGGTAGAACTTAAGTTCTCACGGATATTTAAGCAGCGGACTATGGAGCTTGAGCTTACCCCTAATCGACTCTGAAAGAGATCGCCTGCAACAGCAAAAGCTTCATCCCTATTTCTAGCAGGACTATTTGTAGCAATGCACTCTGTGGTGAAAATATCAAGTAGCGTATTCATATGATTTACCAAAGCTAAAATTCTTGATCAGATAGTTTTTCGTGATGGTGATCTTGCGTCTTCTCTTTGTGTTTTGCGACTTGGCGTTCTAACTTGTTTACTACAGCATCAATCGCATGGTAAAGATCTTCGTTATGGGCTTCTGCGTAGAGCTCTTTTCCTTTAAGGTGAATCGTTAGTTCTGCTGTATGACGTAAGGCTTTTTCAGTAGCGTTATCAATCATAAAAAAGACAGTAGCGTCAATCACATGATCAAAATGCTTACGGATCTTTTCCATGCCACTTTCGATATGCATGCGCATAGCAGGGGTAACTTCAAGATCACGACTATTAATAGTCAAATTCACCAGCGTTGTCTCCTGCAAAGTCAAGGAAATAGGGGTTAGCTCCTTATTATTTTTAAGGTCTGGAGCAAAGTAAGTTTTATGTTCTTGTATGATCTTTATTATCGCTTTAAAGCATTAACTTTTGTGTCGACGTTTCCATAGACCTTCCAATATTTGATATCTTCAAATAACTTATTAAGATCTGCATAAGATAGATTTTTCATATCGAGAAGATTGATTGAGTTTCCTGCTTCTAGTCTTTCTAATACGATTGCGTGTGTAAGCTCACTCATTTCAGGGCCCTTTAGCGAATTTGTCCTCATTTTTACTAAGTTAGTCTTAATTCATGACTTATTGCCAAGTTCAAGTTGGCAAATTATGAATAAGTGAATAAATTTCATCAATTATCTGATTTATAGCTCTTAAAGGAACATGATGGTAGGGCTAACAAGGGGGCGACTCAGGTAAGGAGTTATTACTATCAATCAATTTGTAATCGAACGTTTTCATTTGGCCTTAAGGGCAGGGCTCATCAATCGGTTTGGTGAGATACCTACAGCCAATAAACTGGCAATTGAATTTAATTTTCGAAATATTCAGTCAGACCCCATCTCTCGCGAATCAGCTAGAAAGTGGATTAATGGTCAATCACTGCCTAATTCAGCTAGACTGAAGACCTTAATTAGCTGGCTTAATTTAGACGCTTCTTTTATTTATTTAACTAGCGGGCTTGAAGATGCCCACCCTCATCTAAAGGGCAAGAGTCTGAAAGAGGTTGCCACTCAAGATGCCTATGCCATTCGACAAAAAGAAAGCTTGGCCCAGGCTGCGATCAATTTTTCTTCACCCTTGACTGCTATTTTAGATAAAGACGGCGTCATTATTTTCGTCAATAGTGCGTGGCGTGCCGCTGCCATGATTTATCCAAAACTTAAAGATGGAAACCTGGGGTGCGAGGGAATCAATTATCTTGAAGTTTGTAAAAGAGCTAAAGGGCCAGACTCAGCAGAGGCGCAGATAGTAGCAAAATCGATTCGTGAAGTGATTGATGACAATAGAAAAAGTTTTAAGATTAAATATCCTTGTCATAGTATTGACGACAGAAGATGGTTTGAAGTCAAGATATCCGCTTTTCAATACAAAAAGGACGTGTGCTTCATCTCTACACATACACCGATAACTGAAGAGGTTTTTAACTTAAAAGATGAATAAATTTATATACCTCTTGATTAGTTGATTACTTTTTTTAAGCATATTCTCAGTTGATACCTGTATTTATATTAACTTCAAAAAGCATTCCAAAAGGCCTAGAAATATAGCAGGCTGCCCAAATCATCTGCTTAAGTAAATAAAATAGCCCCGCAATGCGAGGCGTTGTGATGTTTTGTGGGTGTCACAGCTATGTATTCCGTCTTGTCGGTAAACTTACAAAATCCACAACAGCCTATTTTTAAAGCTTCTAAGGCTTAGATTGCACGATCGTATTATTCTGGGCAAGCAAACTCTCTAAAAGATTAGGGAGCAAGCTTGGGCGACTTCTTTTCAAGAGGCGGGCAGGGCATCACAATCTCAGGATCAGCAACTAAAATCTTTTCATCTTTACCTACATAGCTCATTCTAGACAAGAGATCTCGAATGAGATTTAAGTGAGTATGTTTTTTGCGGTTTGCATTCACAACAATCCAAGGGGCTTTTTCCGTACTAGTCTGCGCCAACATCAGATCACGCGCGATGCTATAGGCATCCCATTTATGCTGAGCCTGCTCATCAATGGGGCTAGTTTTCCATTGCTTTAATGGGTCTGTTTTTCTACTTTCAAGGCGTTCGGCCTGTTCTTTTTTATCAATATCTAGGTAGTACTTCACGATCTGAATACCTGCATCAACAAGTAAACCCTCAAACTCATTGACGGACCCCATAAATTGCTTATATTGAGTATTAGTACAAAACCCCATGACTTTTTCAACGCCCGCGCGGTTATACCAGCTGCGGTTAAATACGGTAAATTCACCAACCGAAGGAAGTTGGGCAACGTATCTTTGAAAATACCATTCCCCTTCCTCACGAGAGGTGGGTTTACCTAGCGCTATGACTTTTGTCTCGCGTGGACTGAGGTGCTCAGTAATGCGCTTGATAGTGCCATCTTTTCCGGCAGTATCGCGACCCTCTAAAATTACTAATAAACGCATTCCACTAGAAATAATCTGACGTTGCAGCTTAACTAATTCAATTTGCAATAGCCTTAGCTGAGCTTCGTAATCAGTACTGTGATTAAGCTCTTTAGAATCCTTGCTCAATGATTAGGCTTCGCTAGATGAAGTAGTTGGGGCGGATGCTTTTTTGGCAGCAGTTTTCTTGGTGGCAGTTTTCTTGGAGGCAGTTTTCTTGGAGGCAGTTTTTTTGCTCGTCGCTGTCTTAGCAGCTGCTTTCTTTGCGGTTTTAGCAGCCTTTAATTCGGTTGCTTTGACCAATTTCTTTGTTACTTTTTCTTTGGAAGAATCTAACTTTCCCAACTTCTTGGTTAGTTTTTTGATGGTCTTATTCTTGCTCATACGTGCAGTCCTCTAGTAATTAAGTGAAATAGGAAGGCTTTTTATCGTAGGGTAAATTAACCCCTTATTCAAGTATTTATGACAGTTTTAGGCATAAATTTTGATTGAAAATGTTTTTCCTGCATCAAAAACCTCCCTGAGGGCGGATTTCGCCGAAAAACACATTTTATGAGTATCCCAAGATTTTTAGGGCAGATCAGCAAATTTATTTTATTATGTGCTGTTCTTTGACCAGTAATAGATAAGAAATCATCTTATTACTTTCTTTTTGATGGAAATTATATGAAGTATTTTAAAGTTTGGTTCATTCTTCTTAGCGCCTTTTTTGCTCTAAATTCATTTGCACAAAACATCTTGGATGGCGGCGATGATAAATATACGCCTCGGGTTGGCCAAGATGGTAAAGACGTGATTTGGGTACCAACCACCAATGAATTACTTGCCATCATGTTGAAAACTGCCAAAGTGAATTCAAATGATTTAGTTTATGACCTTGGTTCTGGTGATGGCAGAATTGCAATTGCAGCAGCGAAAGATTTTGGTGCGCGAGCTGTTGGAATTGAATTTAATCCAGAAATGGCGAAATTAGCCCAGCGTAATGTCGATCGTTCTGGGGTTGCTGATCGCGTGAAGATTATTAATGGCGATATCTTTGTAGAAGATTTTAGTAAGGCAACCGTGGTCACTATGTATTTATTACCTGAACTAAACCTTACCTTACGTCCTACTATATTAAAGATGAAGCCTGGTACCCGAGTGACATCCCACGCATTTAATATGGGCGATTGGGATGCAGATCTTGAAATCGATAGTCCAGCCAAAGCCTTCTATTGGGTTGTACCTGCTCAAGTAGGGGGAGAGTGGGTAATTTCAGGTATGGAGCCAGATAGGACAATTTTAAAACTGTCTCAACATTATCAAAAAATAGGCGGCACCCTTCAAATTGGTAATACCTCGCAACCCCTTCTGAATCCTAAATTAGATGGTGCAACTCTTAGCTTCACATACCTTGACCGTGACAAGAGTTCACATTTTGTAATATTGGCTGTAAATAATAACGAGATCAAGGGTGTCTATAAAAGTAGGTCTTACAACAATAACGTGATTACTGGTAAGCGCCTTTAAGATTTTAGCGGATGTCAGCTAATGGTTCAGGGGCTTCGCCTCAGCGCTTACTCAGCCCCCTAGGGGCTGTTGCTATTATTGTCGGCATTGTCATTGGTGCCGGCATCTTTAAAACTCCATCCCTAGTAGCTTCGATTACTGGAGATGTGGGTTGGGCTCTTGCACTTTGGGTTGGTGGAGCAATTATCTCCCTTGCCGGTGCCCTTTGTTATGCCGAACTGGCAACTCTTTACCCTCATGCCGGTGGTGACTATCACTTTTTAACTCGGGCTTATGGCAAGAATATTTCCTTCTTGTATGGCTGGGCTAAAGCGATGGTGATCAATACTGGATCAATTGCATTGCTTGCTTTTGTCTTTGGTGATTACATGACGAAGGTAGTCCCTTTAGGGCCACACTCAGTGATCTACTGGGCAGTTGTCATCGTTATAGGGCTAACAATAATTAACCTAGTTGGTATTGAAGCATCAGCCAACATACAGACTGCATTAACGGTTTTAGAAATTTCTGGTCTGATAGCCATCATTATTGCTGGCTTTGGTTTTTTTACTTCTCCGCTTCCACCCGTTATTAATCCTCCATTATTTTCTAGTACGCCGCAATTTGGCATGTTGGGTTTGGCAATGGTTTTTGTCTTACTCACTTTTGGTGGTTGGAATGAGTCTGCTTACATTTCAGCCGAACTAAAAGGAACCGTACACACCATTGTGCGAGTAATTGTTTTCAGTCTTTCAATCATCTCGATTATTTATCTTTTAGTCAACATAGCATTGATTAACGGTTTAGGCTTAGAACGGTTGGCAAATAGTAAAGCAGCGTCTGCTGATTTACTTGGGCTGGCATTTGGCCCAATTGGTGAAAAGTTACTTGGTCTTTTTGTAGGGGTTGCTGCGCTCACTAGCATTAACGCCACGATGATTGTTGGCGCCCGTACCAACTTTGCTATGGGTGAAGATTGGCATGGCCTTCGTAAAATGGCCCATTGGGAATCCTCTCGTGGCACACCTCGTTTTGCCTTTCTGGTGCAAGGTGTTATTAGTCTCGCCTTGGTTGGATTTGGGGCTTTACAGAGTGATGGTTTTGAAGCCATGGTGGAATTTACTGCTCCTGTATTTTGGAGCTTCTTGCTCTTAGTGGGTATTAGCCTGTTTATTCTGCGAGCAAAGGATCAAAAAACTCGGGTATTTTCTGTACCGCTATATCCAATCACCCCATTGATATTCTGTATGGCATCTGCTTATTTAGCCTACTCTAGTTTTAGCTATGCCCATAGCAAGGGAGCAGTTTTAATCTCGCTGTATGTAATGCTAGTAGGTCTTGTGGCTCTTTTTATCTTGCGCCTAAAAAAATCTTTTGAAGATTAAACTGAGCTGATTTCACTGAACACCAAAATCAGTATCAAGGCTCTTGATACATCAAATAGCGTTTCAAACGATAATAGAAATTCTTAATCAAAAGTAAAAGACGGCATGTATAAACTTATTGCCTTTGATGCCTATGGCACATTGTTTGATGTGTATTCCATGGGTCAACTAGCAGAAGAGCTCTTTCCGGGTCATGGCCAAGCATTTTCTTTGATGTGGCGTGATCGTCAAATTGAATACACGCGTCTTGTCACGATGAGTGACCCTAAACCAGCTGGCAGTAAACACTATCTCTCATTTTGGGAATTAACGATTCGCTCATTGCACTATGTTTGTAAGCGGATGGGATTAAATCTCACCCCTGAATATGAGAAGCGATTGATGGATCAGTATGCCAAGCTCACTGGTTTTGAAGATAGCCTAACCGTTGTGAAAACCATCAAAGAAAAAGGGATCTCTACTGCAATCTTGTCTAATGGTAGTAGAAAGATGCTTGCTACCGTAGTACAGAGCAATGGTTTAAAGCCTTATCTCGATAAAGTCGTGACGATTGAGGATGTCCGTTTATTTAAGACTGCCCCGCAAGCCTATGAGCTACTATTAAAAGCCTTCCCCGTCAAAAAAGAAGAAATTCTGTTTGTTTCTAGCAATGCTTGGGATGCTCTGGCGGCTAAGTGGTATGGTTTCGATGTTTTTTGGGTCAATCGCCTTGGGCATCCGTTTGAAGAGATTGGTGAAAAACCGAACTACGAGGGTCCCTCGCTCAGCAAAGTGTTGGACGTTCTTGAGTAGCCAGAGGCTATCCCATTGAATTTCGCCCTAAAGAGCCCAAAACGCAGTCGCATATACTACGTCAATAAAAATAAAAATTAGGGGCTCTTTCTAATGCTGAATGATGATTTGTGTTTTGTATCTGCTACTGAGTTATCCAAACTCATTCGATTAAAAAAGATCTCAGTTCAGCAGGTCATTGGTGCGCATTTAGACCAGATTGAGCGCCTTAATCCCACCTTAAATGCGATTGTTACCCTAACAGCCGAATCTGCAATGGCGCAGGCTGTTAATGCAGATCAAAAAATTGCTGCAAATGAATCTGTCGGCATTCTGCATGGATTGCCAGTAGCCCATAAAGATTTATTTTTAACCCGTGGCGTGAGAACTACCTTTGGATCTCTTGTATATCAAGATTTTGTGCCCGATGTGGATTCCTTACCGGTCGAACGCTTAAAGAAAGCCGGCGCTATTAGTCTGGGGAAAACCAATACACCAGAGTTTGGTGCTGGTAGCCAGACCTTTAATGCTGTTTTTGGCTCTACGCCTAATCCATATGACTTGACTAAGACCTGTGGAGGCTCTTCAGGGGGCGGTGCTGTTGCTTTAGCAAGCGGCATGATTGCATTGGCTGATGGTACTGATTTAGGTGGTTCACTCCGCAATCCAGCCAGCTTTTGTAATCTTGTTGGAATAAGACCCTCGGTTGGTAGGGTGCCATCATGGCCCGAATCATTGGGTTGGCAAACGATGAGTGTTTCAGGCCCTATGGCACGCTCGGTTCAGGATTTGGCATTAGCCATGGCTGCAATGTCCGGGCCTGATGATCGCTCACCGATTTCCTTAGAGGCCCCAGGAGAGATCTTTTTAAGCCCTTTAGAAAGATCTTTTAAAGGCTGCAAAGTGGCTTTTAGTGCCAACTTAGGGGGCTTACCGGTTGAGTCAGAAGTAGCCAGAGTAGTGGAGTCATCACGGGCAGTGTTTCAGGAGATGGGTTGTGATGTGATCAACGATGAGCCCAGTATTGCTGAGGCAGATGAAATCTTTATGCTCTGGCGTGCCTGGAGAACAGAGCTGCGCATTACGCCTTTATTAAAAGAGCATCGTAATCAGATTAAAGACACGGTGATTTGGAATGCAGAGCAGGGCTTGCCAATTACTGGCCCCCAATTAGCGCGAGCAGAAGCTAAGCGTACTGAGCTCTACCACCGTATGCGAGAGTTCTTTCAGAAGTATGAATTTTTAGTCTTACCTGTATCTCAAGTGGCACCTTTTTCCATTGAGGAAGAGTATCCAGCCCAAATTAACGGTATCAAAATGAATACCTATATTGAATGGCAAAAAACGTGCTACCTCATTAGCGCCCTCGGAAACCCAGCGATTTCAGTACCAGCGGGATTTACGGAAAACGGGCTTCCTGTAGGGCTACAGATTGTGGGACGTCACCGCGATGATTTTGGTATTTTGCAGCTGGCACACGCTTTTGAGCAAAAAACGCTATATGCACAGAGGAAACCCCCTATATGCAAGTCCTTGTAAGTCCATTCAAAATAGTTCCTGAATACATTTGTTCGCCATTCATTAAAGGAGAGTAAACATGCACCATATTTCAGCTTACGCTGCATTATTGTTGGGTTGCCTAACTTTTTTTTCTAGTATTACTACTGCAGCACCATATCCCGAAAAACCCATTCGCTTAGTAGTTCCATACCCTCCAGGCGGCACTACTGATGTACTGGCCAGAATTATTATCCAGGGCTTATCAGAAAAATTAGGCGTTCCTGTTGTTGTTGAAAATAAGCCAGGCGGCGGAAATAATATTGGCACTGAGTTTGTAATTAAATCACCGCCCGATGGTTATACCTTGCACTTAACTAATCCAGCTAATGGCATTAACGCTACCCTGTATAAAAACTTGTCATATAACTTTATCAACGATACAGCCCCGGTAGCGGGTATTATGCGCACACCTAACGTGATGGTGGTTACCAATGGCATGCCAGTCAAGACCGTCGCAGAGTTTATTGAGTATTGCAAGGCCAATCCCACCAAAGTGAATATGGCATCTTCCGGAAGCGGAACCTCAGTCCATCTATCGGGTGAGCTATTCAAATCGATGACGGGCTGCAAGATGACCCATATCCCTTATAAGGGTGCGGGTCCTGCCTTAACTGATCTGATGGGTGGACAGGTGCAGGTCCTGTTTGATAATTTACCTTCATCCGCTGGATTTATTAAAGACGGAAGAATTCGGGCGCTGGCAGTAACATCAGTTGCGGTTGAACCTTCATTACCCAATGTGCCAACAGTTGCAGAGACGGTGCCTGGTTACGAGGCAACTGCTTGGTTTGGCCTTTCAATGCCCAAAGGGTCCCCACGCGAGGCTATTATCAAAGTCAATACTGCGATGAATCAACTGTTAGCAGACCCAAAGATGTTGAAGCGTTTAGCGGATTTGGGTGGCGTACCGATTGCGGGAACACCAGAAGATTTTGGAAAAGTCATCGCCAATGAAACTCAGAAATGGGAAAAAGTGGTGAAATCTTCTGGCGCTACAGTAGATTGAATACAATGATAGTAGGCTAGCTGGGTGGATATCCAAAAGAAGGTATTGATTACTGGCGCGAGTCGCGGAATCGGTAGGGCTATTGCAACGCGATTAACTCAGGATGGTTATCAAGTCATTAACTTGGATAAGTTAGCCCCACCGAGCTTGTTAAAAGATGAGGAATTTCATCAAATTGATATTACGCACAGTGATGCTCTAAGGAAGCTTCTTCAAGAGATCACCAGTCGCAGTAAAGTATTGAGGTTGGTAAATAATGCCGGGATTATTAAGCCAGGCGCTCTGGAGGATGTGAGTGCAGAGGACTTTGATGCTGTCTACGCTCTAAACCTAAAGGCGCCCATGGTTCTGGCCCAGCAATTGCTTCCCCAGATGCGACAAGAAAACTTCGGACGGATAGTGAATATTGCAAGTCGCGCAGCACTAGGTAAAGAGGAGCGTACCGCCTACGCTGCCATGAAAGCAGGATTGCAGGGAATGACGAGAACCTGGGCTCTGGAGCTTGCTCAATATGGCATTACTGTTAATGCCATTGGGCCTGGGCCAATTGCGACAGAATTATTTACCTCAGGCAATCCACCAAACGCCCCAAAGACAATCAAAATTATTGAAAACATTCCCGTCAAAAGAATGGGTCAGCCAGAAGATATTGCACACGCAGCAGCTTATTTATTGGATGATCGCTCGAGTTTTACTACTGGTCAAACGCTCTATGTTTGCGGTGGTATGACGGTGGGATTAAGTAATGCAAGTTAAAACTAGTTAAGGTAAAGGCATGAGTCAGGTTCACAAGGTAGTCATAGTAGGGGGTGGTGCTGGAGGCTTAGAGCTAGCTACAAAGCTTGGCAACCGCTACGGATCTGCAAAGCCCAGCTCTCAAAAAATCAGCGTCACTTTGGTGGATAAAAATCGCACGCATATCTGGAAGCCTAAACTTCATGAAGTTGCAGCAGGGATCATGGATCTTGCCGATCAAGAGTTAGATTACATCGCCCAAGCGCATTGGCATCATTTTGCATTTCGGATTGGCGAGCTGATCGATATTAATCGAGAGAAAAAAGAAATTCGGATTGGTCCATTTTTGGATGACTCGGGAGAATCCGTGACGCCTGAGCGATTGATTCCTTACGATACCTTGATCATTGCGATTGGTAGCTTAACGAATGACTTTGGTACTCCAGGTGTAGAAAAGTATGCACAGCGCTTAGAGTCTTTGGCGGATGCTAAGCGATTTCATTTGCGTATGATTAATGCTTGCTTAAGAGCGCAATCACAGCTTGCTCCTTTGGCATTAAATCAACTGAAGGTAGCCATTATTGGCGCCGGCGCAACGGGTGTGGAGCTTGCTGCAGAATTACATCGCACAACCCGTCAGGTCATCTCGTATGGTATGGACCGAGTTGATCCAGATAAAGACATGAAGGTCATCCTGATTGAGGCCGCGCCACGGATATTGCCAGCACTTCCTGAAAGAGTTTCTGCAGCAGCGCAAACACTGCTAGTAGATCTTGGGGTAGAAGTGATTGCCAATGCAAAAGTAGAAGAGGTTTTTTCATATAAGCTGCGCCTCGCTGACGGGGTGGAGATTCCTGCTGAATTAATTGTTTGGGCTGCTGGCGTGAAGGCACCTGATTTTTTACATGAAATTGGTGGCTTAGAAAGTAACCGTGCAAATCAATTGGTGGTTTTCCCAACACTACAAACCACGCGTGATTCTCATATCTTTGCGATGGGTGATTGTGCTGCCTGTCCTTGGCCTGAAGCAAACGGTGGAAAAGGGGGGATCGTTCCTCCGCGTGCTCAAGCAGCACACCAACAAGCCTCCCATTTATTTGCTCAAATTGAAAATATTGTGCATGGCAAGCCCTTAAAAGCCTACCGATATCGTGATTTCGGCTCGCTTGTTTCGCTCGGCAAATTTAGTAGCGTCGGCAGCA